>VGSJ01000056.1 GCA_016875015.1 Deltaproteobacteria bacterium | reverse complement strand
AAACAATTTCAACATTCCATCAGACTGGAGATAAATAAATGGAAGAAAGCCGCTTGATATCTGGATATCTAAATTTTACCCGTCGGTTTTGAGTCTTAAAGGAGGCCCTCGACCCCATTTTCAAGCCATAAGCATAAACTACTTGTTCACCATCGGGGCCACCGGCAGTTCTGGCCGGGCGGCCCACTCAGTCCAGCCGGCGTCGTAATAATAGACGTTTTTATAGCCCAGCAACCGTTTCAGCACAAAAAAGGTCTGACTGGCCTGGTGGCCGGTGCGGCAGTGGACGATGACCGGGGTTTCCCGAGTTGGGATAATCTTTTCGTAAGCCCCGGCCAACTCGCTCACCGGTTTAAAGCGCACCTCCTGGTCAGTCTTCACCACATCTTCGGAAAAAGGCCGGTTGACCGTCCCGGGGATATGACCGGCCCGGGCTTCATCGGATTTTTTCCCGGTGTGGTAGTCGGCCGGTCTGACATCGATAATCACCGTCTTTTTGTCCTGCATGGCGTTCAAGACGCGCCGGTAGTCCACCGTGAAGTTATCCGCGGAGCTTTCCGGATACCGGCTGGGGGTCACGGCGGGCAAGAGCGTGTCTACAGGCCGCTTTCCCCACAGCCATCCAGCCATTCCCCCCTGGAGCACGGCATAGCGACTGTGGCCCAGGCGCTCGCAGGCCATGCCCACCAAAGTGCCGTCATATAACTTTTCTCCGGTGACGAACACCACTAGATCGGTGGGGTGAATGCCCAACAGGGAAAACTGGCTGGCCAGCATTGGGGCGGGGAGCAACATCGAGGGCACCCCGCGCACCAGACCCCGAAAGCCTTCGACGCTCATCAAGACGGCTCCGGGGATATGGCCGGAGTTATATTCCGGCTGGCCCCTGAGGTCGATGACCTTGAGCCAGGGTTGGCCCAGGTGACGGGGCAACCAGTCGGGCTCCACCAACCCCGGAAGGGATTGGGGCAGTTCGTCGGGTCGGGGAGTGGCCACGGCACCGGCGGCGTTAGCCGGCGTGGCCGCTGCCGGGCTGAAATAGGCCCGCCAGGCCCTGACCCGGGCCGCGGCCTCCGGGGTTAAGGGTTCGGACCGCAGCGACACCGGCTTCAAGCACCGCTCCATAAAGCCCTGGAGCCCGTCGGTCAGGAGATAGACGTTGCCGTAACCCTGCCGGGACAAGGAATCCCGGGCCTGGGCCGGATGGGTCATGCCGTTGGAGTAGAGAACGATCAACCCCCGGTTCTTGTGGGGGGCCAGTTCCCCGGCCAGCTGACTCAAAGGGATATTGCGCGCCCCACGGATATGAAAAACCTGATATTCGTTGGCCGGCCGGATATCTACCACCAGGAGGTTCGGCTCGCCTCGCATCAGGCGATCGGCCAATTCTTCCGGGTCCATGTGGTCGCGTCCGCCTTCCACCTGGGCGATTAGTTCCGCCTCCCCGGCCGGCCGGCCGGCTGACGGCGCCGGCGTGCCGGAGAAGAGCGTGAGTCCCAGGGCCAGAACCACCAACCCCACACTGAAAGAGGTGAGAAACTTGCTGCGCCCCTCCGCGGCCACTTTGCCCCTGCGCCGCTCCAGGAACTCCACTCCCCAGAAGCAGGCCACGGCGACCAGGGTGAAGATCAGGGCGAAGCTTCCCAGGCTCAGGTTCAGGGTCTGGTAAATGAACACCACGCCCTGGCTCCCCCAGGTGTAAAGCGGCTGGATCACCGGGAAGAGTTCATTGAAGCCGATGCTGCCCAGCACTGCCCCGCCGAAGAAGACCAGGGCGTCCAGCTTGCCGGAGGCCAGGCCCACTGCGGCGGTGCCGGGGCACCAGCCACCCATGACAAAGCCGACGCCGAAGATCAGGCCACCTATGATCTGGGCCCCATAAACTGTGGGCATAAAATACAGTTCGTACGGGCCGATGAGCCCCGCAGCCTGAAAGTAAGCCAGACCCAGCATGGCCGTAATGAGGGCGCTGAACATGACCTTGATCACGGCCATGTCCTCAAAATAGAACACCCCGGTCAGCTTCCGGGAGCTGCCGAATCCGGCCTGCTCCAGGGCGACCCCGAAGAGAACTCCGATGATCAATGTTGCCAGAAACGCCCCCGAGGTCTCCAACGTGCCGGCGCCAAAAAAGGTCTTAATCATGCCACTGCCCCCGGAAAAATTTGGCCGCGGCATAACCGCTGGCAAACAGGCACACCATAAAGGCCAGGCTGCCGCTCAAGAGCATGGCCCCGCCGGTCAGGGCCTGGCCCGAGGTGCAGCCCTGGGCCAGGCGGCTGGCAAAGCCCACCAAGATGCCACCGGTCAAGGCGTAAATCACCCGTTGCTTGACGCTGCAGGTTTGACCCCGTTCCACGGTAAGGTGGAGGCGTTTAGAAATTACTGCCGAAACGAGGCCTCCCAGGAAGGCTCCCAGTAACATGAACACCAGGTAGTAACTCAGGTAGTTCGGGCCCCAGGGCCCGAAGTAGGCGCTTGCCTGGGTGTGCTGCGGGGCCAAAGCCGCCTCCAGGGCCGCGCCCAGCCGGGCGAGCCCCCCCGAAGCCCCCAGGCCGGCCCCTAAGATGAGAAAAGAAGCCAGCAGCACCAGTCCGAGAAATATGCCAGCCAGGTAGGGATTCATGTAGTTGTTGGAGTTCATCTCAGCACCCCGCCGATTTCTTCTTGGGTGGGGCCGGAGCCGGAGGGGGAGTCGCCGGCGGGCCGCCGGGAGGCGCCGCCGCAGGCGGTTGCTGCACCCCGGTGGGACCAGCTCCGGGAATCGGGGTCTCCCGCACGGCCCCCTTGAGTTCCAATTCCGTCCAGTAGGCGTCTAAACCGCCATGCAGGACCTTGATGGGCCGGGGGGTCTTTTGGGAGAGGATGCCACCCACGGCCATGGCCAGAGACCCGTCCCGGTCCAGCAGGATCAGAGGCACGGAACCGGCAAGATAGGCCGGGTTTTTCATAACATCATCAATGTCGGCGTTGCGGGAACCCGGCAAATGATAGTCGTTGAAGGCATCGGGCGGCCGGATGTCCACCAGTTCAAAGGTATTGGGTAAGTCGAGCATCAGGCGGTTGAGGGCCGCGGGCGAGAGGCGTTCCGGCAGTTTAAGGTCCCGCTTGGGAACCGGGGCCGGGCTCGCCGCGGGTGCGGTTGCCGCCGCCTGCCGGGCCTCGGGCCCAAAGGTGGGAAGACCTGCGGCAATCCAAGCCTCGCTGCCGCCGTCCAGACTGGCCACCTTTCTAAAATTCAGCCGCTCCAGAATCCCCACCGCCAGGCTGGAACGAAAAGCGGAATTGCACACCGTCACCACCCGCTGTTCCTGGTCCAATTTGGCTGGGGCCAGTTCGGCCAGGTGAGTGAGGGGCAGGTTTACCACCGTGCCGATGCGCAGGCCCATCCACTCGGTGGGCAGACGCACATCCACTACCACCGGGCTATCCGGGGTCTGCATCTGGGCATAAAGCTCCCGGGGGCTGATCAGGTCGTTTTTGGCCAGGGGCAACCCGGCCTTTTTCCAGGCCTCCGGGGTGATGACTTCAGCCCGGTAGCCCACCCGATGCATGCGATGGACCGCTTCCTTGAGGTCCTTGGGGTTGCCGCAGAACACCAGGTTGCTGCCCCAGGGGACCATTATCCCCACCCAGGTCTCCAACCTCCCGCGCACTGCGATATTCACCGAATTCGGGATGTGGCCTGCGGCGTATTCCTTGGCGTTCCGAATGTCCACCACATAAAATGCTCTCGGATCGGTCAGATCCTTTCCAGGCTTTTTTTCAACCGGCTTTTCCTGCCAGTTTATAAGCTCCGGTCCCTTCTGGTTCAGGGTGGCGTTGTGCTTGAAATATTGGGGCGCTTCCGGCAGCCCCTCCAGGACCGCGGCGATGTATTCCCCCCGGGTTTTGTGTTTTACATACGGGTTGGCGATTTTCTGGGCCCCAAGGGTGGAGGTGGGCTCGTCGCTCAGGTGGGCGCCGCAGAGGGAGCCGGCGCCGTGGGCCGGGAAGATATTGAGATTATCCGGAAGCTTGCTGAGTTTCTGGGTCCAGGTGTCGTAGCTCTGGGAAGCCAGGGAGGCGGCAGAGGCCGTTCCTCCCATGAGATCGGGACGGCCAACGCTGCCGATAAACAGCACATCGCCGGTGAGGATGAGATTCGGCTTATCCGGTTGCTTTTTCGGGGCCACGACGCCGCAGAGGCCGTCGGGGGTGTGCCCCGGGGTCTCCAGGATTTTAACCACGGCGTCCCCCACTTCGATTTTGGAGCCTTCTTTGAGGGATTGGTGGGGGAACTGGTCGCCGCTCTTGGCGCTGGCATAAATAGGACAGCCGGTTGCCTTGGCCAGTTCTAGATGCCCGGCCACGAAATCGGCGTGATTGTGGGTCAGGAAGACCCCTTTGATCTTTAAGTTCTCCTTTTTGGCCAGATCAAGGTAGACCGAAACATCCCGGCCCGGATCCACCACCAGGGCCTGGCCGCCGCTGATGAGCATATAGGAATAATGGGACAACACCCCCAGGTTGAATTGCACCAGGCGGTAGCCCGGATACTGGTAAGTATTGACAATTTGATAGGAGGCAGCTTCGTCCCCATGGGTGGCAGATTCCGTATCCTTAATAGACGCACCCGAGGCGCTGTTCCAGATGGGCGACAGGATAAAGGCGAAACTGAGAAAAATCGCTATATTAAGCCGTTTGTTCATCCCTCCCCTCCCTGTAAAACCGTCTTACTCTTTCAGATACCAGGTCGTCTCGGGCGCAAGCCGTGTACCCAATATTCAGTTATGGATCTCCACCAGGATGATGACCGTTAGGGTCATGGCGCAGATTTGCAGGCACTCGCAGGCCAAGATAGGTTCAGTGAGTCGCCCCTGGTAATTGTACCAAATTTTAAATTAGGGTGGAGGTCGATGTGCACTGGCTTTGCCAGCTTCAACAATTATCATATTACCCGGGGAAATGCCAGCTTTCGTTTCGTTATCTGGCACGGGCACTTGTGGGGAGGAAGATTTCAGATGCAGTAGGCGGTTGTGAGAATTGCGGAGCACATTCTCATAATCGTCATCATGAACTAAGCCTGGGTTGTGGAGGAATCAGTCCGGTTTTGGGCTATGGGGATTGCGCCAGATAACGCCACTTCTGCTTCCCGTAGCTTCCCAATGATCTGCTCCGGCGTATAAAGCTTCCTGCTCATCTCCCTGCCTCCCTTTGATCCACCACTCTAACTTAACATGTGGATCAGTTTTCTGGGGGTAGGTCACTTGACCTGCATCCTGAAGTGATTACATTATCAATTAGTTTAAATTTGGAGGCAGTTACATGCAAGAGGCTAAAATCGATCTAAAAAAGGCACAACAAGAGTCAATGGATCGCCCTCGATACCAGTATTCATGGTTAGCTCGATTCTTTTTTCGTATGATGGACGTAATTACCGGAAAGCAGGTTACTCTTGGCAAAGCCAAGCTCATTGAAACACTCGCCAGCATTCCTTATCGAGCCTGGGAAAACCGTCAGTATGCACGCATGACGCGGCACTATCGAAACCAAGAACTGGTTCGAAACGCCCACGACGTGGTGAAATGGAGCCGGGAAGCGCAGGATAACGAATACTGGCACTTGCTCGTCCTCAATGAAAAAATGAAAGAGGATGGCGTTAAAGATCCGTGGTATCTCTACTGGCCTATTCCTTCTATGATGGTCCTTTCTTATGTTTTGCTCTCAAAAACACTGGCACTGTTCGTCCCACGCCGGGCGTACCTTTTTAATGCAGAGTTCGAGGACCATGCCGAACATGTTTATGCACAGTTCGTGGCAGAGCACCCGGAATTGGAGGAGCAACCGGTCAATAATCCAATAGTGAATGAATACGAAGACTTTCAGAATTGGGCAGATGTGTTAAGGCGGATTGGGCTTGATGAGCGAAACCACATGAACAGTAGCTTTGTTTTTTCCGGCAGGCCCGAAAGCGTGGTAAAATACAATGGTATGCCGTAGACTCCCAAACGGCCCATTTCATTTTTGTCGTTTCTTTGGCTTCTCTCAGGTGCAGGTTGGATGACTGGGTGCACTAGAACTGGGGAAACATTAATTGTAGCGAAGCGAATTCAAAGACGTGCTTTCGTTTCGTTATCTTGCACAGGCACTTGTGGGGAGGCAGATTTCAGGTGGCGGTGATAGGGGAACGCCAGGTTACCGGCGGGAATGGCAGGAAAATTTTAGGCCGAAAAGTTTCACTATGGGATGAATAGGTGGAATTTTCAGCCGGTTGATAAGTTTCTGGTCAGCGCAGTTTATGCGTGGCAATTATCTCTATTATCCCCCTTTACCACAGCATTTCTTATATTTTAAGCCGCTCCCGCACATACAAGGAGCATTGCGCCCTATTTTAGGTGGAAAAGTGATTTGGGGCTGGGTCAGTGGTTTTTCCCCGGGGTTGAGAAGCCTTTCTACATCCGTGATGTCCTCCGGCTTATCATTTTCTATCCCCACGATAACCTGCCAGCCATGTTCGTTACAAAGGTCCAAAATCTCCTGAGCCTTTTCCTCAGTATGAACCTTGACTACCGCGGGACGCTTTTTGCTCCCAAGCTTCGCCATTTCTCAGTTCACCTCTTTCCTTCGGGCTGGGAGGCAATACATTCTCCTAGAAATCATGATAGCACAAAAGCCTCTGAAAAGACTATTTTCCTCTGATAAACCGCATTAAGGCGGCACCGTTTCAAGCCACCCCCTTTAATCGGTTGTCATTGGCTTCGATTAAATCGATCAATCCGGCAGGGTAAAGACTACCGGCGGTGGCTGCTTCTTTTGAAGGAGAACTCGACCGCTGCCTTTACCGGCTTGCCGCCTATTTCCAGCACGGGATAGGCCAGGAAATTTATCGGGCCTGAATAGGGCCCCGGTTCAACTACAAGGTCGCGACCGCGGCTGAATTCGATGCGGTTGGCCGGATGGTGGCCAAAGTAGTAGGTGGCCAGACTCGTATACTTGTCGCCCTCGCTGATGTCCGCCAAGTCCACACAGGCGAAATAGCGGTTAGGACCAAGTTTCGACAGGTATTCGGTGTGGACGCGGACCAGCTTGAGACGGAGTTCCTGGTCACGGAAAGGAAGCTTGAAATATCCTCACTCCCCGGCGGACCTGCGCCTCGATGTGCCTCTCGATGCCTGCCTGGATATCGGTTGTTACCAAGTTGGGGCCGGGCGGGGCAGACGCGGCCTGCGAGTCTTGCCCCTCTCGCCGCCCGCCACCCGCAAACACAAGGCAGACTACTACCCCCGCTGATATTATTGTGCACCAGCTCATAGAAGTTCCTTACGTGGGCCAATAGGCCGCAATCAAGAGCACGGACCTTACTTCGGGTGCTCCGGCTTGGGGTGCTCCGGCTTCGGTTGCTCCGGGGCCGCGGGAGGAGGCGTTGCCGGTGGGGCCGGAGGCACTACTTTCTCGGCCTTGGCCGGCGGGGCCGCCGTTTTGGCAGGGGCTTTCTTCTCTTCCTGACTGCCGCAGGCCATCACCAAACCAAACAGTGCCACGATGAGCAAGATCCCAAATCTTTTCATTATCGGTACCTCCTAGTGAGATTGAGTGTTGCCATGACGCGGGAGATTTTGATTACCCCTTTATCAATAGCCAACCCCCGTTAAGGCGAGTATGAATTGAGTCGCCTATTTCAAAAAATATAATGCCTCATTCTGCCAGGTCAACGAAACTTACCCATGAAAAACCGCTTAAGGGGTTACGCTCAATCTTTCTCTAGGCAGGTCACACTTTGAAACCATTGTCGCAAAATTTAACCGATGGAACTCTTTGAAGGTAACCCTTCTCCTAAGACATTGTGGTACCATAGGATTGTTTCACGCATCGATTTTGTCACCGATTAGAGGCACACTCGACTATGGATGCCGCTAATTTAGCGCACAATAGAAAGCACAACTAATTTGTGCTATCATATTACTCAGGCCACTTAATAGTTCCCATTCCATCGGATCACACAATTAATTTTCGTAGTCTCTGGTTCTGATTATGGGAACAATTTTATGGCCTGAGTAATAAATATTTAGGAAAGAGTTGCCTTCGGGTAAGGGGGCGTTTTTGGGGTTTAACCTCGGGCTGGGGAGTCCCAGGCATTCATCTGGGACTGACCAAGCTCACGCTGGGGCATAATCTCACAAACAATTTAGGCCTAATTTAATTCTTTGGCCCCAGAGGCCGAATCGGGGAGTGAAATGGAAAAACCGAACTCCGGCATTGGGTTGCAACAACTGCCAGCAGTCATCAAGCAATATTGGTACGTGCCCACACTCCTGCTTATATTGGCACTATTATTTCTGGCGGGGTCCTGGTACGGGCAAAGCAAAGCCGCTGACCAAAAGGTGGCCGGGAGCCGCCGCATTTTGTACTATGTAGATCCCATGAATCCGGCTCACACGTCTCCCGAGCCGGGGTTGGCGCCCTGCGGCATGAAGATGGAGCCGGTCTACGCCGATGACGGAGACCGGGTTGCCGCCTCGACCATGCCGCCGGGGTCCGTTAAGATCACCCCTGAAAAACAGCAGATTATCGGGGTACGGCTGGGCCAGGTGGCAAAAACTCCCTGGAGCTTTACTCTTCGGGCCTTGGGAAGAGTTGAGGTGGATGAGACCCGGATCTACCGCTTGAATTCGGCCAGCAACGGCTTTATCCGGCAAGTTTACCCCAATTCCACCGGCAGCCTGGTCATGAAGGACGCCCCCCTGGTTACCTATTATAATCCTGAAATCCTCCCTGAGCAGGCCCGGTTTATAGGTTCCCTTAGTTTATTGGATCAAAGAGATAGGGTATCACTTTCCCCGCTCCAGACTGCTGCTAACACCCAAGCGATGGAGACGGTTTTAAAAAATCTGGAGGGCCTGGGCATGGGAAAGGCCCAGATTGAGGAACTCATCCGCACTCGTAAACCTACCCTAGAAATCACCTTGCGGGCGCCGGCCACCAGTTTTATCCTGGCCCGGAATGTCTCTCCCGGACTGAAGTTTGACCGTGGTTTCGAGTTATATAAGTTGGCGGATTTGACCCGGGTCTGGATTACCGCCGACCTGTTCGGAAACGAGGCCCAGTATGTTCGGCCCAAAGAAAAGGCAACGGTGTCTCTGCCTGATCAGCAGCAAGCTTTCCAGGCCACGGTGAGCGATGTGCTGCCGCAAGTCGACCCTACCACCCGCAGCTTTAAGGTGCGTCTGGAGGCGGATAATCCTGGATACGCCCTCAGGCCCGATATGTTCGTCGATGTGGAGTTTCCTATTAATCTTCCTCCCGCCATCACAGTTCCGGCGGACGCGGTTCTCGATTCTGGACTCAAGAAGACCGTGTTTGTGGATCGCGGCAATGGCTTTTTCGAACCCAGGAGAGTGGAAACCGGCCGACGCTTCGGCGAGCAGGTGGAGATTGTTCAGGGGCTCAAGCCCGGGGAGCGGATCGTCATCTCCGGCAACTTCCTCATAGATTCCGAAAGCCGCATGAGGCTGGCGGCCGCAGGGATGTTCGGCGAGGTTACCAAGGACCACGTTTGCGGCCTTAATGTGGATGAGAGCAAAGCCAAGTCTTTAGGTTTCCAAAGCATTTTTAATAACCAGGCCTATTATTTCTGCTCAGAGGGGTGCAAACAGCATTTTGATAAAAATCCCGAGCGCTATGTGAGTAAGGGGACCGAACCACCCAAAGCGCAAGGCACTCCGGGAGATGGCGAAGGACAGGCGGTGTCCGTTGCCATGTCCAAGGACCCCGTCTGCGGCATGGAGGTGGACGGGGGTAAAGCCAGGGCCGCCGGCAGGATGAGCGAATATCAGGGGCAGACCTACTTTTTTGATTCCGACATTTGCAAACAGAACTTTGATAAAGAGCCGCAGAGCTATGCGGGCAAGGGGGCTGAACCACCAAAGGCGCAAGGCGTCACGGGAGACGGCAAGGGACAGGCGGTGTCCGTTGCCATGTCCAAGGACCCCGTCTGCGGCATGGAGGTGGACGGGGGTAAAGCCAGGACCGCCGGCAGGATGAGCGAATATCAGGGGCAGACCTACTTTTTTGATTTCGATATTTGTAAGTTAGTTTTTGATAATAACATGGCGAAATATGCCGGGAAGGACGCCGAAACCAAAAAAGTGACGGGCTTTCCCCCAGACACTAAAGAGCAACCGGTGCCCCCGGGGATGGTAAAGGACCCCGTCTGCGGCAAGGTCGTAAATGAGGTCCCGGCCAAGGCAACCGGCAAGATGAGCCAATATCAAGGGCAGACTTACTTTTTTGATTCCGAGCAGTGCAAACAGAACTTCGACAAAGAGCCGGAACGCTATAGTGTCAAGGCGGCTGTTGTCCCAAAGGAGGCACTCCGCCTGGCGGGACAAAGGACCCAGGGGCTTAGCTTGGGGGTGCTCCAGGACCCGGTCTGCGGCACCCCCGTGATCGAGGGCACGGCCAGGGATTTCGGCTTGGTGAGCGAATATCGGGGGACAGCTTACTTTTTTGACTCCATTCAATGCAAACAGAACTTCGACAAAAAGCCGGAACTCTATGTGGGCAAGGGTGCTGGAACCAAAAAGAAGCCTCCGGTGAGCGGTGAAAAGACGCTGCCGCCGGGCTTAGCCAAGGATCCGGTCAGCGGCTTCAACGTGGACGAGAGCAAGGCCAAAGCCGTCGGCCTGGTGAGCGAATATCAGGGCAAGACCTACTATTTTTTCAACATCTATTTCAAGAATAACTTTGACGAAGAGCCGGAACGCTATTTGAGCAAGAAGGCTGGAACCCCGAAAGAGGCGGTTTCCCCGGCAGGCAACCAGAAAGCGGCGGCGCCCCCGGCCATGTCCAAGGACCCGGTCTGCGGCATGGACGTGGACGAGAGCAAGGCCAAAGCCGCCGGCTGGGTAAGTGAATATCAGGGCAAGACCTACTATTTTGACTCCTACCAATGTAATCGGCAGTTCGGTAAAGAGCCGGCGAGATATGTGGGCCAAGCGGCCGGAAAGGGTGCCCAGAAGCAACAGAAGGCGCTTCCGTCCGCATCGCATGGGGGGATGCCAACCCATGATTAACCGCATCATCGATTTTTCGGTGCACAACAAGGTCATCGTCTTTATCATCGTGGCCGCAGCCTGCCTGATGGGGTGGTGGTCCATGCAGCATCTGACCCTGGACGCCATCCCGGACCTCACCGACACCCAGGTGATCATCTACTCCCGGTGGGACCGCAGCCCGGACATCATGGAAGACCAGGTGACCTACCCCATTGTCACCGCCATGGTAGGGGGCCCCCGGGTGAAATCCGTGCGCGGCTTCTCGGATTTCGGTTACTCCTACGTTTACGTCATTTTCGAAGACGGCACCGACATCTATTGGGCCCGGTCCCGGACCCTGGAATACCTGTCCGGGGTGCTGCCGCGCCTGCCCGCCGGGGTCAAGACCGAATTGGGGCCGGACGCTACCGGCCTGGGCTGGATCTTCCAGTACGTCCTGGTGGACCCGAGCGGCAAGCATAGCCTGGAGGAGCTGCGTTCTTATCAGGACTGGTATCTGCGCTCTTATCTCAAAGCCGTACCCGGGGTGGCGGAGGTGGCGCCGGTGGGAGGATTCGTCCGGCAATACCAGGTCAACGTCGCCCCCAACCGGCTGCAAGCCTACAACCTGTCTATCAGTCAGGTGGTGAAGGCCGTGGCCGGCGGCAACCAGGAAGTGGGCGGGAGGCTGATCGAATTCGGCGGCACCGAATACATGGTGCGGGGCCGGGGCTACGCCCGTTCCCTTAAAGACTTCGAGAATATCGTCCTGACGGCCAGCCCGGACGGCACGCCGATTCGGGTCAAGGATATCGGTCAAGTGGTCACAGGGCCGGATTACCGGCGGGGGGTCACCGACCTGGATGGGACCGGGGAAGTGGTGTCCGGGATTGTGGTGATGCGGCAGGGCCAAAATGCCCTGGACGTGATTGAAGCGGTCAAGGCCAAGATCAAGGCCATCGAACCGGGGCTCCCCAGCGGCGTCCAGGTTGTGCCCATTTATGACCGTTCCGACTTGATCCAGCGGGCCATCGGCAACATGAAATCCACCCTGGTGGAGGTCTTGATCACCGTCTCCCTGGTGATCCTGATCTTCCTGTGGCACTTTCCCAGCGCCATCATTCCGGTGATCACCATCCCGGTGGTGGTGCTGATTTCCTTTATTCCCTTCCGGCTGATGGGGGTCACGGCCAACATCATGTCCCTGGGGGGCATCATCATCGCGGTGGGGACCCTGGTGGACGCGGCCATCGTCATGGTGGAGCAGGTCCACAAAAAACTGGAGAAATGGCACCAGACGGGCCGCCTGGAAGACTACCAGGAGGTGGTGGTCAAGGCGGTCAAGGAGGTGGCGGGGCCCAGCTTTTTTGCCTTGCTGGTGATTGCGGTGTCATTTCTGCCGGTGCTCAGCCTGGAGTCGGTGGAAGGCCGGATGTTCAAGCCCCTGGCCTACACTAAGAATCTGTCCATGATCGTGGCCGCGGTCCTGGCCATCACCCTGGACCCGGCCCTGCGGCTCCTGTTTACCCACATGCAGAATTTCAACTTCCGGCCTCCGTGGTTGTGCCGGATAACCAACGCCGTGGCCGTGGGCACCATTTATCCCGAAGAAAAGCACCCCATCAGCCGCCGCTTGATCCGGTTTTATGAACCGTTAGTCACCTGGTCGCTGCGCCGGAAATGGTGGGTGATCGGGGGGGCCCTGGCCCTGGTGCTCATCACGCTTCCGGTCTATTCGCAGTTAGGCTCGGAATTTATGCCGCCGTTGGAGGAAGGCTCCATTCTCTACATGCCTTCCACCATGCCCGGAATTTCCATCACCGAGGCGCAGAAACTGCTTCAGGTCACCAACCGCATCATCAAGCAGTTTCCCGAGGTAGACCGGGTCCTGGGCAAAGCGGGCCGGGCCGAGACCTCCACCGATCCGGCCCCGGTATCCATGCTGGAAACGGTGATCACCCTGAAGCCCAAATCGGCCTGGCGGCCAAATCTGACCCAGGAAAAACTCATCGATGAGATGAATGAGGCGCTGAAACTGCCGGGTCTGGCCAACGCCTGGACCATGCCCATCAAGGGCCGCATCGAGATGTTGAGCACCGGGCTTCGAACCCCCATCGGCATCAAGATCTCCGGGGCTGATCTCAAGACCATCGAGCAGATCGGGATGCAGATTGAATCCGTCCTGCCCGCGGTCAAAGGTACCCGCAGCGTCT
Organism: Deltaproteobacteria bacterium; assembly: GCA_016875015.1. GTDB lineage: Bacteria > Desulfobacterota > Desulfobaccia > Desulfobaccales > 0-14-0-80-60-11 > 0-14-0-80-60-11. Next base: position 6,681 of record VGSJ01000056.1, on the reverse strand, counting down.
TCGCCGAGCGGACCGGGAGCGGCTATTTTCTCGATTTCGAATGGCATCGGCAGGAACTGGCCCGCTACGGTTTGAGCATCGCCGACGTACAGGAGGTGATCGCCAATGCCATCGGCGGGGACAATGTGACCACTACCGTGGAAGGGCGGGAACGCTACGGAGTCAACGTGCGCTATCAGCGGGATTTCCGCTCCGATTTCAGCGCCCTGGAACGCGTTCTGGTGCCGGCCGCCGACGGCAAGCGGCAAATCCCCCTGGGGCGGCTGGCCAGCATCAAGACGGCCAGTGGGCCGGCCATGATCCGGGATGAAGACGGCCTGCTGACGGGCTATGTGTACATCGACATCACCGATCGGGATGCGAACGGTTACGTGGAGGAAGCGGCCCGCCTGCTCACGGACAAGGTGAAACTGCCGCCGGGGTACGCCATCTCCTGGAGCGGCCAGTACGAGGCGGCCCAGCGGGTGAAGCAGCGCCTGCTGGTGGTGGTTCCCCTCACCCTGTTCCTGATCTTCCTGCTCCTCTACATGAACACCCGGTCCATTCCCAAGACCATGCTCATCATCCTGGCCGTGCCGTTCTCGGCGGTGGGCGCCATCTGGTTCCTGTATCTACTGGGCTACAACATGAGCATCGCGGTCTGGGTCGGTTTGATCGCCTTGCTGGGGATAGATGCGGAAACGGGCATCTTCATGCTGCTGTACCTGGACCTGGCTTACGCCCAGGCGAAAACCGAAGGGCGGCTTAAGAGCCGCGATCAGTTGCACAGCGCCATTATTGACGGCGCGGCCAAGCGTATCCGGCCCAAGTTCATGACCGCGGCCACGCTGATGTTGGGGTTGATTCCCATCATGTGGGCCTCGGGGACCGGCGCCGACGTCATGAAACGCATCGCCGCCCCCATGATCGGGGGCATCTTCACATCGTTCCTCCTGGAGTTGATGGTTTACCCCGCCATCTACGAAATCTGGAAATGGAATTTCGAGGTGAAAAAAGAAATTTAATACGAAGTTGCGCTCAAAAGGCTATGCGCGATAGCCGCAGGCTTTACCGTGAAAGTCCAGACGTAGGGGCGGGTTTAAAACCCGCTACAGGAGCTTTCATCTTTTGGGGGTGGCAATTCTTCGGCCATGACTGTTTAGCCTGCGCCTGCACAGGCTGAAAAGCCTGTGCCACCCTTTGACTGCCATCTGAGACAATGTATCCGTAAAGGTTTCGAGGCGTCCTCCGAAAGGAGGCGCCTCTTTTTTTTTCAGGGTGAGAACGGGGCGCGCTCAACCCGGACCTTGCGGTCCAGTCATTTATTGGCCTTCGGTCCACCCGTAGAGCATGAAAAGCTCAGTGGGGCGGGCCTCCGGGCCCGCCGTTGCTATAAGCTCAAGGTGCGTAAGACGCACCCTACGAAAAAACTTTTCGGAAAAGCTACATTTTCAGATTTGAAAAGATTATCTGGAAGGTGGCGATGGCGGTAAAAGACAGGTAACAGATGACCGAGATAAGGGTGAGATGTTTCTGGATGGCCGGCAAAGTTTCTTTGAGGCTCGGCATCTGGCGGAAGGGCATCAGGAGGCCTACCCCCATGCCGGTCAAACCTCCCGCCAACAGCAGCAGATAGAGGAAATAGCCTATGTAGCCGTATTCCTTCTGCAAAATACAGAAGGGGCAATGATGGGTCGGCAGTTCATAAAAATAAATGGAGATAAAAGAGATAAAGGACGCAATGGATATCAGAAATGTCACTGAAATCGCCGCCGAGAACCCGTAACCCATTTTACCGGTGCGATAGAACACCGCCCCCAAAACCAGGGCACCCATCATGGTGCCATAAAAGGCGATCTCCATGACCGAGCGCGGCAACGAGATAATTTCTGAAGCCACCCCCTTGGTATCCGCGGTAAACAGAGACCCGCAGCAAGAGGTGATGACCTCCGGGTTAAGCCCCAGGAAGTAATTGCTTTGCATTATGGTCTCCGCCAGAATCAACGGCGTAATGATGAGTAGGAGCAGGTATTTCACTTTGATGAGTGGATAATCGAACCCCCGGTTATCGGTAAAATTGATGATGAGCCAGAGGCCCGCCAGGAGAAAGGTGATGGTTTTGAGAATTACTGTGGGAAAGCCCCATTTATTGACGTTGAGCGAACCGACGGCGCACATGGCGCCGGTGAAAAATGGGTGCAGGGTATCGGCGGTATAAATAAACAGGAAAAAAGAGCACAGTTGGAAAACACAGGCATAGCTGATGATCGTCGATATGAGGTAAGTTCTTCTCTCCAGATTAAGTTGGGTTTCGCTGCCGCTTTTGATATCCCAATATCTGAGAATCAGCGCGCCATAGAACGAGGCGTACAGCACCATGCCGCTTATCAGGAGAGAACTGATAAAGAGGGCGATAATCCCCGGGTTAAAAAACACTCAGATTACTCCGGCATCGATTATCCGGCCGTCTCGCATCTGGACTACCCGGTCGACGACCTCGGATTCGTGCACGATGGGGTCATGGCTCGCAATCAGGATGGTTTTTCCCTGGGCTTTAAAATCGCGCATAATGTCCATGAATTCCCGGGATAGCCTGGTATCGAGGTGGGCGGTGGGTTCATCGGCGATGATCACCTCGGGTTGGTTAACCAAGGCCCTGGCGATGGCCGTTCTCTGGGCTTCTCCCCCGGAGAGCCACTCAACTTTGGCGGCGGCTTTATGGGTCAGGTTGAACAACTTCAGCAGATCCGCCGCCTGTTTCTTCAAGAGGGAAAACGGCTCGCCCTGGGGGTAGGCCGGGAGCATGACGTTCTCGATGACGCTGATGCCTTTCAGGAGATTGTAGTGCTGGAAGATGAAGCCAAAGGTCTGGCGCCGGATGTCAGTGAGAAAGCGCTCGGGCAGACTGGTGATCTCGCGGCCCGCGAGCACGATACGGCCGGCCGTGGGCCGAGCCATGCATCCCAGGATGCTCAGCAAGGTGGTTTTACCCGAGCCGCTGGGGCCTTTCAGCACCGTTACCTGGTGCGCCGCGATGGCGAGGGTCAGGTCGTGAAGGGCGATATATTCACTGGACAGGCCCTCATTGAAAACCTTACGGATGTTCTGCAGTTCGATCATCAACGCCTCAGGTTCTCATGATCACATCGGGATCAATCGTCGCGGCCCTCCAGGCGGGTATGATGGTGGCCACCGTATAGGGAATAACCGTAAAAAAGAACAGGATGGCGATTTGATAGCCACTGATAAAGGGGGTCAATCTGAACTCCGGATAGAGAATGGACCAGCCTTTGAGTACCGGTTCAAAGAGGGTGGCCGAGGCGTAAAAGATGTGGAAATACGCTAAGATGACCCCGAGGAAAAAGGATGACAGGGAGACAATTGTCCCTTCCCAAAATTTCATCTGCAGGATATCGGCGGTTTCCCAACCGATGGCCTTCAAGATGCCGATCTCCCGTCTTTCTTCGCCGCTCAATCCCGCGGCTTTATCCCAGGCAAAGATCAGAAAAGCCAGGACCGCGCCGGCCAGAATGGCGATCATGATACCGGCGCGCCAATCGAAGACCGCATCATAAGTCCTCAAGATTTCGTCCCGGGTGATGGCCCGGGCATCAGGGAGTTTGTCCACGATTTTGGCGGCAATGGTGGAAATTTCTTTTTTATTCAAAACAGTTACCGTTAAATCAGTGGCATCATCCCCGGATACGCCGAATAAGCGTCTGAATCCCGTGGCGGAAATCAATATCAAGTCAGAGGACAGCAACTCCGATTCCGGGCTGAGGATACCCTTAATGAAAAGACTGATGGGCCTCCCGTCATAGGTTCGTAACAACAGGGCGTTGCCTCGGAAGACCTGCCGAACCCTGGAAATGCCGGCGCCCACGATGATCTCATTCTCTTTGAGATCCATGCCTTCGGGAACCATGAGGGTGTAATTAGCCCGACCGATTGGATCATAATAGTAACCCCAGAGACGGTCCTTGACAGCCTCAACCCCACGGATCGCCCTGATTGTTTGGGCAGAGGCCATTGGGATCAGCTCATGTCTCCCGGCTACTAATTTCTGGACGATGATCTCGGGGGCGCCTCGTAAAATGATTGCGGCTTCGTTTTTTAGCGCCTGGGTAAAGAACATGACGGAACCCAGGCTAAAAACCACCAGGGTGTACACCACTAGCAGGGCGAGATTTTTCCCTTTCCGCCGCCACAAAGAGGACAGGGTAAAATCGATAATATTTCTCTGCTTTTCAATGGATTTGATCATGTGGCTTCGTCAAGGTTTCGGGAGGACCGATGATCGATCCTATGGGAAAATGATCCAGGGCCAGGGGATGGCTTTGGAAGGCGGCGTGCCAGTCGGATTGGGAGAGGTGCCGGGTATAGCGGGCCTCGGTGGAAAGGCACAGGTCGGTGAGGCCCAGACTCTTGACCACCTCGGCCTTTTGCTGGAACAAGGGCAGGTTGGCTCGCGTCACGAAATGCGCCTGGATGAAAATCGCCGCCAGGAGTAGTATGCCGCCCCCGATAAAGAGCAAAAAACCGTCGGATTTTCGCACGGCCTTATCTCGATCCTCTCAGGGGGCCGACTGCCTGCACCCCAACCGGTTTACTGAGGCCACCCACCAAAGACAGTCTTATTGGTCCAGGGTTTTAATCAGTTCAGGCGTGATATTCTTAAACAAGAGGATTGCGGCGCCCTTATGATCGACTTTAAATTCTTTGGCGGCAGCTTCATCTTGGCAAGGCACGAGTTCTTTGCCCATGGGTCCATAGACATCGCTGCCGATTACATAAAAGGCCTGGAATCCATCCACTAATTTTGTACTATAGTAATCCGTTACCAGGATGTGAGCAATATCCGTGGTGCTTTTCCCAGGATTATATTTTGCCAGATCGAAATAATATTTCATCAGGTCTTTAACGCCATCAAAAAAGGCACAGGTGCCATCCTTAAAGCCAATTTGCGCTACAAAATCAGGATATTTTGCCACAAACATGCCGCATATCGGGCACTTATCCGTCGGGGTGAGCTTGCCGGGCATTATCTCTGCCGCGCCCCAGAGCGAACCGGCGGTAAAGAGCAATAGGCAAATAAAGAGGATAAGGTTCCGAACAGATTTCATCAGGTCTCCTTAGGCGTCCACCCCGCCCCATACAGAGAACGGGCCAGTGGAAAATTTCACCTTAAATCAAAGTTTCCCACTGGCCCATGCCTTACTTGGTTACTGCTTTTGCTCTTGCTTCATCTGCTTCATTTTGGTCCGCTTTTCCCGGATCATCTTGGTGTCGTTGTACATATCCTCATAGGTGGCTTTCATGGCGTCTTCAAAGTTCGCCAGCTTTCCACCTTCTGCTTTAATAAAGGCCTCGGCGTCTTTCTTCTCGGCAAAGGCCCATTTAGCCGTTTTGGTCATGACGCCGGGTTTGTTTCCGCCGATGACCCAGAAGGCTTTTTCGGCATCAATCAAATTTTTCTGGTTATAATCCGCCGCCAAGATGGCTTTGGGCTGCTTATCGAAGGATTGGGCCAGATCGAGGGCCACGCAATGGATGCTGCAGGAGCCGAAGCTGGACCCATCCCCATACTCAATCAGCATTCGACTGTGAGCAAATTTTTCCCGGTCCATGCCACAGTACTTACAGTTTTTATGATCTTGGATGTCCTTGTTGGTCTCCGCACAAACGGCAACCGCGGTTAATAAAAATAATGCCGCCAGCAACCCACAGACAAATCTTCTTTTCATTGCTTCCTCCTGTTTGAGTTGAGTTAAGCTATTATCCGAGATTATGCCGCAGTCTTGACCATTGCGGTCACAAAATGGTTTTTGGGGACCTCTCTCCCGAATTTAACTCCGACAAATTTCCTCTTTTGTAGCCGAATTGTCTCACAGAAACACGATAGCACAAATTTCCATGGGGACAGTGCTCTGGCCGTAATTATTATATCCCCAGGCGCGCACGATTCCGTTGGCGTATATCAGGCCCAGGCTGTGGGCGTAGCCCCCCAAAAACGCCCCGGCGGGACGTTGAGCTGCCCTTTGCTGTTATCTCCCCAGAAGTGCACGCTGCCGTCCGCCTTCAAGGCCAGGCTGTGGTAGTAGCCCGCGGCCACGGCCACCACGGCGCCCAGTTCGCCAGGGACGTTGCGCTGGCCGTAGGTATTATCCCCCCCGGCGGCCACGCTGCCGTTGGCCTTCAAAACTAAACTGTGATAATAACCGCCGGCAAGGGTGGCCGCGGACGCCGGGGCCGCCAGGCCGGCCAGGGCCAGGGTAAAGAGGGCCGCGGCCCAGGCCAGACTGGGCCGCCAGCGCCTCGGTTGCCCCGTTTCAGGGGATGGCTCTTTCAGAGAAAATGCGGGCCTGCCGGGGTTGATTGCCGATGCCCTGCGGTGGCGGCGAAGGGAGATGTTTCTCATCTCCGGGCCTCCTCTTGTGGGGGGGGAGCCATGGTGAGGCTATAATATATGGATAATACAAGAGATTATTGAAATTGTCAACTACAATCTCTACAAATAAAATCCCTTGGGCTGGTCTGAGAAAGCAAAAGGTGCTCTGGGCGCCCTCGCCTGCGACGGGCTGGGGGATTGACCGCGAGGCCGGCTATCCCCCATTTAGATTTTTCCCTAAATTGAGCGGTTCCAATTGGACAGTTAAAAAATCAACACTTGCACGTGTCCAACAAGACAATTTATAACTATCT
>VGSJ01000055.1 GCA_016875015.1 Deltaproteobacteria bacterium | reverse complement strand
TCAAGTCTTTTTAGAGGCTTATTGATGCATGGGTTGGCACTACATTTCCGCCCTTCCCATCTATGCCACCTAACAATTTCAATGACTTATACCTATATCTGGGCTTACAACTGTCGAAAATGAGTTTAAAAATCTCAGACACCGGCTGTCCCTTGGCGCTTTTGCGCATGGAGCCAAACAGACGTTCCAAAACCGGGGAAATGGCTATCTTACTAAGATATTTACTAAAAAAGCTCAGCCCAGCCCTGGAGGTCAAGGTGTCAGAGGTTACTTCAACTCCATCAATAACATTGCTCCTTTCATTTCTATCAGCCATAGTAGTGTTTGTGATAACCTCCCACCTGTTGGGTTTAGGTTGAGCAAAGTTAGTAGTAACTATTTGCTCATTTATCTCAATAGGTTATCACATCATCGCATAACGTGCAAGATATAAATCGATCATGTTAGGATTATAACAAACCATTGCTTGAATTTTTTATCGTTTTCAGATCATATAGATCATCGGCATACGCGGCTGGGGCCAGCAGCGGATGATTCCCTAACAACATCGGTCAACCCGGCGCAAACTTGGCATGAAGCTGAAAATGCCAGGGAAGCCTGCCGCGGGCGAGGGGCAGAGCAAGATACCCGGCGTGGCAGGACCTTACCTGTCGCCATCTCGAGCTTCTCAGATATCTCGTATGTTATTCGAGATGGGAGGGGTACATGAACCAGAACTCTTATTTTGGTTTTTCCGAATCTCCTTTTCAGGATGTCCCGGACCAGAAGTTTTTTTTTCTTACGAAAGCAATTGAAGAGCTATTAGCAGAACTTGTGGATTTCATTAAGGCTCACAAGGGATTGGCCTCAGTAAGCGGGGACGAAGGCATTGGTAAAACCATGATAGTTTCTGCGCTAATTCAGAGATTACCTCAAGATATCCATCCCATCATCATCACCCGGCCAGCGACTGAACCCGTTGCCCTCATAATGAATATCGCCAGAGCTATGAACATTAACATTCTTGAAGAAAACTTGGTAGATTTCACCCCACTCGCCGACGCCGTACATCTATCTGCCCGTCAAGGGAAATTTTTCGTAGTAATAATAGACGACGCTCATCTACTGACGGACCGGCACCTCGATGAAATCTGGATACTCTCTCAGATAGAACTCCACGGCCAGCATCTTTTGCCCATAGTGCTGGTGGGCTGCAAGGAGCTAGACCGTAAGCTTGGCGGTCATGCCAATCAGTGTCTCCGCCAGCTCATCCATACGAAACTCCGCATTGATAGTCTGACACCTGGGGAAATCATTGATTATATCAATCACCGCCTTGGGAAGGTCAGATCGAGTTTTGAGGCGTGTTTCGCCGACGATTGCTCAGACCAACTCTTTGCCAAAACGGGGGGGTGTCCTCGCCAGATTAACCAGGTGTGCCATCAAGCCCTGGAGTGCTGCATACAGGAAAACCTCTCCCGGGTCACTCGGGAAATGCTCTGGAAAATGGAGCAGGAGCAACCCCAGGAAACCCAGGACCTGCGAAAAAAACGAGGTTTATCAAAAAAGGTGGGAGCCGTGTTAGCAGCGGCTTTAGTGACGGTCCTGGCTATCTATGCCATTCGCAATGGCCTTGCCATTAAGGCCCCGCTGCCAGCTACCGGTATCTCCGTGACTCCATCAAAGGAAATACCGACGGCTTCGACAGCACCGACTCCCGCAGCCCCGGTAACGGCGGCTTTGATGTCGGATCGAGATAAGACCCACCCCAATTCAGTCGATCAGCCGGCGCTTTCCCCCAGGCCGGCACCGCCTTCCCGAAAATCTGGCGCTTCCCAACAACTGCACGAGGATAGAGCCGCCCCGGCCCCGCAGCCGGAAAACCAGGCCGCGGAGCCGGAAACTTCAACTTCGAAAACATACAGGGTGACTCCCGAAGACCTTAACTTGACTAAGATCGCGGCTAAACATTACAAGCATAATAAAACCATCGGCTTTGTCGCTATCATCTTAGCAAATCCCCAAATCACCGATGAGGATTCAATTTTCCATGGACAGGATTTACTATTGCCCAACGTAAAACCGAATGAAAAGGTTATAATGCTAAATGATAACCGTCATTATTTACTTTATAATCGCTATTTAGATATTTCTTTGGTTAAGAAGACCCAATCAAAGCTAAACGAACGAAAAGTGCGTTTTCAGATCAGAGAAACGCATAATATAGGCGCTGGGAATATTTATCGATTATTTTTAGGTGGTTATGAGCGAGAGGAGGATTTGATGGAAGCTTTGGCAGTTGCAGAGAGGGAATGATTCAATTTTAATCTGGATACTGGAATAGCCATATTAGCGGTTATCGGCTAATGTTCCCGGACATCCCCGGGTCATTTGGCAAGAGGCTCGAATGATAAATATTTCGCCTGACCCCTTACCTCCGGCCAGAAACCGCAACCCTTGCGGCGCCGCCCCGGATAACGGGCTCGCCCGCGCCCCTCGTGATTGCCGCCCCTATGCCCTGGCGTATCTCGGCCGGATTCTCCCGGTGATTTCCGAGACCTTTGTGGTGCGGGAAATCGCGGCGTTGCGGCGCCTGGGGCTCAGCGTCAAAGTCTTCAGCCTCCATCCCCCGGAAACCGGGGTGTTCCATCCTGAGGCTCCTGATCTGGCCCGGGAGGCGGAGGTCCTCATTCAACCCCAAAACCCCTTATTCTGGCTGGCCCACCTGATTTTTGCCCTGCGGTTTCCCGGCCGTTATTTTAACTGCCTTTACGCTTACGTCCTCGCAACCGACGAGCCCTGGCGGTCTCGCCGGCGCTGTCTGTCTTACTTTATGGTGGCCCCCTTTGCCGCCTGGCGCCTGCGCCGGTCCGGCATCCAGCACCTCCACGCCCATTTTGCCAACGCCCCGGCCAGCGTGGCGCTGATGGCGGCCGCCCTCGCCGGCATCTCGTTTAGCTTTACCGCCCATGCGTATGACATCTTCATTGACAAGCTGTTGCTGCCGGCCAAACTTGCGGCCGCGGCGTTTGTGGCCTGCATCAGCCGGTACAACCGCCGCTACCTGGAGGAGCAGTATCCCGAAGCCCGGCGGGCGCATCTAAAGGTGGTCCGGAACGGTCTGGATACCGCCAGATTTTGCCCCCATCCCCACCCCCAGGGGGCGCCCCCCTGCATCATCGCCGTGGGCCGCCTGGTGGAAACCAAGGGGTTTCACGTCCTGGTTTCGGCCTGTGCCCGGCTGCGGGACCGGGGCCTGCCCTGCCAATGCCTCATCATCGGAGATGGCCCCGAAGCCGGCCGCCTCCAGGACCTGGTTAATGATTCCGGGGTTAATGACCGAGTAGTTCTTATGGGGCAACTGTCGCCGGCAGAGTTGATGCCGTATTACCGGCGGGCCGATGTGCTGGCCATGCCTTCCTGCATCCGCAACCAGGATGCCGACGGCATTCCCACCGTGCTGATCGAAGCCATGGCCATGGAAATTCCCGTGGTAGCCACCCGGGTTTCCGGAATTCCTGAACTGGTGGTGGATGGCGAGACGGGTCTTTTGGTGGCGCCGGACGATGCCGCAGCTTTGGCCGAGGCCCTGGCGCGCCTGCTCCGGGATCAGGATATGGCCCGGCGCCTGGCCGGGGCCGGACGAGACCTGGTGGTCTCCCAATATAGCGGCGAGACCAGCGCCCGACAACTTAGCAGCCTGTTTGCGGCCGCGATCGAGGCCAATCAGAAAAACGACAAGTCATTTCAAAACCGATTTTCGGCGTCATTTTGAATCAACCGAAGGAGCTTAAGTCTGGAAAGAATCACCCCCCTTTTCTAAAGGGGGGCAGGGGGGGATTAAATAAGCGATTGATAATCCCACTAAATCCCCCTTTAGGAAAGGGGGACTTAAAACCTCCGTTCCTAACCTTCAACTGGTTGAGAGAACAGATTTGCAGCCTAAGACAGGTTTTGCCATAGGTACTGATATATGTGCGGACTCTGCGGCATGTTGCAATTAAATGGAGCGCCGGTCGATCAGGGACTGCTGCGGCGCATGACTGCGGTTTTAAGCCACCGCGGGCCCGATGATGAGGGCTTCTTGGTGGAGAACGGTTTAGGACTGGGCTTCCGGCGCCTGAGCATCATAGATCTGCCCGGCGGGCGTCAGCCCATGTCCAACGAAGACCAGACAGTGACGGTGGTCTTCAACGGCGAGATTTATAACTTCGTCGAACTCCGGGCTGATCTGAAGCAACAGGGCCACGTCTTCCGCACCTCCTCCGACACTGAGGTCATCGTCCACGGTTTCGAAGCCTGGGGCGATGACGTGGTGCACCACTTAAACGGCATGTTCGCCTTTGCCGTCTGGGACCGCCGCCGGCAGAAGCTCCTCCTGGCCCGGGACCGCCTGGGCATCAAGCCCCTGTTCTATACCCGGAAGTCCGACACCCTGGCCTTTGCCTCGGAAATCAAGAGCCTCCTTCTGCTCCCCGGGTTTGACCCGGCCGTGAGCGATGGGGGCGTGTTTGAATACTTCTCCCATCATTTCATCCCGGGCTCGGGCACCATTTATCAAAATATCCAAAAGCTGACACCGGGGGAGTTGCTGACGGTGGCCGACGGTGAGGTCAAGACCCGAAAATATTGGCGCCCGGCGGTGACCTCAGACCCCGAGAGAACGCTTGAGGATTGGTGCCGGGAACTGCGCCAGCGTCTGAGAGAAGCGGTGCGCCTCCAGCTGGTGGCGGATGTGCCCCTGGGGGTCTTTCTCTCCGGCGGGCTTGATTCCAGTGCGGTCACCGCCGCCATGGCCGGATTGGGCGCCAAGGAAATCCGCACCTTTAGCGTGGGGTTCGAGGCGCCCAAGTATGATGAGACTCGCTTTGCCCAACTGGTCAGCCAGCATTTGGGCACCGTCCATGAAACCTTTCGGATTACCGCCGAGGCCACCGATCTCTTGCCCAAACTGCTGTGGCACCTGGACGAACCCCTGGCCGACGCCACCATCATCCCCACCTATCTCCTGTCTAAAGCCACCCGCCGACAGGTCACGGTGGCCTTAAGCGGCGAGGGCGGGGACGAGCTCTTTGGGGGCTACACCCACTATCAAGGCATGCAACTGAACCGGTGGTTGAGCGTGCTGCCTCTCTGGTGCCGCCGGACCCTGGCGGCAACCGCCCGCCATCTGCCCACCTGGGGTTCTCCCCGCCTGGGTTACCTGGAACACCGTCTGGAGCGCATCGCCGCAACCTCCCTCTTGCCGCTTTTTGAGGGATATACCCGCAAGGTGGCGTTTTTCTCCCCTGAGGCGCAACAGCGCCTGTTTTCCCCGGATTTTCAGCGCCGGATCGCCGACCTCCCTTATCTCCAGCACTTCTGGGCCGTCCCCCAGGCCTATCCGGACCTTGATCCCATCGCCCAGGCCAATCTGGCGGACCTCTCGGTCTTCCTGCCGGACAGCCTGCTGGTCAAGGTGGACCGCATGAGCATGGCCTGTTCCCTGGAAGTCCGGGTGCCCTTGCTGGACCACACCCTGGTGGAATTTGCCCTAAGCATCCCCATGGACCTCAAAGTGAGCGGGATGCACACCAAACACCTGCTGCGGGAGGCGGTGGCGCCCTGGCTGCCGCAGGCAATAGTGAACCGGCCGAAACGGGGTTTCAATCCTCCCGTGGAGTTCTGGCTCCAGCACCACCTAGTGGACTATGCCCGGGAATACCACCTGATGGAGACCCTGGCCGCCACCGGCTACTTCAACCTGGCCACGGTGCAGGAAATGGCCGAGGCCCACATCCAGGGCCGGCGGGATTTTAGCCGGCAGATCTGGGCCTTGCTGGTTTTTGCCATCTGGTGGCGGCGGGTCCGGGGCCGGGGGGAGTGGCAGCCATGAAGCGCCGCCTGGTGATTATCAGTCCCTGTCGGGATGAAGAGCAGTTTGTGCGGTTTACCCTGGACTCCGTCGTCAAACAGACCTGTCGCCCCGACCTCTGGATTATCGTCGACGACGGCAGCCGGGACCGGACCGCGGAGATCGTCCTCGACTACACCGCCGCGCACCCCTGGATCAGGCTCGTCCGCCGCCAGCGGGATGGCGGCCGCCAGTTGGGCCCCGGGGTGGTGAACGCCTTTAACGCCGGCCTGGCCGATCTGGGGGACGAACCCTTTGACGTCATTGCCAAGCTGGATTGCGATCTGGAGTTTGGCCCGGCAATCTTCGCGGGCATCATGGCTCACTTTGACGATCCCAGGGTGGGCATGGCCAGCGGTACTTCCTGGCTGCTGGTGCAAGGCAGGCTCGTATCCGAACGCTATACCTCCTACCACGTGCCGGGCCAGGCCAAATTTTACCGGCAGGCTTGTTTCCGAGATATCGGGGGACTTCAATGCGTTTACGGCTGGGACGTCATCGATGAAACCGCCGCCCGCCGCCATGGCTGGCTCACCCTCAGCGATCCCCAAATCATCTTCACGCATCACCGCCTGCAAGGCTCCAGTTTCGGAGCCCTGCGGGGACGAATCATTTGGGGCCAGGGGGCTTACGCCATCGGCAGCCACCCGCTCTTTGCCCTGGCCCGGGGCATCTATCGCATGGCCGAACGGCCCTGGCTGGTGGGGGGATTAGCCTTCATTTGGGGTTTTTTTATCAGTTACTTCAATCCGGACATCCAGCGCATCGAAGACCCCGGCCTGATCCGCTACCTGCGCCGGGAGCAGCTTTACCGCTGCATGCATGGCAACCGTCTGCCGCCCAGGGAAATTTGACCGTGAACGCCGCAGAAACCATCGACATCCTGGGAGTGCCCGTGGGCGCATACACCATGGACACCTTGCTGGCCCGGGTCGAGGCCTTGATTGCGGCCCCGGGCGGCGCGGTGGCTTATGGCGTCAATGCCCATGTCATCAACCTCACTTACCAATACCCCGAGTTTCTGAAAGCCCTGCGCCAGGCCGACCTGTTGTACGCCGACGGCGCCTCCGTAATCATGGCAGCCGATTTTTTGGGTGGCCATCTGCCGGAAAAGCTGACTACCACCGACATCTGGCCCCGGTTGTGCGAACTGGCGTTGGGGCGCGGGTATCGGTTCTTCCTCCTGGGGGGGGAGCCCGGCCTGGCGGAACGGGCCGCCGATCATGCCCGGCGGAAATATCCTGGTTTAAACTTGGTGGGGACCCACCATGGATACTTTGATTTCCGGGATGAGCCTCTGCTCGCCAAGATCAACGCCGCCCGCCCGGATATCCTCTGGGTGGGGATGGGGGACCCCCGCCAGGTCCTCTGGGCCTCAACCTGGGGGCAGCAGTTGCAGGTGGGTCTGATCCTGACGTGCGGCGGCATGTTTAAAATCGTTTCCGGTGAATTGGATCGCCTTTCCCCCCATTGGCGGCGGAAAGGGTTTGAATGGGTGTATCGCCTGTGGCAGGAGCCCGGCACCTGGCGGCGTTACTTAGTAGGCCTGCCCCTCTTTGGCATGCGGGTCCTGGCCCAGCGCTTCCGGGGGGGAGAACGCCTGCCCAAATCCGGGGGGGAACCATCGGTCGGCTGATGAGGGTCTCCTATTTCAACTACCACTATGACATCGAGGGTTCAGCCGTCGGCGCGGCCACCCAGGTCCGGGCTATCGCCGCGGCCCTGACGCGGCTCGGCCACCAGGTTGATGTGCAGTTTCGCACTGCCAAAAAACCGGGAGAACGCCGGGAATACCTCGGCCTGAAAAAAGTCCCGGGGCTGCGCCGTTATGGCCATGTCCCTCGCCTGGTCTGGCGAAATTTCGCCTTTATCCGGGAGGAACTGAAGCTGCTGGACCAGTTCCGCCCCGACGTGGTGCTGGCGGTGAGTTCTTATGCCAACTTCTCGGCCCTGGCGGCCAGCCGCCGCCGGCGCCTGCCCCTGGTGCTGTTCGCCGAGGCGCCCCTGGAGTACGAATATCGCCTGTTTTACCCCCAATACTACCGCTACCCCTGGCTGAGTCGCGGCCTTGAGGGGATTAATGTGCGGGGGGCCGACCGGGTAACTTGCATCTCGGAGGTGTTGAAGGGCTACCTGATGCGTTACGAGGCGCCGGCCGCCAAACTCCATGTTGTGCCCAACGGCGTGGATCACCTTCTTTTTACTCCCCGGGAGCCCGACCCGGAATTTATGGCGCACTTGGGCCTAAAGGACCGGATGGTGATCGGCTACATCGGCTCTTTCGAATTCTTTGGCGGAGTAGAGCGCTTTCTCGCCCTGGCCAAGAAAATCATCGCGGCCCATAGCCGGGTGGTTTTTCTCTTGGTGGGGAAAGGCCGGGTGGACGACGCCATCCGCCGCGGGGCTGAATCTGACGGCCTCGGCCCCCATTTCAGGTTTGCCGGCAGCATGCCCCACCAACTTATCCCCCGCGTCCTCAGTGTCATGGACATCGTTATTGGCCCCTACAAAGAAGATTATCTCTTCTATGGCTCTTCCATGAAATTGCTGGAATATATGGCGGCGGGCAAAGCCGTCCTCTTTCCCGCCCTGGGGCAGATCAAGGAAGTCGTCTGCGACGGTCACAACGGCAGGCTGTATGAGCCTGGAGATCACGAGACCATGTTTCACAACCTCCTGGAGTTGATAGGGAATAAGGGCCTGCGGCGCCAACTTGGCGCCGGGGCCCGGCTGACCATCGAAAACCACTGGACCTGGGATATCCAGGGGGCGCGCCTGTCTCACGTCCTCCAACTGGCCCGGGAAAGCCGTCCAGGGGGAAGGCCATGACCCCTCACGGATACTCCCGAGGGGCGGCCGGGGAAACCGGGAAGCCGGTGAACGCGCCTGCCGGAAGTTCCATCGGGAACCCTATTTCCACGATATCCTCCGGGAGGCGGTAAATGCCTGAACGGGGCTGCCGGCTGTTGGTACTCCTGATATCTCTGCTGGTGGTCAGCGGGACTCCGGCCTGTGCTCAGGATGAAGAAGCCAGGATTACGGTTAATGCCGCGGTCACCGTCAACCCGGTGAACCCACTGCTGTTCGGGCAGAATCTTCTGTTTGCCGGCAACAGCCTGTGGAACTCCAGGCTTAACGATATTGATCCGGCCGCCAGACCCTTGATCAACCCCATCACTCCCACCGTCGTGCGCTTTCCCGGCGGCAGCGCCTCTGACCTCTATCTCTGGGAGGACGGCGTCGGCCTCAAGACCGCGGCCCCGGTGTCCCCCACCTCTTCCACCCTAATCCTGGAAGGCATCCCCGATTGGCAAACGGTAAAAGCGGCGCGGCTGGTGGACACCCACGGCGGTCAGTTCGGGGACCTGTTTCGCTTTCTGCGTCTGGATGGCAACCGGCTGGAAGGGGTCTTCGGGATACGAGGCCTTCATCCTGTCGGCACTTCGGTGCGCCCGGAAGGGAGAATGGGACAACCCGAATGGTTCTCCAACAACTACGGCGCGATCGAACACCTGAAATTAGTGCAATCCCTCAAGGCCCAAGCGCTTTTCACCGTGAATTACAGCACTGGTCTGGATAAGGCGGGCAATCTCTCCACGCGGGTCTCTCTCAGCCAAAAAATCAAACGGGCGGCCGCCTGGGTCGCCTTGGCCAATGGCCGCCCCGATGATCCCCGGCCCCTGGGAGCGGACGAGGAGGGGCATGACTGGCAGACTGTGGGTTTCTGGGCCCAGAAGCGCGTGGCTCTGGGGTATCCCCAGCCCTTTGGCGCGACCTATTGGGAGGTGGGCAACGAAGTGTATGACAAAAACGAAATCGGGTTTACCTCCGCCCGCCGATACGCCCAGGATTTTGCGGCCTTTGCCAAGGCCATGAAAGGCGTTGACCCTCACATCAAGGTGGGCGCGGTGGGCCTGACGTCCCCCCGGGGCCGGGGTGACGCGGATGCGGCGGATGCCTGGAACCCCACGGTAATCAAAGCTGCCGGGGATTACCTGGACTTCCTCATTATTCATCCCTACTATCCCGCCGGCGGCCAGGAGCGGGCCCTCTATCAGGGTAAACCATGGTTTACCGCGGTGATGGCCGGGGCCGACCAGGCCCTGGCCGATCTCCGGGAGATCAGGAAGGTGATTGCGGCCAACTCTCCGCCCGGAAAGCCCATCGGCATCGCCATCACGGAGTATGGCATCTGGCCCGCAGCCTCCCATGACCCCCGGGACTATGCCAATCTCGCCCGGGCCATCTATGACGCCGACCTCCTCCTGGGTCTCCTCCAGGGCAGCTCCGAGCTCGGCATCACCCTGGCCGCGTCCTGGAACCTCCACGGCAGCAATCCCACTGCCGCCATAGGCTACAACTGGCAGACGGGAACCAGGACCATCCGCCCCCATTACCATGCTCTGGACCTCATTATGAATCATTTGGGGCCTGCCATAGTGGAGACTCGCGTCAGTTCTCCCACCTTTGCCGTGGCCCAGGTCACCAACGTCAAGTCCAAGTCTGCCGTTCCCCTCCTGCACGCGGTGGCGTTCAGTTCCCCGGAGCGAGGCCGCCTTGCCCTGATGGTGATTAACCGGTCACTGTCGGGCGCCATGCCCGCGGCCATCCGGTTCCAGGGATTCACGCCCCAAGCAGGGGCCATGGTTTGGACGCTTTCCGGGAATAGCGTCAAGGATCACAATGAGAACCTTGCCTCGACGGTGTCGCCGCGGCCCGGCCACATTACCAACGCCGGCGCCAGTTTCTCTTACACCTTTGGGGCTCATTCTCTGACGGTAATGGAGTTCCAGGCCCAACGCTAAGAGTACGCGAGTCGTCTTAATCGGTGAGGACAGCAAAGCTTTGTCGGCCTAATCCAGGCTTTTTGATAATTCCCCTATCCCGCGGTTTCGGGAAGGTCGGATGGACCGCTGGCCACCATGGTGGGCAAGCGATCCATTTCTTCCCGGCTCAAGGTTCCCAAAGCCAGTATCCCTCCAACATAGACTAAAAGGCCGAGGGAAATTGACAGCAACAAATTCCAGTCCCTGGCCAGTAAAACCGCCAACCCCATAAAGGTCCCGCTAAGGACGGGCGAGGCCATGAGTTTTACCAAGCCGCCGACCCGCAGGTACCGGCGCAATTGCAAACCGTAGAGGATAATCCCAAAGATTCCCTGGGTGGTCAGGATGGCCAAGCAGGCCCCAAGGTAGGAGAATGCCGAAATAAAGAGGAGATTGGCGGTCACGTGAATGCCGGCGGTGAGCCAGGTCAACCGCAGGAGCGGCCCCTCCTCATTCCGGGCAATCAGCACATTGGTACAGGCATAGTTCCAGAAGCTGAACAAGAGGGGCAGGGAGAGAATCTGCAGCGCCGGGGCTGAGGGCAGGAAAGACTGGCCATAGAGAAATACCACGATGGGACGGGCCAGAATTGCCATAATTACTACCAGGGGAACCGACAGGATGAACAGGCATTTAAGGGTGAAGCGCAGGGTCCGGGCGAAGCCGCCCACGGACCTGACATAAAGCTGACTCATAATAGGCAAAAAGGCCCCCATGATCGCGGCGGGGATCAACGTCAGGCTATCGAACAGCCTCAAGGCGGCGGCAAAATATCCTACTTCCGTGGACCCTGTGAACAGCTTCAGGACGATGACGCCGATTTGATTGCTGAAATACAGGGATACCAGGATGCCGGCAAAGGGCGTGGCCGCGACAACATAACCCCGAACAGCCCGCCAATGCCAGGCGCATCTCCCCGGAGGGGCGATGCGGGCCAGGATTAAGGTTCCGATGATCACCGCCACGGTTACATTGATCAGCTGCACTAACAACACCCCCCGCAAGCGCCAACCGGCATAGAGAACCAGTAACCCCAGCAAGAGGTTGCTCAGGGAGAACAGGAGGCGCACCGCCAATTCGAATTCCGGTTTTTGATTGGCCCGGAAGAAGGCGTTGAGAAATTCCATGAAGGAAAACATCACAGTGAAACCGGCCGCAAGAAGCAGGATGGTCAGGTCTTGCCTACCGGTAAGCGCTAAGGCAATGCAAAAAAGACCCAGGATTCCCAAGGAGATGAGTCCCTTGACGGCGCCGACGCCCCAGAGAAAATGGCGGGTAGTGGCAGGCTCCCGGCCCACCTCCCGCTGAACCAGATTTTCGAAGCCGAACCTGGCCGGGATCACGATAAAATTGGCCACGGCCAGGGCAAAGGCATAAAGCCCCACCTCCCCGGCTCCCAAAAAGCGGGCGATCAAGGCAAAGAAAACCACCCCGAGGGTTTTGGTAATGATTTCGACGGCGAGCAGCAAGGCACTGTTGCGGACGAACCGCGGGGTAGTCATGATAACCCCGTTTTCAGGTTTCGGCGCCCCGCCTGCCCTTGGCTTAGCAATGCTCATGGTAGGTGAGAAAGCATGATGTCGGGGCTTGGCGTTCCCAAGGCGGCATTGATGGGCTTAGTGAAATTATTCGGTTGCAGTTGCCGCCGCCGACCTGCCGAAACGCCACATACACACGGCCAGGCCCAAGAAGAACCATAACGGGCGGTTTTGGGTCCATATGCTGTAATCCACCTGGGCGTGGATGAGAAACGCGACCAGGCCGAAAAACAGACCTCCCCCCACACTCAGGATAAACGGGTCAGGGGCGCGCATGGCGGGAATCAGGGCCGTCAGCGCGCTCACCAGAAAGACCACGAAGCAGATCAGACCCACCAGGCCGATCTCCCCGGCAATAAACAAAAAGAGGTTGTGGACCGGCGAGTTCCAGGAGGAGACGACCTGTTCCCGGGTGAAATCATACTGTCGGGAAGCATGAGTGAAGTTGTTTAATCCTACCCCGAAGAGCGGATGGTGCCGAATCATGGTGAGGGCAATGTCGGTCAACAGCAATCGGCCAGGGATGGTCCGTTCGGTACGGGCGAAGCCCTTCTCAATGGGATTGGGAACCACCGTCAGGATCGCGGCCAATAACAACGCCCCTGCCATGGTCATGAAAACAGCTCGCATGAGGCCGAAGCGCCGGGCCCCGTGGAAAACGGCCAGGGCCAGGACCGCCAGTCCCGAGGCGATGATGCCCCCCCGGGAAAACGTCACGCTCAGCCCGGCCAGTTGCAGGAACACGGCCACGGCCAGCAAAAACCGGTTGCGCCCGCGCATAGGGCAGAACAGGAGGCTCAGACTCAGGGGAAGCATCAGATCAAAGAACAAGGCCAGGGTGTTGGGGTGGCCGATGAGTCCGCCCACCCGGGAGACAACTTCCAGGCCCGCGTAACCGTATAACTGCTTGGCAGCGCCGAAAAAATCGAGACCCAGAGTAGAGCCGGCGAGATACTGGGCCAGGGCGATTGCTCCTTGCAAGGCGGCGGAAAAAATCAGGAGAGCCAGAACCAGACGAAGTTCGCGCCGTTGCCGGATTTCACTGGCGGCATAGATGAAAATCAAGATGGAGGTGCCCAGGGCAAAGAGGTCGAAGGCCGCAAAGAGCTTATCCATTGACCCCAGGACAGAAACGGCCGCGGCCGCGAAAACCCCGGCCAGGGGCAACAGTCCCCGGGTGGATATGGGGGCGGGCTCCTGTCTCCCTATCCGACGCACGGCCCAGATCACATAGAGGGCGATGAGGGGCAGGAAACTGACATGGATGGGGAACCCGAAGGTGGAGATGCCGTAAGGAGACGGATGGAAGTCGAGGTGCTTGCCGATCCAGACCGGCAGGGCCATGACAAAGAGGACCAGGAAGTAGTCTTTCTTATCCTTCGCCGTCAGGGAGGCGATCAACACCAGGGAGGTCAGGAAGAGGAAGGCCAACCACTTTAGCTTGAGCTGCATCCCCAGCAAGAAGAGAAACCCGATAACCCCCCCCCGCTAAAAGCCACCAGAAGCTGAAGCCGGGTTGGCCGGGATGGGGCTTGGCGGCCCAAGGATCGTTCATGTTAGAGTTCCGGGATAGAAGCGAAGACTGAGCGGCCCAGATAGCGCTCCACGTCTTCCGGGATCTTGAGGGAATCATCCCAGTATTCCAGGAAGAAGGCGAGACTTAAGCTTATCACCACGGAGAACACCAGGCCCAGGATCAAGTTGAGCCATAACTTGGGGAACGCCGGTTTCAGCGGCGCCGCCGCCGGGCTCAGAATCTTGGCATTTTCCAGGCGCCGGTCGGTATTCTGGGCCAGAAGGCTGTCCTGGTATTTTTTCAGGAGAACCGACAAGATCGCCTGCTTGATCTCGATGTCCCGTTCAAGATTTCCCAGGTTCATCTCGGCGATGGGCAGTTGGTTTATCTGAGCCTTCATGTCGGCAATGATCTGATCGGTGGCCTGTCCTTCCGCCTGCAGTTCCCGAAGCTTGGCCAGATCCCGCTCCAGTAGCGTGCTCACATGATTTTTGATCTGCTTTCGAATGGCGCCGATCTGCTGCTGAAGGAACTGGTACTGGCGACTTTCTGAAGTGTAGCGCTGCAACACGCCGGTTACCTGAAACTTGAGGTTGAGATATTTATCTTCCAAGGCAGAAAGTTGCTGCTCTTGAGCGAGATCCGGTAAGGGGATGAGAAGTTCTGGCTTGGCTTCCCGAAGTTGTTGAATCTTGTCCACCCTGGCCTGGACTCGGATGCTCTCCTTCTGGACATTAGTCCTGGAATTGTCCAGCGTTTCCAACTTCCTCAGGATGGCGCGGCTCTGCTCGGAAAACGACACAATTCCGGTTTGTTCCTTGACCTGCAACAGCTGCTCCTGGAGCCCCTTGAGGTCGGCCTGCACCTTTTCGATCTGTTCACCGTAGAAAGAACTCTCGGTCCGGTTGATATTAATGGCCAGATGCTGCTTCTGATACTCTTCGGCCACCAGGTTTACCACCTTGGCGCTCATTTCCGGGTCGGGGTCGCGATATTTGATCCAGATGATTTGGGAGTCGATGGCGGGCTCGACTTGCAATCGGGAATGCAACCGCTCCACCGCGGCCTCGACGGCCTGGCTGGCGGTGTACTTTTTGGTCACACCGATGGCGCTGAAAAACCATCGGCAGGCCCTAAAGGTGGCCCGCCCGGCGCCGCGGATGGCCCCGGAGATTCCCTCGTCCGGGATGGTTCTGGGTTTATCGAGGTGGAGGTCCTGGACCACCCGGGTCAGGACCGGGCGGCTGCGGATGATTTCGATCTCCGAGTTGATCTCCTCCTTGGGATTCATGATCAAGGTGGAGGGTCCGCCGCTTTTGGGCGGCGTCAAAAGGTCGGCATAGGTGCGCCCGAGAATGACGATGCTGCTGGAAGCCTGATAGCTGGGAGGCCACAGCCAACTGCCCACCAGGATAGTCCCCAGGATAGCCAGGTTAAGGTAGACGAACAGGTCCCACCGGCGGAACAGGCCGTGGAGCAAGATGCGTCCAGTAGTCTGCATTTTCATCAGCGTCTCCTTCAGGCTATCCGCCCGTTGGCGCACTCCGGCTTAGTCGAAAGTCGATCGTTCGGGCATGGGCAGCAAGTCGGGCCATACTGCGTACATGACGGGGCTAAGCGTCAAAATAAATCTCATGGGCACCTTAACCGCCGTAGTTTTAGTTGACAGGTGGCAAGCCAGCCGGGTATGGGGTTCCACATAAAGAAAATCGCGCACCCCCGGCTTCATTTTCTTACCGAAAATATTCTTTCTGCTGCCGTCGACATAGAGCAGGTCAATGCTGAGGGTCCACTCCCCTTGCATCGGGGGAGTGTTAAGCCACACGTAGAGTCCCTGGACATTTCCCAGCAGAACTTGCATTTCCGCCGGGCGCTTGTGAGAGATGCGCAGCTCCGGGGAGCGGAAGATGCGAACGACCCGTTCCGTGCCCCGGAACACTTCCTCCACCGGGGTGACATTCCCCAGGCCATAGTCACCTGGGATGACGAGGTTATTGCCAAATTCCGGCAGGGCCACGTTGACGATGTTGGACGGCAAGGCGTCAAAGTAGCCCTTGGGGGCCAGCCCAAACTCATCCGCCCTTGCTGATGGCGCCAGCAAGCTCAGGATGAGAAAACCGGATAAGATAACCCGGACTAACATCACTTCCCCTTACGGTATGGGAGCAGTAAACGCTCCGGAGGCGCTGCCGAGGGTGATGGTATACGTACCATACATGGGGTTCAAATCGCGCAGGACCTGCTGGACGAACACGCCCAGTTTGGCGATGCCGCTCATGGGAACCACCACGACATCTCCGCTCCTTAACGCCACGTCGTTCTTGAGATCCTTGCCTTCCAGGGGCGAGGCCAGATCGGTCTGCATCCATTGCGCCGGCTCGAAAGGCCCGCGCCTGACGATGACCACCCGGGACATATCAGCCTTATCCGTCTTCCCCCCGGCCGCGGCAATGGCCTGGAGTACGGTCAGGTGACCTTCCCAGGGGATGGCCTTGGGCGCGCCCACCTGGCCGGCCACGAAGACCCACTGGCCGCCGCTCTTGACCACGGCCACGGTGATGAAATTGCCCTGGGTATTGATGTTTTTTGCCGCGATGTCCATGGGAAAGGCAGTGGTGTTGGCGCCCGTCAGGACTGCGATATCGGGCTGGCGGATATCCCGGGAATAGGCCTCGATGAGCTTCTGGCGCAACTGCCCCGGGGTCAGATTGGCGGCCTGGACCTCCCCCACGATGGGCAGGGAGACCTTGCCGTCGGACTGGATGCGGACCCCGATGTTCAGTTCGGGGTTATAGACGAACTTGAGATCAAAGTAATCGTTGGGCTGTAACACTTTACTATATCCGCTCTTGGCAATGGTTTCCCGGTATTGCTGGCCTATAGCCTGCTGCAATTCCGGGACGGTCATGCCGAAGGCATTGACCTCGCCCGCCAGGTTCAGGACGATTTTCCCGTCCGGGCGCACCAACACCGGTTTTAGATCTAGTTCCGGATTCAGGGGAAAAGTTACGTTTAAGATGTCGCCCCTCATAATCCGGTAGGGTTCGGAGACCACCGGGCCTTTAGGAGGCGGATCCATCTCCGGGAAGTTCACTTGCAGAACCCCCGTCCCTTTGCCGCCTGCGCAGGCCATGGTCGCGAGGAGCAGCCACGTCACCCAAATGCCTTGCCATTTCTTCATAACGATCCTCTACTTCTTCTCGAAAAGAAAGATCTAACCGACCACCTTCTTAATCGTCTTTAACAGGATTTTCAGATCGAGCCCCAGGGAACACTGCTTCACATACTCCAGATCATTAATGAG
Source organism: Deltaproteobacteria bacterium (assembly GCA_016875015.1). Lineage (GTDB taxonomy): Bacteria > Desulfobacterota > Desulfobaccia > Desulfobaccales > 0-14-0-80-60-11 > 0-14-0-80-60-11. Next base: position 3,941 of record VGSJ01000055.1, on the reverse strand, counting down.
CCAATCGTTAAAGAAGAGCCTGGAGTGAGCCTCCACCTGCCAGAGGCCGGACATGCCGGGGCGCACGGACAGCCGCGCATCCCGCCATTTGGGGTTGTAACGCATTTCCTCCATGGATAACGGCCTAGGCCCCACCAGGCTCATATCCCCTTTAAAGACATTATAGAGCTGGGGCAGTTCATCCAGGCAGGTGTCCCTGAGGATCCTCCCTACCCGGGTTATCCGGGGATCAAGGATGATTTTAAACATCGGTCCGTCCACTTCGTTCAAGTCCTTTAGTCCCGGCTTCAGCTCTTCAGAGTTTTTGACCATGGTCCTAAATTTGTACATAGTAAAGTTTCGCCCCCTCAGACCGCACCGTTCCTGGCGAAAAATGATGGCCCCGGGGGAATCCAGCTTGATGGCCAGGGCAATGAACAACATGAAGGGCGCCGCGATGATGATCCCCAGGATGGCCACGATCACGTCCAGGAAGCGCTTGACTTTTTGGCAGAAAGGGGTGGCGTAGGTTTGCCATTCCAGGGGACCCGCCACCCTCCCGGGGTGGCGGGTCCCCTGCTCCCACAGAGAAGAGACGGTTTGCTCTTTCGGGCTTTGAAGGGACTGCATGACCACCATTTCGTGCAAGTGCGTCCCACTGCTGATAACGGCCCCGTCGCTGATGACGCAGCGGTGAAGGCGGGCCCCCTGGCTAATGCGGGCGTTATTCAGGATCACGCACTCATTGATGACCACGCCGGGCTCTATCTCGCAGTGGGAACCGATGGCTGAGGGGCCGAAAATGATCGCCTCATCGCCGATGCGGGACCCCGAGCCAAGCACTGTCGGGGCAAACACCTTGGCGGAGGCGCTGATCTGGGCCTTGTCGTTATCATCCGAAGGATTTGGGGTTTTTTCCTGATCCGGCATCGGTACCCGGCCTTTCAAGATATCCAGGTTGGCGGTGAAGAAATCGCCGATGCTGCTGAGGTTGCGGCTGTATCCCGGTATCTCCCAGATCCGCATGGGCGCGCCCTGTCGATAGAGCGAGGCAAAGAGTTGCTCTTTGAGATCGAAGTAGCGGACCGGAGGGATACTTTGCAGGACCTCCGACTGGAACAGGTAAAGACCGGCAGGGCGCACCGTGCTCCGTTTCTCCTGGGCCGGGTGCCTTCGGTGAATAGTCTTGATCCTCCGGTCCTGATCGAACTCCACTCTTTCCATCTCCCAGGGCGCCTCCCAGACCCGCAACGTCCCCAAGGTAGCCGTGGCGCGCTGTTCCTGGTGAAAGGCCAGCATCTCGGCGAGGTTGGCGGTTAGCAGCAAATCCCCGCTCAGCACCCAGAAAGCGTTCCCGTGAATGGCGTCCTCCACTTCCTTCAGCGAGCCCCCGGTGCCACAACTAGTTTCCTTGATCAGGTATTCAAGGGAGTAAGGCAGGGAGTCCAGGTGTTCGGCCACCCGCGGCCCCATGCCGCTATTCAGGCAAAGTACCAGGCGCTTGACCCCGGCCTCGGCCAAAACCCGGGCCTGGTAGTGCAATAGAGGACGATTGGCCAGGGGTAGGAGAATCTTAGGGTAAGGAGTCAGGGCGAACCCGTGAAAATGGCCTAAACCACCGGCCAGCACTACCGCAGTGTCGGGCGCCTGGCTCATAAGCGCTGGTAAATCCAGGGTGGAATGGGAAAGGTCCTCCGGTTGAGGATCAGGTCGATTTTGTTGCATCCGCCGGCGGCCAGTTTCGCCAAGGCCGTTGACACGACCTGAACGCGAGTGATGCCTGATTTGATCACCAGGAGGACGCGGTCGACTTGGGCCGCATAGACCACCGATTCGGCGAACCCGTTAATGGGCGGACCATCAATGATGATGAACGGAAATGCCTCAGAGAGGCTGTCTAGGAGGTTCTTGAAGACAGGCGACTCCAGCATGCTGAGGTGATTGAGCGGCGCCGCTCCGGCGCCCATCACCAGCACGTGCGGGACGCTGGTGGCCCTAATCACGCTCTTGGCGTCGACGCTGCCAACCAGGAAGTCGCCCAGCCCATGGAGTTCCGGCAAGAAAAAGGTTTTGCAGACCTGGGGATGGGAAAAGTTGCCGTCGATGAGCAGCACTGGCTGGTTCCGGACCTCGGCGGCCGCCAGGGCTAGTCCCAAGGCCGCGGTGCTGGCCCCCTCCCCCCGGTTGGCCGAACAGATGAGGAATCTCTTTTGCTGGGCGCCGCTGGACGTCAACAGGATATTGTCGTAAATTCCCATGAAGACCTGACGGGACTCAGGATTATTTAATATCTGCAAGGGTTGGCGGTTACTCAAAGCCGGGGAAAGATGCATGTCTGCCTCCACCATCGGTTTAAAGAATATCTAAAAGCTCTGTATACATTCCTGCCGCGTTCTGCACAAGTCAGAATTCCGTCTTTTGATGGCCGGGATCAGAAGCCCGGCTTAATGCTCCGAACCATACGGTGCAGACTTGATTTCCCAGGCGACAATTCTCTGGGCTTACGGTGTTGCAGCCTGTCGAGCCTGAGCGCCGCCTCTGGCGCAGTTAAGAACGCGATCCGGATGGCGCCGTTGGCAGAGACTTGCGGCGCCAGTTCAGACAAACTTCCCCGGGGCTGCCACGGTCGCGCCCGAACGGTTCCCCGGTCCCCCCTGTCCGGTTACCTGGGTCGCGGGAGGATTTTGCCCTGATGTCCTTGCTTGTTGGCCACATCAGGGATATCGGGAAGTTTCCCCTAAAACTTTAGGAATCGGTCAATCTTTTTTAAAATAAGTTTGCAGGTTGTGCATGTCAAGTTCTGCAAATTGGTCGCGGCATACAGGTTTTTTTAGTTCTCCCGAGCCATTTGAGTTAAGCCGCGCCGGGCCGCCGAGAATAGGCCCCAAATTGCTCGTTGGAGGCGGCCCGGAGGGGCGGGAGCTCAGGCTCAAAGCGGCCGCGCGCGCCATCCGGGAGACGGCCCGGGCTTAAATCTTAAGCGGGACCCCGGTTTATGGCAAACCCATGGTCCCGGAACCCCGCCCTGAGGCGGTCATATCGCTCAGTCGCCTGGAGGGTCGAGACTTCCCGGCGCGGTCGGTTCCGGGCCGGGCCGCAGCGCCTGTGAAATGAACATGCCCACCAGCCAGCCGATGAGCACCGCCATGTAGAAGTGCCCCACCACCGCCTCCACCACCGCCAGCATGCGGGGGAAGGGCAGGAGAGGCAGAATGTCGCCGAAGCCAACCCCCACGATGGTACTCAGGCTGAAATAGACCATTTCGGTCATCAGGAGATGGATTTCGTTTGGGGTATTGGTCAGCGTCAGGTTGAAGGACCCGGGATTAAAGGAATATAAGATGCTATAACAGGTGGAAAAGATGATGCTGATAAAGAAGTAGGCCACTACCGCGGCGAAGATGGTGTCCAGGGTGACCCGGGGGCTTTTGAAGACATAGGTGAGGATGGCGGCGATGCAGCCTACCAGAAACAGCAGGTAAAAAGAGGCGGCGAGCACCAGTTCCAATCGGTGCGGCCCCGGTCCCGGAAACAGGTTGTGCTTGGAAAAAAGGATCATCCCGGCAGTCCAGAGCGCCACCAGGACCCAGCGTAGCCGGGGGAGGCGCTCGCTGGCCGACAGAGACACCAGCAAGGCGTTCAGGAGTATGAACTGGAAGGTAAGGCTGATGTAAGGGTGACCGCTGATGAACGGCAGGATCAGGAGAAACAAGAGGATAGAAATGGTGAGCTGCAAAAAGCGCAGGGATCTTGACCAGGCGACGAGATTCCTATACTTGCCGGGCGCTCCGAAGTGCCGGAAAATCGCAATCATCCTGAAGTGACGGCTGATTTTATCAAGAATCTCAAGAAACCAATCGACATAGGTAGGCCCTTGCGGGCTTTCCCTGTCACACCACCGGGCGTACGGGTCCGTACCCGGCGGTTCGGATGGTTAAGCTATCTTTCTGGTGCTAAAGTTG
>VGSJ01000054.1 GCA_016875015.1 Deltaproteobacteria bacterium | reverse complement strand
GGGGAGGGGGCGGGGGGGGGGGGGGGCATCCTCGCCCCAGCAACCCATCGAAATAGCCAAACCTTAAGTGAACCGTACTGGGATTAAGTCTCGTTTCTCCATGATCTCATGTTAGGGCGTCCATTCTGCTCGCCTTTTCCCCCGGGTTTAAAAATGGTTCAGGTTTTAGTAACCAAGACCACCGCGTAAGCCGCCATGCCCTCGCCCCGGCCGGTGAACCCCAGGTGCTCGGTGGTGGTGGCCTTGACATTGACCTCGGCCGGCGTCAAGCCCAGGATGGGGGCCAGGTTCGCCTGCATCAATGGGATGTGGGGGGCCAGCCGGGGCTCTTGGGCCACGAGGGTGGCGTCCACATTCACCGGCTGGAAACCCCGGTCCCGGACGATTACAACGATCCGTTCCAGGAGGATGAGGCTGGAGATGTCTTTGTAGGCCGGGTCCTTATCCGGGAAATGGGTCCCCAGGTCGCCGGCCCCCACCGCGCCCAGGAGAGCGTCGCCGATGGCGTGCGCCAGGACGTCGGCGTCGGAATGGCCCAACAGCCCCTGGACATGCGGGATTTCCACCCCTCCCAGGATCAGGGGGCGGCCGGGCACCAAACGATGGGCGTCATACCCCAGGCCGACTCGCATGCTTTTTCCTCCGCCGCATTGAAAAGATGGCCTCGGCCAGCAGCAGGTCTTCCGGGGTGGTGATCTTGACGTTAAAGGGCGAACCGGGAATGACCGCCACCGGCTGCTGCAGTTCCTCCAGCAAGGAGGCCTCGTCGGTACCGTAGAAGTTGCGGCTGTAGGCCTCGGTGAAGGCGCGCCACAGCAGGGGCGCCTGGAAGGCCTGGGGGGTCTGAATCTGCCAGATGTCCTGGCGCTCCAGGGTCTGATGCACCCTGCCTTCGGGGGTCACTCTTTTCAGGGTGTCCTGGGACGGCAGCCCCAGGACCGCGCCCCCGTGCCGCTGGGCCGCGTCGATGACCCGGCGGATCTGCTCCGGGGTCACGAAGGGCCGGACCCCGTCGTGCACCAGGACGATTTCCAGCTCATCCTCGTGTTGCAAGGCCTTGAGGGCGTGATAGACGCTGTCCTGCCGTTCTTTGCCCCCGGGCACCAGGCGCAGCACTTTCTTGAGGTTGAAGGGGGCGATGACCGTGTCCTGGCACAAGTCCAGATCTTCGGGATGGACCACCACCGTGACCTCCCGGATTTCGGGCATGGCCTCAAAAATCTTTAAGGTGTGGGCCAGGATGGGTTTCCCGGCCAGTTGGAGATAGGGCTTGGGGATGTGGTGCCCCATACGTTTTCCCACCCCGGCGGCGGCGATAATCGCGGCAATCATGAGGGGCGCGCCTCTTGTGGTCCCTGGCAGGAGACGCGACCGGCCCGCCCGGGCAGACGTTGAGAGTTGACCTGCGCCACCGGCAATATGCCCGGTTCCCGGAGGAGTTCCCGGGCCCAGTCCTCCAGCCGGAAAAACTCCACCCGCCGCTCCCGGCAGCGGGTCAGCAAGCGGGCGAACTCGCCCAGGAAGGGGCCGCCTTCCATCTCGGCGTGGATGGTGAGAACCTGGGGGAGCCCCCCTTCCAGGCGGGAGAGGACCAGGTTGGTAAAATCCTGGGCGCGGCAGCCGTGAAAGCCCAGGAGCTCATCCAGGGTGGGCAGGGTGGTGGGAATTTCCAGGACCGGGGTCGCCTTATCCCCGAAGGCGGGGAAGAACGGGGCGGCGCCCCGGGTGTCACTGGCGTAAAGAAAATTCCGGGCCGCCAGAATAGTGCGGCTGCTCCAACTACACTGCCACCCGGGAGCGGCGAAGGCCGAGGCCGGCCGTCCCATGAGCGAGGTGTAGGCCGCCTGAGCCCGGTCAATCTCCCGGGCCACTTTTTCCAAGGGAAGGTTGTAAAGGTGATCGTGCCAGCGCACGTGATCGAAGCCGTGCAGTCCCACTTCGTGACCGGCCGCGGCCAACTGCGGCGCCAGGTGCGGGGCGGCGGCGCCGATTTTGGGGCCGGGGAGCAGGGTGCCGTAGCACATGGTCTTGAAGCCGTAAAGGGCCGGAGCCCGGGTGCGCCACATCTTTTCCAAGAAACCTCGCTGCCGGAAGATCCGGAAAATGGCCCGGCCGGAATGGTCGGGCCCCAGGGCCAGAAAGAAGCTGGCTTTGACCGCGTGGGCCTCCAGCACCTCCATAAGGGCGGGCACCCCCTTACAAAAACCCTCCAGGGTGTCTACGTCGACTTTGATGGCTAAACGCGGGGCCACATTATCTCCTGCCGGGTTTGGCCGGTAGGGGCGGGTTTAAAACCCGCCCCTACCCTTACGGCTGCTCCGTCTTGGCCTCCTCCAGGAAGGCGTCCAGGGTGATGGCAACCGACGTGGTGAGGTCGGTAACCGGTTCCCAGCCCAAGATCTCACGCGCCTTGGCGATGGAGGGCTTCCGGCTGGTAATGTCCTGGTAGCCTTTGCCGTAATAGTCCTCGTGGGGGGTCTCGACGATCTCTGAGAAGACTCCGTCGTTCTTATGGTCCGGGTGCGCCTTGAAGAGGTCTCGTAGGAGATGCGCCAACTCTTTTACCGAAGCCTCGTTGTCCGGATTGCCGATGTTGAAGATCTGGCCGTCGGCGGCGCCGCCTTGGTTTTCGACGATCCGCATCAGGCAGTCGATGCCGTCCTCCACGTAGGTGAAGCAGCGCTTCTGGTAGCCGCCGTCCACCAGCTTGATGGGCTCCCGCTGGAGGAGGTTGAGGATGAACTGGGTCACCACCCGGGAACTCCCTTCCTTAGCGGCGTACAGGTCGTCCAGCTTGGGCCCGACCCAGTTGAAGGGCCGGAACAGGGTGAAGCGGAGCTGGCCGGATTCGCCGTACGCCCATATGACCCGGTCCAGGAGCTGTTTGGAGCAGCTGTAAATCCAGCGCTGCTTGTGGATGGGTCCCAGCACCAGGGTGGAGTCGTCCTCGGAAAACTCCGCCTCGGGGCACATGCCGTAGACTTCGGAGGTCGAGGGAAAGATGATGCGGGTGCCGTACTTGACGCACTGGCGCACCACGCGCAGATTTTCCTCAAAATCCAGCTCGAACACCCGCAGGGGCTGCTTGACGTAGGTCATGGGGGTGGCGATGGCCACCAGGGGCAGGACCAGGTCGCACTTCCGGATGTGGTATTCGATCCACTCCTTGTTGATGGCGATGTCGCCTTCCAGAAAATGGAACCGGGGATGGTCCATGGACTCGTCCAGCTTGTTGGAGTAGAGGTCCATGCCAAAAACCTCCCAGTCCCGGGTGGTGAGGATGCGCCGGGTGAGGGCGTTGCCGATGAAGCCGTTGACGCCGAGAATCAGGATTTTCATGGGTGATGTCACTCAATCATAAGGGAATTATAATCATGGTGGCTGCGCCCACCCTACTGTGCAATTGTAGGGGCGGACCCGTGTGTCCGCCCTGATAAGGGCAAACCCGCGGGTGCGCCTCTAGGAAAATCGATGCCCCGCCAGGTGTTCCCAGGTGGCCAGCACCGGCCCTAAAAATTCCGGCTCGCCCTCCCATTGGGCCTGGGTGATGAGAAAGTGGCCCGCCCCCGTGGCCACCAGCAAGCCCTCTCCCGGAACCGCCGCGGTCACCTGGCCGGGCTCAACCGGTTCCGTAACCGGGGCCGCCATGATCTGGCCGGCCCAGACCAGGAGCTTCCGGCCCTGGAAAAAGGTAAAGGCCCCGGGGTAGGGATGGGTCACGGCCCGCACCAGATTATAGGTTTGCCGGGCCGCATGGCGCCAGTCAATGAGACCGTCCGCCGGGGTGCGGCCGCCGTAATAGGAGGCCTGGCTGTGATCCTGGGTCAGGCGGGGGGCGGCGCCGGCCCGCAGCAACGGGTAAGTTTCCCGCAGCAGTTCCGGGGCCGCCGCGGTCATTTTGGCGAACAGGGTCACGGCCGTGTCCTCGAAAGTGATGGGAACGCGCTTGACGCCCACGATGTCGCCCCGGTCGGCTTTGGCCTCCATGTAGTGCAGGGTCACCCCGGTTTCGGTCTCGCCGTGGACCAGGACCCAGTTCACCGGACAGCGGCCCCGGTAGCGTGGGAGCAGGCTGCCGTGGAGATTCAAGGCCCCCAGGCGGGGGAGATCCAGGAGCGGCTGCTTCAGCATGTGGCGATAATAGCATGAAAACAGCCAATCCGGTTGTAAAGCCTGCATAGCGGCCACGAAGGCCGGGGCATTGGGGTTGGCCGGCTGATAAACCGGCAGGTAGTTTTCAAAGGCCAACTGCCGCACCGAGGCGAACCAGATCTCTTCTTTGGGGTCGTCGCCATGGGTGACCACCGCAACGATCTCGTCGCCCCACTCCCGGCCCAGCTCGATCAAGGCCTTGAGGCAGGCGTAGCCGATATTGTGGTAACCCATGAAGATGATGCGCATATTATTTCCCGGCTACTCCACCGGCAGTTATTATATCAAGCGCGCCAAAATCTTTGAGACCGGGCGGGTGCAGGCAAAACCTTCGTCAACCACAAATGTCTCACCCCAGGGGAGGAAAAATCCCCCCTACCCCCCCTTTTCAAAGGGGGGGGGGTTAAAAGTCCCCCTTTATTCAAGGGGGATTTAGGGGGATTTGAAGTTTTCACGGCAAATCCTGCGGTTTTCAGGCCTCGGTTTTCGTTCTTCATTATACCGGATTTTGCCGGAGGGAAAAGGAAAGAGTTGCTTTATGACTCAGGCCCTAAAGTCTGGCGGATGACGAAGCGGGGGCGGCCGCGCACCTCCCGGTAGATGCGGCCCACGTATTCGCCGATGAGGGCCAGGCCCAGGGTGTTGAGGCCCACAAAAACAAAGAGGATGGCGAACAGGGTGAACACGCCTTCCACTTCCGGCCCCACGAAAATCCGCCGGATGAAGAGGAAGAGTCCTAAAAAAAACCCCAGGAGGGCGATGGCGACCCCCATGAACCCCACCAGATGAATGGGCAGATTGGAAAACCCGGTCATCAGGTCGAAATTGAGGCGGAGGAGTTTGATCAGGCTGTACTTGGACGTGCCGCGCTCCCGCTCGGCGTGGCCCACGGGGATTTCCGTCACCCGGTGGGAAAACAGGTTGGCCAGGGCGGGGATGAAACTGGAGGATTCCTGGCACCGGTTGATGCTGTCCACCACCTCCCGGCGATAGGCCCGGAGCATGCAGCCGTAGTCCCGGAGTTTGATCCCGGTGACCCGGGACATGACGTAGTTCACCAGTTGGGAGGGGAGCCGCCGGAAGATGGAGTCTTGGCGGTTCTCCCGCCAGCCCCCCACGGTATCGTAGCCCTCATCCAGCTTGGCCACCAGCCGGGGAATCTCCTCGGGGGGGTTTTGCAGGTCCGCGTCCAGGGTGACCATCACCCGGCCCCGGGCCGCCTGAAACCCGGCGAAAATGGCCTGGTGCTGCCCGAAATTGCGGTGGAATTGCAATGCCCGGATGTACTGGGGATATTGCCCGTTCAGGTCGGTCAGGAGCTGCCAGGAGCGGTCGGTGGAGCCGTCGTCCACAAAGATAATTTCATAGGGCCGGCCCATGGCGGTGAGGGTGCGGACCAGCCTCTCCCCCAGTTCCCCAAGATTGTCTTCCTCGTTGAACACGGGAATGACCACGGTAATCTCCGGGGCAGGCGTGGGCTTGCTCAAGGGGAGAACCTGGTTGGGCATGGCTCCTTACCTTTTATGCCGACTGAGGGCCTATCGTTATGATTCACCGATTATATGGTAAAAAACAAGCCATATCTTGAATACCGACGGTGTTAAGTCCCCCTTTTTTAAAGGGGGATTTACGGGGATTATCAAGCGCTTATTTAATCCCCCCTGCCCCCCTTTAGAAAGGGGGGGAGAAAAACCCCAATTATAATGCCACATTAATGGTGAAACGCCGCACCAGGAAAAACTCTGGCCGGCGGCCAGGGACGGCCGCTCCACCGCTTCTGATGCGTTGGAGGGGGCAGGCTCGGCGCCCGCGGCAGTTCCAAGATAATGGTGCGCAGTGTCTACGAAAGACTATTCGTAGGCTCTCTTATGAAAAAACCACCGGCGCGTGTGGACCGGTGGCCCCAAAGGAGGCGCGCAGCAGGCCGTAAGCCGAGTTCTGTCCCGGGTTGCCCCGGTGATGATCATTCCTCTAGGACCCCGGTTGCCCGGGGCCTCCAGCGACCTACCCGGGAGCTTCGGGCGGGCCACCCTCAAACGCTCCCCTATTTGGTCTTGCTCCGGGTGGGGTTTTCCAAGCCGGCGATGTCGCCACTGCCGCTGGTGAGCTCTTACCTCACCTTTTCACCCTTACCGTGGACGTACCACGGCGGTCTGGTCTCTGAGGCACTTTCCCTGGGGTTGCCCCCGCTGGGGATTACCCAGCACCCTGCCCTGTGGAGCTCGGACTTTCCTCCGGCGGCCGAGTGCCGCCGGCGATCATCTGGCCTGCTGCGCGGCCCTGTGGGGTTAAAACCTGATAACCACTCAAAAGACTATGTTTGTCATTCTGAGCGCAGCGAAGAATCTCTGTTTTATAACCGCCGAGATTCATAACGAAGCTACGCTCCGTTCAAATGACATGAATATTTATAGTTTATTGACAGCAACTTTATAAAATTTTCGGGGCGCACTGACACCTCACCTCTTAACCATATTTTACCTCACGGGCGTGTGTTGGTCAATGGCCTGGTTGGCCGCCTCGTCGGCCAGGCGGTTTTCCTCCCGGGGCACGTGGGCGATGGCCCAGGCCTCAAACTTTTTCAGGGCGTTGAGAGCTTCGCGCCACAAGGGGATGAGGTGGGTGGCTTTTACCCGGTAACGGCCGTTGATTTGCTTCACCATAAGTTCGGAATCGGCCAGGACTCGGAGTTGCTTCACTTTCAGCCGGCGGGCCTCTTCCAGGCCCAGGAGCAGGGCTTGATATTCCGCCACATTGTTGGTGGTTTCTCCCAGGTAGCGGCCTTTCCTGGCCTGCAGCCGGCCCTGGGGATCAAAGAGCGCCATCCCCGCGCCGGCGGGCCCGGGATTGCCCCGGGAGGCCCCGTCGCAGTGAAGGCGCCAGAAACCCTCCCCCGGGTCCCGATACAGGTCGGCGACTTCTCGGAACAACTCCTGCAAGGCCTCGGGCGTCAGGCGGAAACGCTCCCGAACCCCGGGGAGGTCCAGTCCCTGGGCCAGCGCCGCAAAGATGGCAACCCGTTTGTCCAACGGCTCCCCTGGCCGCCTCAGGAGGACTGGCGTTTGGTAGCGCCTGCTTCCACCACTTCATCGGCCCAGTAGAGAATGCGCTGACAGTGAGGGCACTGCAGGATCTCCAGACCTTTCTGCAGGTCGATGAACTGTTGGGGGAGAATGTTCATGTGGCAGCCCAGGCAGACGCCCTCGTGCACCGGGCAGATGGCCGAGCTGTTGCGGCGCTGGCGAATGAATTCATAGCGTTTCAGGAGGGGCGCGGGGACGACTTTGCGCACCTTCTTGCGCTTTTCCTCCAGTTCGGCCAGTTCCCGCTGCAATTTCGCCACCTGGGCCGCCACTTCTTGCCGCTGCTGGACCAGGATGGCCTCCTGCTCCTCCATCTGCCCGATATGCTCGGCGATGAGGCGGTTCTGGGTTTCCATGAGATCCATGAATTCCAGGAGCCGGGTCTCCCGCTGGTCCCGCTGGTCCTCTTTAAAGGCGATTTCCTTGAGCATCGCCTTGTATTCGATGTTGCTTTTGATCTCCATGAGACGCTGGCGGCTGTTTTTAATGCCCTGCTCCATGTCCGCCATTTCCAGTTCCGTGTCCCGGCGCCGGGCCTTAAGGTCCTCCAACTCCTGGAGCCGGGCGGCCTGGGCGGCTTTCAGCTCTTCCAGGGCTGCCTCGCCGGCCTTGAGTTCTTCAGGGAGCCTTGCCAGCCCCTGGGTGACCTCCTGGATCACCTTGTCGATTTCCTGAACATCGATGAGTCTACTTAACTCCGTCAGCAAAGTTCAACCTCCGCATTTCGTCACGCTGTTTGGCGCTTTTCCCCCGACGGCCAGGACGTTTTGGCCGCCGCCATCAAGAAAATTGGTTACAGTCATGGTTAACCACAAGAGAGTCTCCTCACCGGTAGCAGCATGGGGGGGGCTGGGTGGCCGCCACCATGACGTCGAGCCCGAATCCCGCCTCCTTAAACAGCTCACGCAGCTGCCGGGCCCAGGGCTCCATAAACACCACTTCACTGGCAAAATGGCCCACCGCCACGACGGCAAAGCCTTCGGGGGACCCCGGCGGGACCTGGTGATGACGCACTTCGCCGGTCAGATAGATCTGGGCGTCCCGGCTCAGGGCGTCGGCCAGAAGATCGCCGCCGCTGCCGCTGCACAACGCCAGCCGCTGCACTTGCTGGGGCGGGCGCCCCCAGACCTGTACGGTTTCCACCCCGAAAATCTCTTTTGCCGCCGCGATCACCTGGGAAAAGGACCGCGGTTCAGACCAGGCGCCGATGCGCCCCAAACCCAGGGGGGTGCCGGGATGCCGCACGGGATAAAGATCGTAGGCCACTTCCTCATAGGGGTGGGTCTCTTTCAGACGCGTCAGGGCCAGGGGCAGCAGGGACTCGGGGGCCAGGATTTCCAGGCGAACCTCCGCGGCCCGGGAAAGCTGTCCCGGTTCCCCCCTGAAGGGCCGAGCCCCAGGCAGGGGACGATACGCGCCCTGCCCCGGGGAGACAAAAGAACAGTGGGAATACCGGCCGATAACCCCCAGGCCGGCGTCCCCCAGGGCCTGGCGCACCCGGTCCTCGTAGCCCGTCGGGACGAACACCGCCAGCTTGTACCAGGGGTCCCGGGTGGTGGGGGTCAGGACCTCCACCCCGGTCAGTTCCAGTTGTTGGGCCAGGTAGTCGTTGAGTCCGCCGGGGGCGATATCCAGGTTGGTGTGGCAGGATACCACGGCCAGCCGGGCCCGGAGCAACGCCGCCAGCAGCCGGCCGCCGGGGCGGTCTTCCCGCACGTCTTCTAAGGGCCGGTACAGGAGGGGGTGGTGGGTCAGGAGCAGCTGGGCGCCCCGGTGGCTGGCTTCCGCGACCACGGCCGGGGTGGCCTCCAGGGCCACCAGGATGGCCTCGACCGGCTGCGCCGGGTGCCCCACTTCGAGGCCGCCCCGATCCCCGGTCACGGCCCACGCCGATGGATAGCGGCTTTCCAGCAGGTTGACGATGTCTTGTAGCGTTGCGCTCATAGAACATAAAAAAGGGGTGCGCAGAGAGCACCCCCGGGGTTAAACCCCTGTGAAATCACGGCTCTATCTCGTTCTCGCAAAATACCCGCTGCTCCCGGATGCCTGGTGGGCCCACCCGGATTTGAACCAGGGACCGTCCGGTTATGAGCCGGTTGCTCTAACCGCTGAGCTATGGGCCCGCGTCTATCAGCCATCGGGGGGCATCCCTTCGGGTCGGGCTGATCTTTTTCGGCCTGCCCCCCAAAATAAGTTATTATAACTCTCCTCCTTAATTGTTCAATAGGGAACCCCCGCCGGGGTCAAAATCATGTCTCGATAAAACTTTTCAGCCGGGTGCTCCGGGACGGATGCCGGAGCTTCCGCAGGGCCTTGGCTTCGATCTGGCGGATGCGTTCCCGGGTGACCGAGAAGTCCCGGCCCACTTCCTCCAGGGTATGATCGGTTTTTTCGCCGATGCCGAACCGCTTGCGCAGCACCTTCTCTTCCCGGGGCGTCAGGGTGGACAGCATCTTGCGGGTCTGGTCCGCCAGGTTGAGGGTGGCCACCGCCTCGATGGGCGTCGAGATTTTTTTATCCTCGATGAAATCTCCCAGGTGGCTGTCTTCTTCGTCGCCGATGGGTGTTTCCAAAGAGAGGGGCTCCTTGGCGATCTTCAGGACCTTGCGCACCTTCTCCAGGGGAAACTCCATCCTTTCGGCAATCTCTTCCGGGGTGGGCTCCCGGCCAATCTCCTGGACCAGGTAGCGGGAGGTGCGGATCAACTTGTTGATGGTTTCGATCATGTGGACCGGGATGCGGATGGTGCGGGCCTGGTCGGCGATGGCCCGGGTGATGGCCTGGCGGATCCACCAGGTGGCGTAAGTGCTGAACTTGTAACCCCGCTCGTATTCGAATTTCTCCACGGCCTTCATGAGCCCGATGTTGCCTTCCTGGATCAAGTCCAGGAACTGCAAGCCCCGGTTGGTGTACTTCTTGGCAATGGAGACCACCAGGCGCAGATTGGCTTCCACCAGTTCCCGCTTGGCCTTTTGGGCCTGGTACTCCCCTCTTTCCGCCTTTACCAGGTTGGCCAGCAGACGGCTGGCCGGCATTCCCACGACGGTCTCGATCCGGCGCAGCTGCCGCCGGCACTGGGTCCAGACCTCCTCCAACTCCGCCAGTCGCTCGGGAGTCAGGGGCCGGGGCAAAGCCGGGGGCGGCCCGCCATTTTTCAGCTCCCGGCGCAGCTGGCGAAACCGGGTGGCCGACAGGCTGGCGGCCCCGAGACTTTTTTCAAGCTTTTGCTGACAATCCCGGACGATATAGCCGAATTGGCGCAGCCGGTCGAGAAGGTCTTCCAGGCAGTGACGCTCCACCCGGAGGTTTTTTAAATGCTCCACCATGCGCTGGCGGTGGCCGGCAATCTTCTGTTCCAGATGAAAACGGGCTTCGTCTTTCGGGGGCAGGGCCGCAACTTCCTTCATCGTCTGCCGGATTTTTTCTTCCTGGGTGCGAAATTTATGGATCAATTTCAGGACGCGGGTTTTTTGGGTGGGCAGGTCCACGGCAGGATCATCTTCACCGAAATCATCCAGGGTGTTCTGCGGTGACAGCTTTTCCTCCTCCAGCCGGTTCACCAGCCCCATGATCTCGTTAAAAGTGAGGGGCATCTCCATCAGGGTGTGGAGCACCTCTCTTTCCCCCTCTTCAATGCGCTTGGCGATCTCCACTTCACCTTCCCGGGTGAGCAAGGAGACGGTCCCCATTTCCTTGAGGTAGAGGCGCACCGGATCGTCAAATTTAGCGGCGCTATCCGCTTCCAGGCCCAAATCCCCCTCGCCGCCGTTCAGGTGCGACTGCGAGGCCCGGGCCATGCTGGAGGCCTCGGGCGGGGGTAGTTCCAGGTCATCGAAGATCATGATGTCCTTAAGCTGCGCGTTAAAGAGGTGCTCGGGAGAAATGGAGTCGTGCAGGTCATCCACGGTGGTCAAGTTGTCATCATCCCCCATAGGCATGATATCCTGAAAGCCGTCCATCCCCATTACCTTATTCATCCATTCTCTCCTTTTGCTATAAAGCCGATAGATCTTTCAGTTGCTGATCGATTTCCCGCCACTGAACCTGCAAGGGCACTTCTTCGTCATCTGAAGCGTTTTTAAGCCTTGCCTTCAGCCTGGCCCTGGCCTTCTTAAGGTGCTTTACCCTAAGATCCCGACGCCAGTCGGCGGCCAGGAAGTCTCCCGCCGGACCGTCGGATTCGTCCTCCTCTAAGGTCAGGGCACAGATGTGCTGCCGCTGGATTTCTCCTGCCGCCTGCTGCACCAGGAGGCCATGATCCAACCTGCCGTGTTCCCGATAGCTCCTAATAAACAGGTCCAGGAGGCCTTTGAGTTCCAGGTTCTCGAACTCCTCGGCCCACTCTTCCAGCTCCTCCAGGGTAATGGCCTCCGGGTGGCCCAGGACCCAGCGGATCACGGCTTTTTCCAGGCTGACCGCCAGGTTGGTCCGGGGGTCCAGCCGGGCCGCCGAGATGGGGGCCAGGGAGGTGAGGCTCTTACGCAGCGCCGCGGCATCCACCCCCAGCCGCTCGCTGGTATTCCTCAGCCACAGGTCCTGCTCCACCGGGTCCGTCAGGGCCTGAACAAAGGGGCGCAGTTCCGAAAGGACGGCCACCCGGCCTTCGATATCCAGACCGTGGGTGGCGATGAGGTCTTCTAAAAGGTAGCTGAACCAGGGCTGGGCCTCGTCCCAGGCGGCGCGGAACAGTTCCGCCCCGTGGGCCTGGGCGTAACTGTCCGGGTCCATCCCCGCCGGGAGCGGCAAGGCCCGCACCGCCAGATTTTCCTGGGCGAACAGGGGGAAGGCCCGCTTCATGGCCTGGGCCCCGGCCGCGTCGCCGTCATAGACCAGCACCACCTTTTCAGCCAGGGCCTTGAGCAGCCGCACCTGCTCCCGGGTCAGGGCCGTGCCCAGGGTGGCCAGGACGTTCCCGATGCCGTGCACCTGGAGGGCAATGAGGTCAAGATACCCCTCCACCACCAGGGCCACCCCGGTGGCCCGCAGGGCTGCCGCGGCCTGGGGCAGGCCGTAGAGGGTGCGCCCCTTGGAGTACAGCAGGCTCTCCGGGGAGTTGAGGTACTTGGGTTCGCCATCGCCGATGCTCCGGCCGCCGAAGGCGATGACCCGGCTCTGCCGGTCGAAGATGGGGAAGATGATGCGGTTCCGGAAGCGGTCATAAAAGCCGCCCCGGTCCCGGGGCGCCAAAAGCCCCACGTCCTGGGCCAGGTCCAGGGGGATGCCCCGGTGCTGGAAGTGGCGGGCCAAGGTGTCCCAGGCATCGGGGGCATAGCCCAGTTGAAAGGCCCGGATGATCTCCGGAGTGAGGCCCCTTTTGGTCAGGTACTCGCGGCCCGGCTTGCCTTCCGAACTCGCCAGGGTGGCGGCGTAGAAGCCCGCGGCCGCGGCGTTGGCCTCATACGCGGTGGTGCGCTTTTTGGCCTGCCGGGCTCCTTCCGGCCCCAAATCCTTGAGGGATACGGGGATGCCGTAGCGCCGGGCCAACTCCTGCACCGCCTCGGGAAAGCTCAGGCGGTGGTAGTGCATCAGAAAAGAAAAGACGTTGCCGCCGACGCCGCAGCCGAAACAGTGAAAAATGCCCTTCTCCGGCGCCACCGTAAACGACGGCTTGGTCTCGGAATGGAACGGGCACAGCCCCGAAAGATTTCTCCCCTTCTGCGTCAACTTGACATACTGGCCCACCACCTCCTCGATGGAAGCCGCGTCTTTGATCTCCAGGAGCTTGTCTTCAGGGATAAAAGCCATTTTAGTTGCCAGTAGTCAGTAGTCAGTAGTCAGTGGCCAGTGGTCAGTAGTGGGGCGGGCGTCCCCGCCTGCCGTCCTTTATTTCCCCTCCCCTGGTGGGAGGGGGTAGGGGGAGGGGGTAAAAAGCCGCCACCCCCACCCTAACCCTCACCCATCAAGGGGGAGGGAACTTATCCCGGTGGCACAGGCTTTCCAGCGTGTGCTCTTTGTTGGTTATCCCACATCTTATATTGCTTAACCAAATTATTTAGGGACTCTCTTATCAGACCAAGAGTATCTTTTAAAAAGCGCTCTTCTATGATTACGAACCCACTCATTGAAGAAACGCCGACTTTTTTCTTTTCCAAGTTCGCTATGCTTTGTTTTGTCTTATCGTTAACCATTTCTATGCGCCCATTTGCATGAGCAATTGCGTGTCTAAGCACAGAAAACATCTTAATTCTCTGCCATGCTTCATCGTCAGAATAAAGCGGAAAATCTATGACGTCCTTATAATATTTATTGGCCCTTTCAAAAAAATCACCCTTTATGTCATTAATGGATATTGAAGTCCCTCTTTTTTTCTGGATAAGTTTTGCTATCTCAATTACCGCTGATTCATAAACAGCATATAACGAAACCAAGAAAGGACCACGAAAAAATCTAGGTATTAAAAATTCAAGGATGTAATCTAATTCTTGTTGTTCCGCGTACCATTCTGGATCTTCGGGAGTTAAGTTAAGTTTCTTAATATTTTGCCGTGATTTTATTTTTTCAAAAGCTTCTTTATTTCTTATCTGCTGCTCGATGAGATTCAAATGATCCTCAAGAGCGAATAGCTCTAATTCAATTTCAATCAATCTGAAATCGAGAGTTCTGTAATCGAGAGTAGGGCTATCCATCTTTCTTCCTCATTCCCAAGTGATAGTTTACGTTTTCCCTTTTTTGTTGGCTGCCCTTATCGCCAGCCCGTTGAGGATGAGGATGAATAGTCCTGCGATTACCAACCCGAGTAAATTCTCAGCGAGATTCCCGCCAGGCCCCATACACAGGAAATAAAAGATTAAATTCCATAAATTGGTTAAGATTTCCATTGCCAACGTGATTAAGATTTCCATCGCCGGTTACTCATCCTCGACAGGGAAGAATAAAAATACCTCATGTGTTTTGAAAGTGTTATCATCAAAACGCATAGCGCAGTAGGGGAGTAGTATTGGTAGATATTGCTTTTTCCCCTCGTTCCCAAGTTGCACTTGGGAACGCCTTTTTTGCGCCAAGTTTCGCCTGGCCAGTGGTGGGGGGGCGTCCCCGCCCGCCGCCTTAATGGCGGGCAGTGCCCGCCCTACATTACTGCTTGGCCAGTGGTGGGACAGGCCGCCATGCCCGTATTTTTCATGATGCGCGGTGCGCGACCTACACTCCCTTTTCGCCCTTTCCCCTTTTTCCCTTTTCCCCCTACTCCTTCAAATCCACCACCGTCACCCCGGGGTTGGCGTCGGCGTGGAGTTCTTTTACCAGGCCGTGGTGTTTCAGGTGGTCCCATAAGGCGCGTTTCAGGCGGCCGGTGCCCACCCCGTGGATGATGTCCACCTTCTCCTGGCCGTGGAGCACCGCCTGGTCGATGAGCCGGTCCACCAGGGGCAGGGCCTCGTCCACCCGCAAGCCCACCAGGTTGAGGCTGGGGAACCACGCCGGCGCCCGGTGAAAGCCCGAGGCCGTGCCGCTTTTGATGGCTTTCCCCGCCTCGCCCCCTACCGGGGTGACCTCCTCCGGGCTGACCCGGAGATTAACGTTCCTGGCCTGGACCTCCAGGCGGCCGCCTTGGATATCGGCGGCCACAACCTTGCCGGTCAGACCCAGGGCCGGCAGGAAGACCTGCTGGCCGGGCAGAAACCGGGGCGCCGGGGCCGGGGCCGGTTCAGGCGTCAGGTCCGCCAGCAATTTCGCCTGGCGTCCGGAAAATTCCTGGCGCAGCTTACCCCACGGCTCAATGCCGTCGTTGAGCCGCCGGACAATCGCTTTAAACTCGGCCTCGGCCTCCTTGATGCGGGCCAGAGCGGCGCTCTTGGCCTCGTTGACCAGCCGGGTGCGCTCCGCTTCCAACTCGGTCTGCCGCACTGCCAACTCGTGGTTGTGCCGGTCCAGTTCCGCTTCCCGCCGCTTGAGTTCCATCTCCTGGTGGGCCAGGTGCTGCTGGGCCGCCTCCACCGAGGCCAGGAGCCGGTAGGCCCGGAGTTCGTCGGTATTGAGGTAGCCCTCGGCCATCTCCAGAATCTCCGGGGCCAGTCCCATTTCCCGGGCGAGCTTCAAGGCGTTGGAGGCCCCCACCACCCCGTAAGCCAGGCGATAGGTGGGCCGCCTGGTCTCCTCGTTGAACACCACCGACACATTCGCGAAGCCCTCGGTTTTTTGGGCAAAACTCTTGAGGATGGGCAGGTGGGTGGTGGCGGCGCCGTAAGCCCCCCGCTGGTAAAAGGCATGGAGCAGGGCCAGGGCCAGGGCGCCCCCCTCGGTGGGGTCGGTGGCCGTGCCCAACTCGTCCAGAAGGATGAGGGAGCGTTCCGGCAGGTCGGCGAGCATCTTCAGGGCCCGCTTCAGGTGGGCCGAAAAGGTGCTGAGGCTCTGAGACAGGTCCTGGGGGTCGCCGATGTCGGCTTCGACCGCGGCAAAGGGGCACAACTCGCTGCCCTCGTCCACGGGCAGGGGGATGCCGCTCTGGGCCATCAGGGTCAAGAGGCCCAGGGTCTTCAGGGCCACGGTCTTGCCGCCGGCGTTGGCCCCGGAGATGATGAGAAAACGGTGCTCGGGGGTGAGCGTCAGATCAACCGGGACCACGTCCGGGGCGGAGCTCAGCTCCCGCCGCTGCTGCACCAGGAGGGGGTGGCGGGCCTGGCGGAGGTCCACGCCGCCCTTAGTCCGCCAGATGGGTTCCCGGGCCCGGAACTCCTCGGCAAATTTGACCTTCGCCTGGATGGCGTCCAGTTCGCCCAGGGTTGTGAGGGTCAGGCGAATTTCGTCAAGATGATTCCGCACCAGGTCGGTGAGCCGGCGCAGCACCGCCTCTTCTTCCCGCTTTTCCCGGTTGTGGAGGAGGTTCAAAGCGTTGTTGTGCTCCACGATGGCCAGGGGCTCGATAAACAGGGTGGCCTTGGTCTGGGACTGGTCGTGGATGATGCCGGGAATGACGCCCTTGTGGTCGGCCTTGATGGGGATGACGTAACGGCCGTGGCGCTGGGAAATGAGGGGACTCTGGAGGGCGTCCTGAAAGGCCGGTTGGAAAAAGTCCCGCTTGATCTGGCGGTTGACCCGTTCCCGGGTGTCGGTCAGCTCCCGGCGCACCTGAGCCAGGCCGGGGCTGGCCTGATCCAGAATAAAGTTGTGGGGGCTGATGCACTGTTGAATGACTTCCGCGAGGGGGGTCAGGTCCCTGAGTTTATCGGCCAGGGCCGAAAGGCGCGGGGTCAGATCGCCCCCTAACCGGATATAGTGCCTGAGATGCCGGGCCAGGCGCAGCACCTGCACGACCTGGTTGAAGGCTTCGGGGGGCAGTAAGCTGCCCCGGACGGTGGCCTTGGCCAGCCAGGGGGTCAGCAGGGGGAAATCGGTGAGGGGGAGGGGGCCTTCGCGGTACTGGAGTTCGCGCAATTCCTGGATTTGCCGGAATGGCGCCTGGATCTGGTGCAGATCAGCGAGGGGCTTGAGCGCGCCCAGGAAATCCCGCCCCAGGTCAGAGACGGCGTAAGTCTGGACCACCCGGAGAAGCTGAGGAAACTCCAGGGCGGTCAAGGTTGGCTCTGGCATAGCACTCCAGGTTTCCGTTTAAGGGTGGAAGGTCTATGAACCCAGACGCTGCTGCG
Organism: Deltaproteobacteria bacterium; assembly: GCA_016875015.1. GTDB lineage: Bacteria > Desulfobacterota > Desulfobaccia > Desulfobaccales > 0-14-0-80-60-11 > 0-14-0-80-60-11. The sequence goes on along the minus strand of VGSJ01000054.1, from coordinate 4,251 downwards.
CGATCTCTCGAATCACCTTGCCATCAGCCCGGCCGGCGAGTCGGGCCATGGCGTTTTTCATTACTTTTCCCAGGTCGTTCGGGCCGGTAGCCCCCAGTTCAGCGATGACCGCAGCTACCTCGGCGGCCATTTCTTCGTGGCTCAGTTGGGGTGGCAAAAAAGAGAGGAGGACACTGAGTTCCTCCTCTTCCTGTTTGGCAAGTTCGGGGCGGCCGGCCTTAAGGTACTCGGCTATGGCCTCCCGACGCTGCTTTACCTGCGTATTGACGGTTGCCTGCAGCTCGGCTTCGGTGAGCGGACGTCTAACGTCCACCTCGCGGTAACGGATGGCGCTCTTCAACAGCCGCAAAGTGGACGTCGCCACCGGTTGTTGGTTCTTGACGGCCTCTTTGAAGGCCTGATCCAGCCGCTCGTGAAGGGAGATCATGACCCCTCTATTTTACGCAGCTTCTTCAAAGCCCGCTTTTTGGCCGCCAAAACCTTCTTTTTCCGCTTAATGCTGGGCTTTTCGTAATGTTCCCGTTTGCGAATCTCAGAGAGAATCCCGGCCTTTTCGCACTGTTTCTTGAAGCGCTTTAAGGCGACCTCGAAAGGTTCGTTGGGTTTTACCCTGACGCCGGGCATCCATCTCGCCTCCCCCCATTGTCAGATAACACCTGTCGCCCCAGCCCTTTTGGTGTACGCTAACCGGATTATTCCAATTATTCCAAAAGATTGGTGGGGCCGACATGGTGGTCAGGCTCGAAACGGTTATTGTTTATCATTTATTTCAAAACTGTCAAGTGATTTTGTGTGGAAACTTAAGGTGCACGGGAATTTCTCCGCTTCATAAAAATATTTCACCGCAAGTGGCGCGGGTTAGCGTATTATGGCGCCATTATCTAATAAATTTAGCCCCGGGGGGAGGTATGCGGCGCCTGACAATTTGCTGGTTGGCGTTTTGGCTGCTGGCGGCGGCGGGCTGTGTCACCGTCAAGGTGAGCCTGTTCGAAGAGCCGGGCCCCTTGAAGGAAAAAACTATCTCGGGCTACGGCCGGGACAAGATCCTGCTCCTGGAGGTCGCCGGAGTCATCCTGGAAGGGCCGCACCGCCTCCTGGGGCTGACGAAAGGGGTGACCTCGCCCAGCCGGATCAAGGAAGAACTGGAAAAAGCGGCCCAGGATGACCGCGTCAAGGCGGTGGTCTTGAAGATCAATTCCCCGGGAGGCACCGTGAGCGCCGCGGATGTCATTCTCCACGAACTCAAGGCCTTCAAGGCGACCAAAGCCGTGCCGGTGGTGGTCTGCCTGCAGGGTCTGGCCACTTCCGGGGGCTACTACGTGGCCCAGGCCGGGGACGCCATCATTGCCTATCCCACCTGCATCACCGGTTCCATCGGGGTTATTGCCATGAAGTTCAACCTCCGGGGGCTGATGGACAAGTTCGGAGTGGACGACGACGTCGTCAAGAGCGGCACATGGAAGGATTTCTGGTCCCCGTTCCGGCCCGCCACCCCGCAGGAGAAGGAAATGATGCAGCACGTCATCGATGACTTTTACCGGCAGTTTGTGGACGTGGTGGCCCAGGGGCGGAAGTTGAGTCTGCAAAAGACCCGGGAAGTGGCCGATGGCCGGATCTTTACCGCCTCCCAGGCCCGGGACTTGGGTCTGGTGGATCAGTTGGGCTACATAGACGATGCCCTGGAGTTGGCCAGGGTCAAGGCGGGCCTGGACGGCCCCAGGGTCATCGCCTATCACCGCCCCGGCAGCTACAAACCGACGGTTTACTCGTTAATGCCTGATCTGGACATGGCGGGGCCCCAGTTCCTGTACCTCTGGTGGGCCGGAGGCGCCTGAGGCCAGAGCCGCCAGACCGGCCCGGATGAATTTTTTCAAGGTCTGCGCCCCGCAACCGATAAGGAAAACAGGGGGACAGGCCGGTTTACCGGGAAGGGGTCGGGAAGTACAGCCCCATTAGTTATGGCGAGATGACGGGTCTTTACTTTGGATGAGAACCAGATTATACTGATTTCTAACTTTCTTGCCACGCGGTCTGAGATAGGTAAAAGATAGGCGCCTGATCAACGGGTCTGAGGTGGTGGCAACCTTACCATCTGCCCCCGGGGCTTTCGGGAAAGAGGGGGTATTAGTGGACCAACCAGATGATTTGTTTATAAAATAACATGAAGAAACCGAAGAAACCGGGCCCCGGCAAAGATGCACCGCCAGGCAACCATCACGGCAACGGCGCGCCGAACTGGGGCCGTTGCTGTCCCCGTTGGCCCGGAGCCTCGAACTTGCAGAGGAATGAAAAGTTGATGGAGCAGGTCCGCCAGATTATCGCCGCAACTTCGGAGGTCCGCCCGGAGAAAGTGGAGCCGCTGCAGGAGGCCGTGGCGTCCGGGACCTACGAGATCGATGCCCGGAAGTTAGCCAATAGCCTCATCACCAAAATAATCCTGGAATCCTGATATCCGGGCGTTTCAGCCCTCGCGTCTTCCAGTCTACGGGTTCTGCCCGGCTCAGTCACGACCCCCGACCCGAAATTTCCATCTAACCGCGGCATTATCTCTCATCCCGCCGTAGCGTGTGCAGGCGCTCCCGCAGCCGCGCCCCGGCCTGATCCACTTCGGCCACGGTGGTGGGGTAGCCGACGCTGAAGCGCACCGCCCCCCGGGCGAGCCCCAAAGGCACGCCCATGGCCGCCAGCACCGGGGAGACGGCCTCCTGGCCGGCGTGGCAGGCCGAGCCCAGGGAAGCGGCTAACTCCGGTAGGCCCGCCATGAGTTCGCCCCCGGAGATCCCCGGGAAGGAAACGTTCAGGGTGTTGGGGAGGCGCTCCGCCTCCGGGCCATTGAGGATCAGGCCGGGGACTTCGGCTAAGAGCAGTTCATGGAGGCGGTCCCGCAGGCCTTGCAAGTGCGCCGCGGCGCCGGGGGCGCGCTCCCGGGCCAGGCGGCAGGCTGCTCCCAGGGCCACCACATACGGCACGTTTTCGGTGCCGGCCCGGCGGCCCCCTTCCTGTGCGGCCCCGTGGAAGAGCGGGGTAAACGCGGCGCCGCCCCGCACGTACAAGGCCCCGACGCCTTTGGGGGCATAGAACTTGTGTCCCGCCACCGTGAGGAAATCCACCCATAACTCGTCCACGTCCACGGGGATTTTGCCCACGCTCTGGGCCGCATCGGTATGGAAAGCCACCCCCGCCCCCCGGGCCAGGGCGCCGATCTCCCGGAGGGGCGCTAGCGCCCCGGTCTCGTTGTTGGCGTGCATAAAGCTGATCAGGATGGTGTCCGGGGTCAGGGCCCGGCGCACCTCATCCGGGTCCACCCGGCCGGCGCCGTCCACCGGCAAGATGGTGAGGGAAAAACCCTGGGACTGCAGATAGCGGCAAGGGGCCAGCACCGCCGGGTGCTCCGTGGCACAGGTGATGATATGCCCGCGGCCGTGATGCTGCGCCACGCCCTTGAGGACGGTATTGTTGGCTTCGGTGGCCCCGCTGGTGAAGACGATGGCTTCGGGCTCACAGTCCAGCAGAGCGGCCACTTCGCGGCGGGCCTGCTGCACCGCGTCCCGGGCCTTGAGCCCCAGGGGATAATCGCAGCTGGGATTGCCGAATTCTCCCGAAAGAAACGGCTGCATGGCCCCGAAGACCTCCGGGGCCACCGGGGTGGTGGCATTGTAGTCCAGGTAGATCATGGGGATTTCCCTCAAATTTTCAGTTAATTATAAGGCTAACAGATTGACATTTAAATTAAAATATTGCTATTTTAAAGTAACCAATTTTTTCGTTCAATTTTATATTTCTGTAATTGTAAGGAAGGATACCCATGGGAAGAAAAGATCTTATTTATGTTGGAAATTATCTCACTGGACTTCCAAACGAGTATTGTACTGTTAAGAATGACGGTTTCGTAAAAAGTCCAAAATTCCCTCCCCCTTGATGGGTGAGGGTTAGGGTGGGGGTGAAATAATTAATATCTTCGACGAGTTATCTTCCCCCTCCCCTTAATCCCCTCCCGCCAGGGGAGGGGAAAAAGACTTTTTACGAGGTCATCAAGAATGTCAATTGCGATGTCGGGGAAAATGATTTTATTTTTTTTATACTCAAAAACGACGGGTAATCCTTTAGTTGGCCTGACAGACTAGTGCCATGTATCATTTATAGTTTCGGATAAAGGTGCTTAAGCCTTATCCTGGCATCGGCTGTAGAGAAACGCCAATTTATTTTTGATTGCCGGTTGTTACGGTCATTCTCCCAGGCGGCGATGTAGTT
>VGSJ01000053.1 GCA_016875015.1 Deltaproteobacteria bacterium | reverse complement strand
TTTGGTGGCACATCGCGGCCTATGGCCGCAACCAAACTGAAAAAATGACCTAATTACTTTGTAAAATCATCAGGATACAGGCTAAATCTTGTTGAAAAAACCAGAAACTCAAGTTCAGTAGCACAGGTTTTCAACCTGTGCACCCGCACGTTCAGACAGGTAGCAGGTATCAGGGCGGGCACTGCCCGCCAATTCCTCGGAATAAATGGTGCGTAAGACGCACCCTTGTAAAAAACCTTGTCAAGGCGGAACAGCCGGGGCGGCTGTTCCACAGAAAACCGAAAACTTTTTTAAGAACAGGTAGGAAGATATGGATAAAGAATCGGATGCGTTGGATTATCGTCGGCGATATCGCGGTTTAATCGGGGTCAGGAGCAAAATGCCCATCCGGGATGTCTCCGTGCTGAGCCGCATCTATACCCCTGGGGTGGGGGCGGTGTGCAAGGAAATCGACAAGCACCCCGCCTCATCCTACCACTATACCTGCCGGGGCAATTCCATTGCCTTGATCTCGGACGGCAGCCAGGTTTATGAGTTCGGCAATATCGGGGCTGCGGCGGTGTTGCCCAAGTTGGAGGCCAAGTCGGTTATCTATAAGACTTTTGCCAACGTGGATGCGGTCCCCATCGCCCTGAAGACCCAGGATCCTTATGAGATTATCGAGATCGTCCGGGTCCTGGCCCCGTCCTTCGGGGGATTCTGTCTGGAAAGCATCGCCGCCCCCAAATGTTTTACCATTGAAAATCGGATCAGGCACGCCGTCAGGGTGTCGGTGCTCCACCACGAAAACCATGCTTCGGGAATTATCGTGCTGGCTGCCCTCTATAACGCCCTCAAGGTGGTGGGCAAGAGCTTGAAGGACGTGCGCGTGGTGATTAACGGCGCCGGCGTGGCCGGTTCCGGCGTGGCCAAAGGGCTGGTGGTAGCCGGGAATAATAATATAGTTATTTGCGACCGGCACGGGGCCCTCCAGGTTTACCGCACGGTGGGGATGGACTGGGCCAAATCGGAGATCGCCCGTCTGGTGGGTCCCCAGGACGTCAAAGGTAGCCTGGCCGAGGTCATCAAGGGGGCGGACGTGTTCATCGGGCTGTCCGCCGGAGGCCTGGTCAACCGGGAAATGGTAGCCAGCATGGCCAAAGACCCCATCGTCTTTGCCCTGGCCCTGCCGGAGCCGGAGATCAGCGAAGCCGCAGCCAAGGCCGGGGGCGCCGCAGTGGTGGCCACGGGCCAGGCGGACAGCGAAAACCAGATACGATCCTCCCTGGTGACGCCCGGATTTTTCCGGGGGTGCCTGGACGTGGGCGCCCACCGGGTCAACATCGAGATGTACCTGGCCGCGGCCCGGGCGTTGGCGGACATGATTCCGGAAGACCGGTTGTCGCCCCAAAACATCATTCCCCGGCAAATGGACTGGCATATTTCCCCGGTCATTGCCGAGGCGGTGGCCCGGGCGGCCCAGGACACCGGGGTGGCCCAGATGACCCGGGAGGTCATCACTCCGGAAAGGATTCACGAACGGACCGAAAGCTATATTTATGAAGGGGAACTGGCCTGGCTGCCCTCGGAAGGCCAGGACTACGGGGCGTTGAGTATCGATGAAGAGGCCCTGGAGCTGCACAGCCGCTACCAGGGGTGCATCCAGATTTATGCCAAGGTGCCCATCAAGGACGAGGTCATTTATCGACGGTTGTACGCCCCGGCAGCCGTGGCCGAGGTCTGTGCCAAGATCATCCAGGACCCCATGGGCGCCTACGACTATACCTGTAAGAACAACCTGGTGGCCATCGTGACGGATGGCAGCGCGGTCCTGGGCCTGGGGAATATCGGCCCCCGGGCCGCACTGCCGGTGATGGAAGGCAAGGCGGTCTTGTTTAAAACCTTCGGCGGGGTGGAGGCCTTTCCCATCTGCATCAGCACCCAGGACCCCGACCGGATCGTGGAGGTGGTGGAGAACATCTCGCCGGTTTTTGCCGGGATTAACCTGGAGGACATCTCCTCGCCCCGGTGCTTCGACATCGAGCAAAGATTGTGCGAACGGCTGGATATCCCGGTCTTCCACGATGACCAGCACGGCACCGCGGTGGTGGGCCTGGCCGCCCTGCTCAATGCCTTGAAGATCGCCGACCGGAAGCTGGGCGAAGTCAAGATCGTCTTCAACGGGGCCGGGGCCTCGGCCATTGCCGTGACCAAGCTGTTGATCCAGGGCGGCGCCAAAAACATCACGGTGTGCGACACCATTGGCATCGTTTACCAGGGCCGCGCCAAGGGCATGAACCCCATCAAGGAAGAGCTGGCGGCCATCACCAACCCGGACCGGCGGCAGGGCGCCCTGGCCGATGCCTTGCGGGGCGCCGAGGTCTTCATCGGGCTTTCCGGGCCCAACGTTCTCACCCAGGACATGGTTAGATCCATGGCCGCCAACCCCATCGTCTTCGCCCTGGCCAACCCGGACCCGGAAATCCACCCCGAGGCCGCCCGGGCGGCCGGGGCCCTGGTGGTGGCCACGGGGCGGTCGGATTTCCCCAACCAGGCAAACAACTGCCTGGCGTTCCCCGGCATCTTCCGGGGAGCCCTGGACATCCGGGCCCGGCGCATCAACGATGCTATGAACATTGCCGCGGCCCACGCCATCGCGGACCTCGTGGGCGACAAACTGAGCCCGGGCTATATCCTGCCGGAAGCCATGGATTTCCGGGTGCCCCCGGCGGTGGCCGAGGCCGTGGCCCGGGCCGCCATGGCAACGGGCACCGCCAGAATCCAGATAGAACCGGAACGGGTGGCCCGCCATACCCGGGAATTCATCTACGACGAGCGGCTGTCCATCCTGTAATAACCGGGGTTGACCTACAGAGCCGTTGGATATAGTGGCATCAGCCTTTCACTTGGCTCACCACTACCGATCAGTGGCGCCCTGGGGTCCTTAAGCCCCACAGCAAAGAGGTGTCCGGGGTCTAAGGGTGCAGTGTACCTAACGCTCAGAAAAAATTGCTTTTACGGCGAAATTTATGGTATCATGCCGTCGATGAGAGGAGCCGGCTTAAGGAATGGCGCCTTTGGGAGACTCTCACCGAAGCAAAAAGATCCCCAAACCCATTTTTCGACTGCGGGGCCAAGGCGGCCAATATCCTTCCTCTTAACAAGACTGAAAAGTCGAAAAATCGGAGGAGAAAGCTGTGGGAGATAAAGGCAAGAAGGACAAGCGCAAGAAGGAAGCCAAAAAACCTAAGAAAGACACTCAGAAGGTCGACAAAAAAGACAAGCCCAGCAATAAGTAGCAGGTCAACCCACATGCGGGGCGGGTCACATCAGGCCCTGTAGGCCCTGTAGGGCGGGAAAGTGAAACGCATCCCGCCTTCAGCCTTAGGGCAACCTGAAATCATGCCGCAATACATCCGCGCCTTTGCTCCAGGAGGCGCGTTCTTTTTCACGGTGACGCGGTTGGAACGCCGCCGGAAACTCTTGACCGAACCCATTGACGATCTTCGGGCGGGGTTCAAGGCGGCCAGGGACGGCCGCCCCACCAACAATAACGCTTTGGCCTTAATAACGGAAGACGGCCGCCAGGAGCGCCTCATCCGGCACCTCGGAGGGGTCGACGGCAAAGACCGCCCCGCCGTGCAGCAGGGTTTGGGTGGCGGCCAGGTCCAGGATATCGAAGCTGCCGGGCTGGGCTTCCGGGTGGACGCGGACCTCGCCGGCGCTCGGATCGTAGTCCCCCCATTGCTGGATGCCCACCGCCACGAACAGGCACTCCACCCGGCCGTGGTAGGCCGCGGGCACGATCTCCCGTGGGTCCTGGGAAGTTTTACCGGTACCGGCCAGTTGCCGAAAGCGGGCCGCAGCCTTCTCCTGCTCCTGCCGAAAGTGCGGCTCAACCAGAGCCCAGGCCTGCCGGTGCAGGTCATCGGGACTCACCCCTTCGGGATTGCCGGTGATCCCCTCGCCCAGCAGGTGCGGATAGGTGTTGGCCTCCTTGTAAATGGGCAGGAGATACTCCACCCCGGCCAGGACCAGGGGAGCCTGTTCCTCCCGGAGGAAGTCTTGTAATCCCTGGTCAATCTGACGGAAGTACCGCAATATTTTATCTTTCGCATCATCGGCGGCCTGGCCGTGAAACATGGCGGCCCGCTCGCCCCGGGCGCCGCCCGCCCCGATGCCGGTGCGGAATTGCTGGTGCTTTATCAGTTCATCATATTTCAGGGCGTCGGCCAGACTTTTGGGCACCCCCTCCAGGTCGTCGATGGCGCTGAGGCCGAAGCGCGACCCCTCAAAGAGCCTGACCGCATTTTGGCTCAGGGCCAGGACGAAGAACTCATTACCCCCCAGGAAGGCCAGGAGCGGTTTGAGGTGAAAACGGTGGGCCACCACCACCAGGGGCTCGAACGCGGCGGGCAGCTGGTATTGGCGAAACATGCCGGGAGAAATGAACAGAGCCAGCCCGTCCCGCTTGTCTTTCCAGAAAGAGATGGTCCCCAGCAGGTTGGCGGCCGGCTCCAGCAAAGACTCCGCCTCCGCCGGGCGCAAGCCATAGGCCTGGAGGGATTCCTGGGCCTGGCGGATCAAATTCTTCAGCCGGGTGCGATCTTGTTGATTTTCCGTGGGCACGCGGTGAGTGGGCAGATAGATAGACACGCACGGCGCCTGGGCCGCGGCGGTGAGAGTTCTCAGCTCATCCCGGGTGAATATTTTCATATTACCCTCCTTTCGTAATAAGTTTGGGGTCAGGGGGAGCTCAGGCGGTGGAAAACCTCCCGGCGGGTAGGGAGGGTTTCCCTGGAGCCCCGGCGCCCGGCCGGATGCCGGAGGTCCATAGCCGGCGGCGTGGGAACCTCCTCCGGGCTCCCGGGGACCTGTCCCGCCTTGGTGACGTTCTGGAAACCTCCAGGGGTTTCCTCTCCCGCCGTCCCTTTACCCCTGTTCGGCGATCCGCTCCACCTCCCGAATCATCTGGTTGGTGTAGCCCCATTCGTTATCGTACCAGCTCATGACCTTGACCAGGTCGCCGTCCACCACCAGGGTCATGCTGGGATCGAAAATGGACGCATGGGGGTTCATGATGATATCGGAAGAGACAATGGGGTCGGTGGCGTATTCCAGAATATTCTTGTAGCGCCCGTCGGCCTCTTCTTTGAAAATCTTATTGATTTCTTCCACCGTGGTGGGCCGCTCGGTCACGAACACCAGGTCGGCCAGGGAGCCGGAGGGCACGGGACAGCGCACCGCCACGCCGTCGAATTTCCCCTGGTATTGGGGCAGGGTGTCGGTGGTGGCGACCGCCGCCCCGGTGGACGTGGGCACCAGGTTGGCCGCGCCGGCCCGGCCCCGCCGGAATTTCTTGTTGGGTCCGTCGACGATGGCCTGGGAAGAGGTGTAGGCGTGGATGGTGGTCATGACCGCCTTTTTGATGCCGATCCGCCGGCCCATGATCTCCACCACCGGGGTGATGCAGTTGGTGGTGCAGGAGGCGCAGGAGACCATCCGGTCGTCGGCCCCCGGCTGGGTGACGCCATGGACGATGGTGCAGATCTGGCCTCCCTTGGGGGGGGCCGACAGCACCACGTATTTGGCCCCCGCGGTAAGATGTTTGCTCAGTCCTTCCGACTGGGTGAACAGCCCGGTGCACTCCAGGACGATTTCCACCCCCAGGTCTTTCCAGGGCAGCTGGGCCGGGTCCTTGACACTCAAAAATTTAATGGACTTGCCGTTCACCACCAGGGAGTCGCCGCTGGCGGTGACGCGATGCTTATATACGCCGTACACGGTGTCATAATTCAACAGGTAGGCCAGGTTATCCAGGCCCATGAGATCGTTGACCGCCACCAGTTCCAACTCGGGCCGGTCCATGACGATCTTGAAAGCCGCCCTGCCAATCCTTCCCATACCGTTAATCGCTACCTTGCTCATAACCAACCTCCTCCACAAAGTTCATAATGGCCTATTATGGCCCATTGCCGGCCGATACGCAACCGGGCGTTTGCCGGCTCACTGCCCCGCCTCGGGTGGCGCCGCGATGGTCAGGACCGGACAGGCGGCCTGGCGCACCACTTTTTCGGCCGCGGCCCCAAAGGCCAGCCGCCGCCAGGCGTCCCTGGGCCAGGAGACTCTCAGGGCGTGCCGAGGGCTTCCGCCACCTTATGGGACAGCTTTGCTATGCGGTAGGGCTTTTGAATGAACCCCCGGGCCCCGGCCGCCATGACCTGTTGGACCTCTTCATCCATGGCATAGCCGCTGGACAGCAAGACCCGGACCCCTGGGTCGATCCCTTTCAGCTCCTGAAAAGTTTCAGCGCCCCCCATACCGGGCATGAGCATATCCATGATCACCAGATCGATGCGGCCCCGGTCCTGGCGGTAAATCTCCAGGGCCCGGAGACCGCTCGGGGCCAACAGGATCTGGTACCCCAGCTGCTGCAGAATCCTTCCGGCCACCATCCTGACGCCGTCCTCATCATCCACCAGGAGCACGGTGCCGGCGCCTCGCAGGATCGCATCGTCCCGGGATGGCTCGGTAACTACCGCTTTGGCGGACACCGGCAGAAAGATATGGAACGTCGTGCCCTGGCCCGGATGGCTGTCCACCCGGATGATGCCCCGATGGTTCTTGATAATGGCATACACGGTGGCCAGCCCCAACCCCGTGCCCTGGCCCACGTCCTTGGTAGTGAAAAAGGGTTCGAAAATCCGGGCCAGGGTGGGTTCATCCATGCCGGCGCCGGTGTCAGTCAGGCTGAGGTGCACATAGAGGCCCGGCGGCCGCTTGTAGGACCCGCAGAAAGCCTCGGACAGCGTCACGGCCTCGCTCGCCAGGGTCATGTTCCCCTGCCGGGACATGGCCTGCCAGGCATTGACCAACAGGTTGAGCATCACCTGCTCCATCTGGCCCGGGTCCGCTTCCACCGGGGGCAGATCAGGGGCCAGCTTCCGGGTGATGGTGACCCCGCTCCGGGTACGGCAAAACAGCCCGGCGGCCTTATCTATGAGGGCATTGAGGTCGATGGGTTTGGGTGCAAAGACGCCGCCCCGGCCCAGGGACAGCATCTGCTTGGTGAGCGCCGAGCCTTTCACCACCTCCTGCTCAATGAGCTTCAGGTCGGCGCGAGCCGGGTCGTCGCCGTCGAGGCCGGCCAGGACCAATCCGGTCAACCCCATGATATTCATAAGCAGGTTGTTAAAATTGTGGGCAATGCCGCCAGCCAGGGTGCCGATGGCCTCCATTTTCTGGTGCTGCCAGAGCTGTTTTTCCATCGCCTTCTTTTCACTGATGTCGCTGAACATGGCGAACGTGCCCAGGAACCGGCCATTTTCCATCAGGGGCACGGAACTCATGATCACCGCCACCGGGCCGCGGTTTTGGGAGATAATTTCCAATTCTTGCTGCACCACCCGGCCTTCCCGGTTTTGCGCCAAGATCGTTTCCACTTGCCGGTAGTTTTCCGGATCCCAGAAGTCCGCCAGGTTTTTGCCGGCCAAATCCCCGGCGCCGGTGATTTCCTCCATCCGCCGATTGGCGAACTTGATGACGCCGTTGACCTCCACGATCCAGATGCCCTCATGGGCGTTTTCCACCAGCCCGCGGTAATGGCGCTCCGACGTTTCCAACTGGCCATAGAGCCGGGAATTCTCCAGGGCGATGGCCATCTGGTTGGCAAAACTGGTCACGAACTCCCGGTCGGCTTCGGTAATGACGGCCCCGGGCTGCACCCCGGCCAGGAGCACCCCGATAATCTGCTGGCGCACCATGAGAGGCGCGGCCAGGCCGGTGGAAAACTGCAGGGTGTTGAGCAGCGGGTCCGGCTGGGCCGGCTCTCCAGAGGCGCCCTGGGGAAAAACCGCCAGGCTGCCGTCCAGCGCTACCCGGGCTATGAGTTGTTCCGGATCAAACCGCGATATCCGCCAGTCCCGAACCCGGGCCAGCCGTTCGGGGTCGAAGCCGACGGCCTCCTGCACGGAGAGCGTCTGTTCCTGGTCGTCCAGGAGGAAGATAACCCCCCGGTCCAGTTTGGTGAATTTGATGAGGAGCCCCAAACAGAACTGCACCATATCCTCCATAAAAAGCAGCGACATGGCCGCGGCGCTGGTCTGCTGGAGGCATTCGAGCTTGTCGATTTTCTCCCGTAATTGCAGGTTCAACGTGTGAGTCTCGTGAAACTTATGCTTCAGCAGTTCTTTGTCCTGCTCCAGTTCCCTGATGGTGGACCTGAGCAGCGACCAGGGCGCCAGCAGGCGCAGCCAGGATTCCCGCCAGAATGATTTTTTGTCCCATTTCAGATGGTATTCGCAATACCCATCCCCCTGAAAAAAACACTGGGTTTCCACCACCTGGGCCGGCGGCAGGTTCCAGACCGTGGGAATGCCCGAGTAGATGCCCTGGTTGAACCGGCAAAAATCAAGGTGCCCGGGAATGTGCGGGAACCAGTGCAGTCTGATGACCGCCCGGTCCCGGCTGGTTGACACGACCTCGATCTGTTTATTTTTGTTGAACTTGTCGTTGATGGCCTGCACCCGTTTCAGGGTGCTCCGGGGATTTTTATAGGCAAACATGATGATCCGCTGGACATAACCCAACTTTTTCCGGGCTGCGGACTGAAAGCCGATATCGAAGGCGATATCCGCCTGGCCGGTAATCCGCCTGGCGTTATCGAACATTTGGATCACGGCCTCACTGGAGACCCAGTTGTTGGCCTCCAGGAGAAATTCCCGGGGGTCGGCAAGGACGGCGATTTCCGGGCCGAGCCCTGCCAGTAAGGCGGGCACCGCCTCGGGCGACTGCGCCTCGAAATATTCGATGATGGCCCTGGTATTGAGGCAGCTGTGATGCTTATCCACGGCGGTGAACTGTCCTTCGCCCAGGCAGGCGCAGCCAAAGCAAGACCATGAGAACGGTAAAAACAATTTTTCTCGCCCCGGAGATCAAGGAAGGCGCGGTCCCGACTCAAACCTTCTCTTGGTATCGGTCTGGAACCCCCCGGGGATTAAGAATGGTCAGAACCGGCTGCAACGATGACTCGGGATTTTTTCTATTTTATCAGGAGATGCGCAAAAATCCATGGCGCATAAATAGTTATGCCTTTGAATCTGCAAGTATTCTGATATTCGACCGGGTGCGCCGGGCGCACCAGAAATGGAGATGGACTTCGCCAATTATTGGTCTGGGCTGAAAGCTGACTGCTGATAGCTCGTTGCCCCTAATACAGCCGGCTCATCAGTTTGCCGCGGCGGTAGAGGGAGATATAGCTGTCCTGGGAGACGCAGACGCCCAGGACGTCCGGGGCGTAGGCCGAGAACTCCCGGGTCACCTGGTGGCGCATGCCGCTGCCCAGGTCGTCCTTATCCGGGAGCAGGCAAATATTGGCGGGTTTCAGGCGGGCCCGGAACTGGCAGGCCTCCAGCCGGTCATTGAAGATCACCGCGCCGTCGGACTTGGCCAGGCCGGCGAGATGTTGGAGCCACGGCTTGGCCAGGGGCACCGGCGACGCCAGGCGCACCTGGTTTTCGATGGGGGTATGGGGGTCATTTAGCCGGCGCTGGCTCAATCCCAGGAGAAAGATGGTCCCGTGGCCGCTGCGGCGCACCACCTCCAGCAGGGCCTTGAGGCGGGGCAGAATCCCGGCCCCGTCAATGGAGCAACCGGGGCAGACTTCCTTCAGCTGGCGCTCCAGTTCCTGCCAGAAGATGTCCTGGAACAGGGGGATATGCAGGTGCCCCTGGCGGTATTCCAGGAGAGAGAGGCGGATGCGGGGGTTGTTGCGGCCCTTCAAGGCCACCCAGAAGCTGACCCGGCCCCGGTGGGAGATAGTGGCCAGGGGTAACGCGGCGCGCCAGGCGGCGGCGGTGGTGAGCTGCCGCTGGGCGCCCTGGACGACATTGAGCAGGCCCACGATCTGGCCGCGGTGCATGGCCAGGAAGGTGGAGCGCCCGTCGGCATTGAGGAGGAACTGGCGAAGGGCCTGCAGTCCCAGGTCCAGGGAAGTATAGTTGGCTTCATGAAACCAGAGCAGCGAAGGCCAGCGTTGCCGGTAGTACGAAAGGGGCCGGTTGTTGGTCAGAATGGCAAACCCGGTGAACAGGCGCTGCCCTTCCACCGAATAGTAGAGGAGACGCTTGAACAGGCGCCAGGCCAGGATGATGGCCTCCTGCCGCCCCGTATCGAGCAGGCCGCAGCGGCGCAAGTCGGCGGCGGTGTAGAGCATGGAGCCGACATAGGGGTTGTCCTGGGCGTCCAGCTTGATGGTGGCGCAGGGCGCCAGGGTCAGGCTCTGGAGATAGTCGGCCACCACATGTTCTTCCAGGGAGTACGCGGTAAAGGGGTGCAATCCTTCCTGTTCCCGGGCGGCCAGAGACAAATGCTGGATCACCAGCCGCCCGAAGAGTATGCTGAGGAACCGGCAGTGGAAGGGGGAGAGCAGGAAGGCGGTTTGGGTGGTGCGCAGCCGGAAAAAAAACTGAAAATCCGCCAGTTCCAGCCGGATCACGTGATAGATGACGTGCTCATTCTCCGTCAGGTTAGGATAAATGACGCCCCGGACTTCCATGAGGTGCCGCTGCAGATAGGTGGTAAAGCAGGGGAAGAGATCCCGGCCGCCGGAGTGCTCCAGGGCCTCCAGGTCCGGATGGTCCAGCCATTCCACCGTGCACGTGGTGATGTCGTAGACCAGCCGCAAGACCTCGGGAGTGGTAATCAAAAAATTGAGCCGGGAGGCGAGGAATTCCCGGGTATGGACGTGGGTTCTGACCATGGGGCGCCGGTTTTCCTTATGGGGAGAAATTTCGGGGCTCGCGGTCCATAACTCGGTTAAATAATATCACAATGGGGCTATCCGGTTGACTCTCCCGGCCACTATATATGGGATGAACGGAAGCCCGAAATTCCATCAGATCAGCCTGATTCGGAAACTCCCCCTCCCCTGGTGGGAGGGGGTTGGGGGGAGGGGGTGTCTGGGCAACACCCCTGTAGAACATAGCATTCCCAACCCCACCCTAACCCTCCCCCATCAAGGGGGAGGGAATAAAGCACTTTGCTATCGAACCTTTGTTCATTAGCGATCCATTCATGGAGTCGTTAATTAAAAACAACATATAGTGGGTAAGGGAGTCAACCGGATACCCCCATATCACAATTTTCCCGAAGTGCAGAGGTCAATTCAGGGATAATCACCAAGATTTGAGCTGACCATCATCAAACCGGGATCAGATCAGACCCGACACTTGGGATTAAAATTTTACCTGTCGGCAGGGTCTTAGATAGATCTAAGATGTCCATATCAACACACCTTACTGGATTTTATCAGGGTCGATAGATAGCAGTGATCTTGCAGCGAACAGTATGGCCGTAAGGCCCTGGGCCTCCTTCAAGGTGTAGAAAATCTCCCCGTTGAGCAACTCATCACGCAACTTCCCATTGAATCTCTGGTTATAGCCATTCTCCCAGGGGCTGCCAGGTTCAATGTAGAGCGTTTTGACCCGTGATTACCCCGCCTGAAAGGACTGCTAAGGTAAAATCTCCTGTTTTTTCAAGACCCCAATAAATCCGGTTCAATCCAGAAGGAGGAGATAGGTTCCAGGGGAGGCCTTGGGCCTCCCCGTTGTAGTAACCTGAAGATACGGCCGGTTTGTGGCAGACTCCCTACTGTAAAAATGTGATTGACCGCCCGTTTGTGTCATTAACAAAAAGGAAACCAGCCCGGTTTCAGGGAGATTCGCTAAAGGAATACTCCACTGTTTCCAACCTATAGTTCCTAAAGTAGAGGCAATAAGGGCTCCGTAAGGAGGTTTGTTATTCCAAGTGATTCAGGTTTCCAACCAAGTAGTATCGGAAACGGGTCGAATTTGAATGGTAGGAATAGGCGGGTTTGTGTTGCTGTAACAATAAGCATACAATGTCCCACCAGTAATTATTTCGGCTGAAGGTATGGAACTTAAATCAAATTTTAGAAAGGAATAGGCATAAAGAGTAATAGAACTGCCAGCTATATATAATAGTAAGACATTATCAGTTCCAAAATTGGTATTTGCAACACTAGCAGACGAAAAAACACTAGCATCAGCGGTGGGGTAGATTTGATAGGTAGCGGATAATCCGAAGCCCGGAGACAAGCCTATCGTCAACATGACGAATAGAGCCTGAATAAATATATTTCGTAATTTCTGTGACTTGGCCATTGATTGCATGAGAATATCTCCTTTCAAAGAAGTTATAAAATGAGCAACAATGCCATATTCCCTACCATCCGAGATTATGCGGCAGACTTGGCTACCGCAGTAAAAAAAAGGTTTTGGGGAACCCTCTCGCCCAGTTTAATTTGGAGAAGAACCCTCTCTTGCAGCCGAATTGTCTCATGGGAAGCATGATAGCAAAAAATAATATAAAGAGAAAATCATTTTAAAAAATTTTTCCGCATACGCTCCCATCAGCGAATATGTAGGTTGATTTGTGGCTTATGGACCCCAGGCCAGCACCGCCCGATAATGATGAGCCCAGGGGAAATCGGAGGCCACGTGCGAATACCTGCACCTTTAGAAACCGGCATTCAAGAATAGCACGTACAGCTTGCCACTGAAAGCATTTCTCAGCAAAGCCGGATAGTTGAATGTATGATCTGGATAGCGACATGGGCTTTGTGGGGGAGATTCTCACTTCGCCAAAGACTTCAGGGATTGCCGCAGCAGGTCTTCCAGGCTGCCGGCGCCCAGGGCCTTGGCCGCGTCCAGGGCCTTCTCCGCCTGGTTTTTGGCGTACCCCAGGTTGAGCAGGGCCGAAAGGGCGTCCTGGACCAGTCTCTCCCCGGGAGACGCCGGGCGCGGGCGTCGGGCCGGCGGCAGCTTGTCTTTGAGTTCCAGCACGATCCGGGCCGCGGATTTCTTGCCGATGCCGGGAATTCCGGCCAGGCGTTGAGCATCGCCCTGGAGCAGGGCCTGGGCGAAGTCCTCGGGGTTGATGCCGCTTAAAATATTCAGAGCGGTCCTGGCCCCGACCCGGGGAATGCTCAGGAGTTGCAGGAAAAGGCCCTTTTCCTCCAGTGTGTTAAAGCCGTAGAGCTGCAAAGCGTCCTCTTGCAGGCGGGTATGAATCTGGAGGGCGACGGCTGCCGGCGGGTCGGGCAGGGCATAAAACGTGGACAGAGAAATGGAGATTTGATAGCCCACTCCCCCCACCTTCACCAAAATCTGGTTCGGGGACTTGTCCATGAGTTGGCCTTCCAGGTAACCGATCATGGCGAGGCGCCCGGCCAGCGGCGGTGAAACAGGTGGCACATGCCCACCGCCAGGGCGTCGGCGGCGTGCTGGTTTTCCAGTTCGACCCCCAGGAGTTGCTTCACCATCATCTGCACCTGGGACTTGGAGGCCTGGCCATAGCCCACCACCGCTTTCTTCACCACCAGGGGGGAGTAATGAAAGATGGGCACCGTTGACCGGGCCGCGAGCAGAAGCACCACGCCCCGCACCTGGCCCAGGACGAAGGCGCTATGGACGTTGGTGGCCAGGAAGATGTCTTCCAGGGCGATGGCCTGGGGGCGATGCTGCCGGATTAAGTCCGAGAGGCCGTCAAAAATCTGACAGAGACGGGATTCCAACGGGGGCCGGGAGCCGGGATTGATGCTGCCGGAGGCCAGGTGGAGGATTTGGCTGCCCTCCTCCTGGACCACCCCAAAACCGGTATGCCGGGAGCCGGGGTCCACCCCCAGGATAACCGGGCTCAAATCAAGGCCTCAAGCAGCTGGTCCGGGATATCGAAATTGGCGAACACGTCGTTGACGTCGTCGTGATCCTCCAGCAACTCCACCAGTTTGAGCACCTGTTGGGCGGCCTTTTCTTCCTCGATATGCACCGTGGTTTTGGGGTGCAACTGCAGCTCGGCCAAAATCGGCTTAAACCCCCGGGCCTCCAGGGCTTCCTTGACTACGAGCCAGAGGGCCGGGTCGGTGAGCACCTCAAATTGACTCTCATCCCCTTGCAGGTCGTCGGCGCCGCATTCCAGGGCGGCTTCCATGAGTTTTTCTTCATCCAGGCCTTCCCGGTCAAAGACGATGACCCCTTTCTTATCAAACATCCAGGCCACGCAGCCGGGCTCCCCCAGGCTGCCGCCGTATTTGGTAATGAGATGACGGACGTCGGACACGGTGCGGTTCTTGTTGTCGGTGAGGCTTTCCACCATCAGGGCCACCCCGGCCGGCCCGTAGCCTTCCAGGGTCAACTCTTCCAGGGCGGCGCCGCCGGCGCCGCCTTCGCCGCGCTTAATGGCCCTGGTGATATTGTCATTGGGCATATTTTCGGCCCGGGCTGCGGCAATGGCGACTTTGAGCCGGGGATTGCCGGTGTGGTCAGCGCCCCCCAGGCGCGCCGCCACGGTGATTTCTTTGGCCAGCTTGCCGAAGAGTTTCCCCCGTTTGGCGTCCAGGGCGCCTTTTTTTCGCTTGATCGTACTCCACTTGGAATGACCAGACATCTGGATGGGCCCCTCCTTGACTTATACCAGTTTCACGGTCGTATACACCAATAAGATATTCAACTCATTGATGGTGCTTTTATTTACGAAAAACAGAAAACAGAAAACGGTTTCACCGCGCGCCCTGTTTCTTGAGGCCTAAAAGATAGATTTCCCGGCTGGCGGGACGGGACCCGGCCGGCTTTATCGGCCGACAGAGACTGAAATTCCGCTTCAGAATCGCCGCCAGGGTAGAGGTATCCGGCCCCTCAAAGACTTTGACCAGGAAATGGCCGCCGGTTCGGAGCAGCTTCCGGGCCAACTCCCAGGCCAGCGAAGCCAGTTCCAGGGACCGTTGCTGGTCTACCTGGCGCATACCCGTGGTTTTCGGGGCCAGGTCGCTCAACACCACGTCAAACATCGGGCTGATGGCAATTATGGTATCTAAGTCTAGACTTGTGACCTCACCGTGCACAAAGTATAGGGGCGGGACTACCTCGATTGCCGGTGGGGTGGCATCCACCCCCACCACCAGGCCGCCGGGGCCAACGCGGGAGACGATATATTGCAGCCATGACCCCGGGCTGCACCCCAGGTCCAGGACCCGTTGGCCCTGCTTGATGAGGCGGTATTTTTCATCCACCTCCTTGAGCTTGTAGACAGCTCGGGCCACATATCCTTCGGCTCGGGCCTGGCTCCGGTAGTAGTCGGGCTCCCCAGGGCGGGGCATACGGGTAAGGTGCCTATTTTAGTGAATTAATTCAATTTATTTTAGCATAGGTCCAAACCTTTGGCAATGAAAATTCCCTTTGTGTCAAAAATATGACGGAGCCGGACGCTCTTGCCGGGACTTGGCCCCCGCCTCCCGGGCATTTCCCCGGCCCCCGTGACCGGCGTCGCCCGCCCCCCCGGAAAACCTGAAGCATAATTTATTAAGTGATTCAAACAGGTTAATCAATTTATCGCGGATGTCTGGTTTAAAAAAGGAAACCGACGCCCCGCGCCGCGCTGCATGTTTTAGGAGGTGAACTTAACGCGTCCCGAACCTGGCACAATCATTGCTGATTAGGTGAACGAAGGCTGGGTTTAGGGGCGAGCCTGGGGTAATCGAGACGGTGAGAGCGCCAAGCTGTGAATCAAAGCGCCTGGCCGCCGCCCCCCCAGGGAATTTGGTCTTGAGGCAATGATGGTGGCAAGCAGGCTGAGAGCCGGAGGGCGGAGATGAACCAGGTAGTAACCCCGGAAGAATTGGCGGTTCTGTTTGAGGGGCTGAGGGAAGCTGAGAGCGGACCAGGTTCCCTGCATCGCGACTTACCCCAGGAGATCGCGTCAAGAGGCCGGGGGTTCCCGGAACCCCGCCGAATTACCCGTTGCCAAAATTTATCAAACTGGCTGATGGTGCTGGCCGATTTACGTTGGCCCCACTTATAAGGGATTGCAAGCATGGGAGCAGAAATCAGACCGGCATCGGGTGCGCCCGAACTGCATGAGGCGCCCCAGGGAATCGCCTCTCCCCAAAGATGGGAGAGCGCGGGCCCCCTCAGGGTTATTTCGGTGACCTCCGGCAAGGGAGGGGTGGGCAAATCCAATGTCGTGGTGAACCTGGGGCTGGCCCTGGCCCAGCGCGGCCTTAGCGTGCTCCTGATTGATGCTGATTTGGGGTTGGGCAATCTGGATATCCTGCTGGGTTTAACCCCTCAGTTCACCCTTCAGGATGCCCTGGCCGGTCACCTCAAACTCGCTGAAATGATCGTGGATGGTCCTGGAGGTCTTAAAATTCTGCCGGCCTCTTCCGGGATCGCCGAACTGGCGATACTGGATGAATTTCAGAAGCTTTTCCTGCTCAACGAAATGGACCATTACACCGAAGATGTGGATGTGGTGCTGATCGATACCGGGGCCGGCATTTCGCCAAATGTCCTGTTTTTCAATATTGGCGCCCAGGAGCGCATCCTGGTGGTCAACAACCAGCCGCCCGCCATCGCCGATGCCTATGCCCTGATCAAGATCCTGGCGTCTCAGCATGGCGAGACCAGCTTCAAGCTGTTGGTGAATGGTCTGACTCACCACCGGGAGGCGGATTTGGTCCATCGTACCCTGCTCAGGGTGGCGGAGCGTTTCCTGGGCCGGGAGATCACCTTGGATTATCTCGGCTTTGTCCCTTACGATCAAGCCTTGCCCAAAGCGGTAATGAGACAGCAGCCGGTCCTGGCCCTCTATCCCCAGTCTCCGGCCAGCAAGTCTTTTGTCATGATTGCGCAATCTTTGTGGGAAACCAAGCCGCAGCCTGCCATTGACGGCAATATCAAATTCTTTTGGCGTCGTTTACTATGATCGCGCTCGGGTTCACGAAAGCGGGGAAATCATGGAAGAACTATCGGTAGCCCAGGTCAACAGAGAAGCAATCCCTGAATATGGTGCCGCAAAACTGGATCCCAAATGGCAGGAGCAGATGGTGCTGCAATATGCGCCATTGATCAAGTATATCGCCTCTCGTTTGGCCCTGCGGCTACCCTCCCACATCTCCATGGAAGATCTGATCAGCTCCGGCATTATCGGATTAATTGATGCGGTCCAGAAGTTTGACCCTTCCAAAAACATAAATTTTAAAACCTATGCTGAATTCCGCATCAAGGGGGCGATGCTGGATGAACTGCGGAGTCTGGACTGGATCCCTCGGTCCGTGCGCAAAAAAACTCATCTTATCGAAGACGCGTACGCCACCTTGCAGAGAAGTCTGGGGAGGCCGGCCGAAGCCGAAGAGGTGGCCGAACTCATGGGCTTGGAGATAGGGCGGTTCTACCAACTCCTGGATGAAACCAAGACGGTTTCTGTGGTGGCTCTGGAGGAAGGCAGAAAAACCACGGGTGGGCATGCGGGCTATCTCGATCATGAGGTCCTGGAGACTATTAATGACGATAATGCCCGGGATTCGTTTCTGGCAGTACATTTTTCCGGACTCCAGGAAGTTATGGTCCAGGCCATCGAATCCTTGCCTGATAAAGAGAAGCTACTGGTATCATTATATTATTATGAAGAACTCACCATGAAGGAGATCGGCCAGATCATGGGTTATACCGAATCCCGGATCTCCCAGTTGCACACCCAGGCCATGTATCGCCTGAAACATAAGCTCCGGGAATACTCCCACGATACTTAACGCCGTCCTGAAATTGACTTATTCCCCGGAAGCCTGGGTTCTGGCGCTTCCGGAATATTCTTAACTGTAGGTGCGCCTGCCCGGGTGTATCCCGGCGGGGGCTCATTCAGGTTCCCATCACAACCTTCAGATAGCCCACCCTGGCATCAAGGCCGCGGTTTCCCCTTCCCGAAAAACCGCCTGGTTCCCGTTGAATCAACCCGGTCAGAAGCCCGCCTGCTTTTGGTCCGCCGCAACGAGGCCATCGCATCTCCTTATTGCGTCGGCGGCTCTTTTCCACTAAACTGCCCCCTAACAAACCTTATGTAAGTATTTTAACAAGATAATTGGAACCCTTTTATGTGGATGGAGAGACTGCAAAGACGGCTTCAGGCTGCCAGGGGGGAAGTGTCGGCGGAACTGGTGCTCACCGGCGGTCGGCTGGCCAATGTCTACACCGGTGAATGGCAGGAAACGGATGTGGCCCTGTTCGACGGGATCATCGTCGGCCTGGGGGATTACCCCGGCCCCAGACTGGCCGTGACCGGCCGTTACATCCTGCCGGGTTTCATCGATGGCCACCTCCATTTGGAAAGCAGTATGCTTACTCCCCGGGAACTGGCCCGGGCCCTGTTACCCCTCGGGACGACCACCGTGGTGGCCGACCCCCATGAGATCGCCAACGTCTGGGGCGCGGCAGGCCTGGATTATCTGCTGGGCGCCAGTGAAGGCCTGCCGGTGGATTTTTTCTTCATGCTGCCCTCCTGCGTGCCGGCCTCTCCCCTGGAAACCTCCGGGGCGCGTCTGGAGGCCGGGGACTTGGACCCATACCGGCGGCACCCCCGCGTCCTGGGACTGGCGGAGATGATGAATTTTCCCGGTCTGGTGGCCGGCGACCCGGGGCTCCTGGCTAAGCTCGCCCTTTTCCCCCAGGGGCCGGTGGATGGCCATGCCCCGCGGCTTTCCGGGAGGGCTCTCAACGCCTACCGCCTGGCCGGTATCGGCTCCGACCATGAATGCACCTGCCTGGGGGAGGCCCGGGAGAAAATGGGATTGGGGTTTTACCTGATGCTCCGGGAAGGCAGTCTGGCCAAAAACCTGGCTGATCTCCTCCCGGCCGTGACCCCCGCTTGCCTGCGGCGCACCATGCTGGTCACCGATGACAACCACCCCGAAGACCTGGCCCGCACCGGGCATCTCAACCACCTCCTTGGCCAGGCGGTTTCCCTGGGGCTGGACCCCCTGGCCGCGGTGACTATGGTGACCTTAAATCCGGCGGAATATTTCCGCCTCCGGGACCGGGGCGCCGTGGCTCCGGGACTTGCGGCCGACCTGGTGGTGGTGGAGGACCTCACCGAATTTCGCATCGACAAGGTGCTGAAGGGCGGCAAACTGATGGTAGATAAGGGCAAACTGGCGGCGGCGCCGGAAGTTTCCCCGTCGCCGACCCCGCCGACCTTTCCCCTGAACGTGAAAGACCCGGGCCTGGAAGCGTTCTCGCCCCCCGCAACCGGAAAAGTGGTCAAGGTTATCGGCCTGGTTCCCGGCCAGTTGCTCACCGAAAAGCGCCTCTGGCCCGCGCCCGTCCGTAATGGCCGGTTGGCGACGGACCCCGGACAGGACATTCTGAAACTGGCCGTGGTGGAACGGCATCACGGCACCGGCCACCTGGGTCTGGGATTGGTCCAGGGGTTCGGATTGCCCCAGGGCGCCCTGGCCTCCTCCGTGGCCCACGATTCCCACAATATCGTCGTGGTAGGAGCCGATGAAGCCGACATGCTGCACGCGGTCCGCCATCTGGCGGATCTGGGGGGCGGCATGGCGGTGGTGGCCGGCGGCCGGGTCTTGGCCGATCTGGCGCTCCCCATTGCCGGGTTGATCAGTCCCTGGCCCCTGGCCCGGGTGGCCGCGGCCTATACCCGTCTCAAGCAGGCTTACCACGGTCTGGGGGGCGCCTTGCCAGATCCTTTCATGGCTTTGTCTTTTCTGGCCCTGGCGGTCATCCCGGCCTTGAAACTCACGGACCTGGGGCTGGTGGACGTGGACCGTTTCCAGGTGGTATCCCTGTGGGGCGAGGATTAGTTCAAGGTTCAAGGTTCAAGGCGCTCGATAGTTGAGTTTCAAAGGTCCGGGGCTATGGTTCAGCCAATAAAAAATGCTTTTTTCTTGGGTTTAAACTTGCTATTGCACCTTAAAGACCTTGAACCTTGAACTTTGAACTTTGAACTTTCAGATGAGTGAAAAGGTGCTGCTATGAGCTTAGTGTTAACGGGTTCCCAGGTGATGCAGGTGCTGGATATGGATCTGGCGCTGACCTCGGCCCAGGAGGCCTTTCGGGCCTACGGCGAGGGCCGGGTGAACATGCCCCCCAAAGCCTATTTAACCCTGGCTCAGGGAGATTTCCGGGCCATGTACGGCGAGATTTTCCTGCCCCGGGACCACATCTGCGGGTTGAAGTGGGTCAATGTCCATCCCGGCAACCCCGCCCGGGGCTTGCTGACGGTGATGGCCAAGATCCTGCTGAATGACCCGGACACGGGCCTGGAGTTCGCCGATCTGGACGGCACCCAGATCACCGACTACCGCACCGGGGCGGCGGGAGGGATAGCCGTTAAGTACCTGGCCCGCCCCGATGCCACCCGGTTGGGGCTGATCGGCGCCGGGGCCCAGGCTCGCACCCAGATCGCAGCCATCTTAAAAGTGCGGTCCATCCAGGAAATCGTGATCTATGATCGCCACCTGACCTGCTCCCGCCCCTTTGCGGAGCAGGTGGTGGCTACCTATGGGGTCGAGGCCAGGCCCACGGAAAACCCTGCCGAAGCGGTTACGGGAATGGACATCGTGGTCGCCACCACTCCCAGCCGGACCCCGGTGGTGGCCCGGGAGTGGGTGTCGCCGGGGACCCATATCAACGCCATCGGCGCGGATGCCGCCGGCAAACAGGAACTGGCCCCGGCGATTCTCACCGCCGCCAAAGTGGTGGTGGACGATTGGGCCCAGGCGTCCCACTCCGGGGAGATCAACGTGCCCCTGGCCCAAGGCGATCTGACTCCGGAGCAGGTCTATGGCTCTTTGGGAGACATTGTGGCCGGAAAGAAGCCGGGGCGGGTGGCGCCCGAGGAGATCACCGTGTTTGACTCCACCGGCCTCATCATCCAGGACCTGGCCCTGGGGCTGGCGGTTTACCGGCGCGCCAAGGAAAGGGGCCTGGGGGAGGAGAAGGATTTCTTGAAGTAGTGATCGGTGCTCGGTAACCAGTTAAATGGCGGCCTGTGGCCGGCGAATTTTTTTCTGTTTCCCAAGCAGGACGGGCTGTTGCCCAAATCGGCCTGGGGCTGGTTGTTTTTCATGGCCAAAATCATTTTAAGGTCCGGAAAAAAGTTAATTAACTGCTGGTAATTATTGGTTATTGTGGTAAAATAGCCCATCTTCCTAGACCAGAGAGGGAACCTTCGATGATGGGGCAACAGGCCAAAGGCCAACAACTCAAAATGTTTTATCCAGGCCTATCTCTTGAGCGGC
>VGSJ01000052.1 GCA_016875015.1 Deltaproteobacteria bacterium | reverse complement strand
AGAAAACCCCTGGGCCCCTAATGAGCCGATTATCAGGCATTCAATAATAGGTTCATTTACTTTTTTCTCAGCTTGCCACTGGATAACGAAATTAGAACCCAGACCTTCTGCTTCTTTCTTAGACTCCTTCACCACCGTTCGCATAGCTCCCAGCGGATTGAGAATAATAGGTGCTATGAGGTGGCTGCAGACTTTATGGCCTTCGGTGTTGTATTCATCTATGCGAGATATGGTGATCGGCTGGGCCGGGTCGGTATTATGGATCACCAGGTTAGCCCGGAGAGGGATCACCATGTAGATGGGTGGTCCACTGATAACATTTGAATAACTCGGTATATAAACCGTTTGGCCCTTTAGCCGTTTAGCCTCGCCCAGCGCCGACCCGCCCAAGGTAAAAACAAGCAGTGCCGCCATAATTATCATTGAGAATAACCGGTTAACCATCTTCATCAGCATCTCCTTTTCTCCATGAGGGCCGGGGTAAGGGGAATTGCCAACCGCATTATTGACGCAATGATCACGCGAAGTAAAACCTTGGGGACCAGGTTAGCCTTAACCAAGATTATACCGCATCCATAGATAGTTCTGTCCCAATCAGGTTTTGGAGCCCCTTTGCCCGGATAAAATCTCCCAAACGGTCCTTTTCTCGAAACCAATTCTTCTCGCAGGTGGCAAAATAGCACAAATTGAGGCGGAAAGTCAATTTTCCCCAGATTTCGGGCATTCTCATATAATCCTTCGGCGACCATATGTTAAAACCCCCCCTTATTTATGGTATATTATAATAAGTTAACCACGTCATCGGGTCCTTAACTAACTTCTGATATCCATCCGATACACCTTTGGGGGGAAGGCATGGTCACGAGGCTTCGTCTGCCTGGCAAGATGTCCGCGGTTTTGATTCCAAACCGGCTGGTCCGGTGCAAACGCCGGCCAGTCGCTCTCTTTCTGCTGGCGGTGGCCGTGGTCTTGAGGCCCGAAGCCGCTTGGGCCAGCGGTGACGCTGGGGGCCACAGCCTCATCTCGGCCATCGGCATCAGCATCATGGCCGCCACCGCGCTGGCCTTTATAGCCTATCTGACCAAGCAGCCTCTCCTTTTAGCCTATCTGGCCGCCGGGGCGGCCATCGGCCCTCAATTCGGATTCGGCTGGGTGAGCAGCCAGGCAGACATTAAGATCATCACGGAAATCGGCCTGATTCTCCTCTTATTCATGATCGGGCTGGAAATGAACCTCAACAAGCTGAAAGAATCGGGCAAGTCCATGATTGCCACGGGCATTTTTCAGTTCATCCTGTGCGCCGCCATGGGCTTCGGTTTCTTCATACTGCTGGGGTTTACCATCGGCGAGCCCTTTGAGTACAAGATTTTCGGCGTCAAGGTCCTGGGCGGCCAATACGATCTGCTCTACCTGGCGGTGTGTCTGGCCCTGAGCAGCACCACCATCGTGGTGAAACTGCTCTATGAGAAGTTTGAACTGGGCACCCTGGCCGGCCGGCTTACCCTGGGGGTCCTGGTGTTTCAAGATATCTGGGCCATCGTGTTGCTGAGCATCCAGACCTCCCTCAGCAACCCCCAAATCCTGTCGATCCTGATCCAGTTCGGCGAGGCCGCCCTGCTCATCGTCATCAGTATGACGCTGAGCAAATATGTCCTGGGGCACCTCTTCCGGAAGATCGCCCGGCTGCCGGAACTTATGCTGGTGGCCTCCCTGGGGTGGTGCTTCCTCATCTGCGCCCTGGCCGGCTATTTCAACCTGTCCCTGGAAATGGGGGCCCTGATTGCCGGCGTTGCCATCTCCACTTTTCCTTACAACCTTGACATCATTTCAAAAATCGTCAACATCCGCGACTTTTTCATCACCCTGTTTTTCGTGGCCTTGGGGATGGAAATTCCCAATCCGATGAATAACCTGGGAATTTTTTTAGTGGCGGGGGCGACGGCCCTCTTTCTCGTCGCCTCCCGGTTCCTGTCGGTGTACCCCATCCTCTATTTTCTCAAGAACGGCAACCGGGTGAGCCTCCTGACCTCCATCAACCTGTCCCAGGCCAGCGAGTTCGCCCTGGTGATCACTGCCATCGGCCTGAAGAGCCAGCATATCGTCTCGGACATCCAAGCCATTATTATCTTTGTCTTTGTGATCACCTCCATTTCCTCCACCTACATGATCAAATACAGCCATCAGCTCCAAGGTTTTTTGAGTAAAATCGTGGAACGGGTTGGCTTCAAGGATCTCAAGAGCGCCCCTGCGGACGAGATGGCGGCGCCCTCCAAAGATATCGCCCTGCTGGGCTTTTTTCGGGTCGCCAGCGCCTTCATCCGGGAGATCGAGGACACGGCAGTTGACCTTAAAGACAAGATTGTGGTGGTGGATTTTAACCCGCAGGTATTGCACCGATTGCCGCTCCACGGCATCAAGGTCATCTACGGCGATATCAGCAACCCGGAAACTTTGCATCATGCCGGCATTAGCGAAGCCAAGATCGTGATCTCCACCATTTCCGATGAAATCCTGGTGGGAACCAGTAATCTGAGACTCATTGACCAGATGAAGAAGATCGCCCCTAAGGCCCGGATCATTGTCACCGCCGAAAGCCCCTCCCGGGCCCTGACCCTCTACAACGCCGGGGCAGATTATGTCTGCCTGCCCAACGAGCTGACCGCCCAACACCTGCTCACGGTGGTGGAACGCCTGCTTCGGGGAAAACCGGCGGTCCTCAAGGCAGAGGAACTGGAGCGACTCATGGAGCGGAATGAAGTGATCGGCTGATCGCCGGGGTTCCGGTACAATGTTGCTCAACCGGGAGATTTGCTACACCCTGAAGGAGGCCCAAATCCTGATAGAGCGGTGGCGGCAGGAATATAATACGGTACGGCCCCACAGCGCTTTGGGTTATCGGCCCCCAGCATCCGTGGCCATTGAGGTGATTCTCAGAGATCCTGGCTACGCTATGCTCCGCCAAGATCTCTGACTTGACTTGAACCCTAACCTAGCTTAAAACTTGGTACAATTGCTTGGGGCAGGTCAAAGGCGGTAGTCCGCAGCGCTTGGCCGGTAATTGCTTTTAGTCTATTGATTACGGCCACCTCCCCCTCTATTTTGTCCTGAACCATTTGTCGATGCGGACCAGCCAACGTTCTTGAAGGACTTATTTAAGGGGTTATAAACTTTTAATCGTTGAGTTTCGCTATGGTGGACGATAGCGGGGGACTCGAGAATTTTGGGGCATAATGCAACCCGGTGAGGACAATCATTGGCTCGAGCCCTTCAGCTGACGTCATGAGTGCGAAAGAAACTTCAAGGACTATTGGTCCATGAGGCGGGTCCTCCCGTAATAACGGTTTGGAGCAGGTCATGGATACCGATTCTTCAAAGGGCGGGGGGCGCCCTTCTCAGCCCGATCCAGGTAATGTCGAGTCTGGCGCCCCGGGCCATTCTCCCTCCGATAGCAAAGACCTTAAAAAAACCATCCTCCTGGCCCTTGGCTCTCTAGGGGTGGTATACGGGGACATCGGCACGAGCCCCCTGTATGCCGTTAAAGAATGTTTCCACGGCACCCACGGCATCGCTTTGACCCCGGCCAACCTCCTGGGTGTCATGTCCCTCATCTTCTGGTCTCTCACGATAGTGGTCATGATCAAGTACGTAATATTTATCTTAATGGCCGACAATGAAGGGGAAGGCGGCATGTTTGCCCTGACGGCCCTGTTTTTAGGGAAAGGCGCTAAACACTTATCTGAGAGAACGGTAAAGGGCCTAATATTCTTGGGCATCTTCGGGGCTGCCTTATTCTATGGTGACGGCATTATCACTCCGGTTATCTCGGTGCTCTCCGCAGTGGAGGGCCTCAATGTGGCCACCAAGGCCGCTGAGCCCTTTGTCTTGCCTATTGCCTGTGGGATCTTGGCGGGCCTCTTTCTCTTCCAGTATCAGGGTACCGAGCGCATCGGCAAGGTCTTTGGCTCTATCATGCTGTTCTGGTTCACTGCCATCGCCGCCCTGGGTCTGGCCCAAGTACTCAGGAGACCTGAAATTCTGGCGGCTTTAGATCCGCGCCACGCCGTGTTCTTTTTTTCCGTTAACCGCCTGCACGGCGCAGTGGTTCTGGGCGCGGTGGTGCTCTGTCTCACCGGCGCCTCGGCCCTCTATGCCGACTTGGGCCACTTCGGCCGGGGACCTATCCGGCTGTCCTGGAACGTAGTGGTCTTTCCCGCTCTTGTGCTCAATTATTTTGGCCAAACCGCCCTGCTCCTGGAAAACCCCCACGCGGCGGTCAACCCCTTTTTTGAACTGGTGCCCCGGGTTCTCCTCTACCCCATGGTGGGCCTGGCCACCATTGCCGCGGTCATCGCCTCCCAAGCCATGATCTCCGGGGTATACTCCCTCACCCAGCAAGCCATCCAGATCGGCTTCTGCCCCCGGCTCCGCATCGTCCACACCTCCGGCGAAACCAAGGGTCAGATCTATATGCCCTGGGTAAACACCATAATGATGGTCGGCTGCCTGGGACTGGCCCTGGCCTTCAAACAATCCAGCGGACTCGCCGCAGCATACGGTATCGCAGTCATGGGCAACATGGCCATCACCACCATCATCTATTACTACGTCGCCCGCTACAACTGGGATTGGCCGGCCTGGAAAGCCTTAGTGCCCGCTTGTATCTTCATGTTCTTCGATCTCTCCTATTTCGGCGCCAATCTCCTCAAGTTCGTTGACGGCGGCTGGTTAGCGGTTTCGATGGCCGTCCTACTCACCCTGGTCATGGTCACCTGGCGGGACGGTCGGGCACTGCTTGCCAAGCGTTTCGCGGACTCCCAGGTTCCCGTGGAGGTCATTTTAAAGGATGTTCAGAGATACAAACTGATGCGAACTCACAGTACCGGAGTCTTCCTCTCGGTCTCCCCCACGGGGACGCCTATAACCATGCTCCATCTTTTGAAACACACCGATTCCCTTCCCCAGAGGGTGATCCTGATGTCCATCGTATCCACCAACACCCCGTTTGTCACCCGACAAGAGCGGGTGGCCATCACCAACCTTGGGAAAGGGTTCTATCGCCTGATAGCCTCATACGGCTTCATGGAAACCCCCAACATCCCGGAAATCCTTGATATCGCCACCGGGCAGGGCCTGAACCTTGATACGTATTCCGTTACATTCTACGTGGGCAGGGAAACGCTCCTGAGCACCGGCGGAGGGCTTATGTCCGGCTGGCGCAAGGGACTGTTCGCTTACCTCTCCAGAAACTCCTGGAATGTTACCACCTTTTTTAACATTCCGCCCAATCGGGTGGTGGAGCTGGGAAGTCAGGTGGAACTCTAAGCGGAAGATATGCAGAGGGACCAGCACTATCAGTTTTCCATCGTACCCATGCGGTCCTCATCTAATGCGATTCAGGGCGTAGTTATAATGCTCCGTGACATAACCCGGCTGCGGGAGTTGGATAGGTTAAAGAGCGAATTTGTGATGACGGCTTCACACGAGTTGCGCACTCCGCTCAATACCGTGAGTATGAACGTCGATTTACTCATAGAGTCGGCCGCGGCGAAATTGACCGACGGAGAGCGGGAACTGCTGGCGGCATGTCATGAAGACGTCCAGCGTCTCCGGGCCTTGGTCAACGACCTTTTGGATCTGTCAAAGATTGAGGCCGGAAAAATGGATCTGGCCTTTGAACAGGTCGATCCCGGCTTTCTTGTGGATCAAGCCTTGGCGGTTACGAAACCGCAGATGGATGCCAAGAACATTGGGCTCACGGTGGAAGTTCCCGAAGATTTGCCCCCGGTGAAAGTAGATGCCAACAAGATTGTTTGGGTTCTCGTTAACTTGTTGGCCAATGCAGTGCGTCATACCCCCGAAAACGGCCATATCAGGATCAAAGGCGAAGGGATAGGCAGTCAAGTACATTTAGCCGTAGCAGATGACGGTGAAGGGGTACCCTACGAAGTCCAATCCCGTATATTCGACAAATTTGTCCAGGTCAAACAAGACGGCAGCGCGGGCAGCAGTGGCTTGGGACTGGCTATTTGCAGGGAAGTGGTGCGGGACCACCGGGGAACCATCTGGCTCGACTCGGTGCCAGGTCAGGGGAGCACCTTTACGTTTACCATTCCAACGGTCGGTTGAGACAGCAAGGAGTCTGAAGATGGATTCCAGACGGGTATTAATCGTGATGGTTCCGTAAAAAGTAAGAATTTTCAAAAAACCGGGTTGTAACTCATTGATTTTATTGAAAGCGAATTCCATAAATAGAGCCTTTTCTGACTTTTTACGAATCCATCAATCTTGATAGATTTATTTTATGACAGACCCTTAGAGGATTACCCCCATGTCCCTTATTGGTTCACCTTGAACCAGGCGGTAATTATTGTCCGGGAAGCGGCGATAAAATTTGAGGGCTCATTCGAACCCAGGGCCGTGCTGGTTTTTGATGAGAAATACGGGCTACTCGGCATCTTAACCCTGAAAGACATCGTCCGGGGACTGGAAAGCGATATTTTGGGAGAGTTTGGAGGAGCGGCGCTATCCTGGGCTGACCTTGTAGGACCTGAATTAAAGAAACAGGCCCAAAAGCAGGTTAGCGAAATCATAAGTCCCTTTAAGGTAACCGTGGCCGGTAGCGATTCTTTGGTAAAAGCTCTTTCCTTGATGCTTCAGGAAAACGTCGAAAGGATACCGGTGCTGGAGGACAACAAAGTGGCAGGATTGATTCGCCTGGCCGATTTGTTCAAGGAGATTTCCGGGGCTCTGCTCTCAGGGGAAACTCCTTAGTTTGGAAAAATAACAGCAAGGGAGGGGGTATGCATCTGCTAACTCGGGGTTTGTTCTTATTTATCGTGTACGTGGTGACGCTCCTGGTTCTTCCTATACCCGCAGCCCAGGCGGGGCCAGAGGAGGGGCTCTCCAAGGGGCAACTTGTTTATGTCCCTGTTTATTCACATGTTTATCATGGCGATTACGAACGTAAGATTCTGCTGACAGGCATTCTCAGCCTCCGCAATACCGACCCTACTCATGTCATCTCCATTGTCAAGGCGGATTATTATGATTCAGACGGCAAGCTCATTAAAAGTTACCTGCCCCAGCCCCTGACCCTCAAGCCCATGGCCTCCACCCGGTTCATTGTCAAGGAATCGGACACCAAAGGCGGTTCGGGGGCCAATTTCCTGGTGGAGTGGCGGGCTGAAATGGAAGTCAACGAACCGATTATGGAAGGGGTGATGATCGGTGCAGCCGGACAGCAGGGGATTTCCTTCACCTCCCGGGGAAAACCCCTCAGGAAGAAATAGCTTCCCTCATAAAGGGGCCTTTCCCGCCAATATCTTGACGAGTTCAGCTTTCCCGGCCACGATGAGGGTGTCTCCGGCCTGAAGAATTTCCTTTCCCGACGGGGTGGGTAACTGCCGGCCGTCCCGCCGGATGACGATGACGGAAACCCCGTAGTTCTCCCGAAATTTAATTTCGGCGAGGCTCTTCCCCACCAGAGGGGAGGCGGCAGCCAGGGGGATTTCGGCGAGGCTGAACCGTTCCTCCTCGGGGGATGCCGCCTGAATCCGGTTAACCGCTAGAAAAGTCTCCGCCCGGGCCAAGCCCTCGGGGTCTCCCAGGAGCACCAGGCGATCTCCGGGATACAGCGGCAGGTGGGGGTCGGGGTCAAAAAAGGTCTTTCCCGCCCGAGTGACGGCGATGATGGTGACACCGGTTTCCTGGCGCAGGGGAATGTCCGCAATGGTCCGACCGGAAAAAGCCGACCCCCCCTCCAGGCGGAAAATACCAAGGGTCCCCGGCCAGTCAGAACCTTCGGTGAAGACATGCAAGGCCGCGGTGAGGGAATCCGCCGCCTGTTCGGCCGCATCGAAGAAGGGACGCAGGACAATATCCGCTCCGGCCGCCAGAAAGTCCTGGGCCTCCTCCTCATGGCGGGCGGTGAGCACCACCTTGCCGGGGTAGCCGTGGGCTTTGAGGTTCTTCTGGAGGCTCAGGTTCAGGTCCCGGTCCCGCACCGTGCTGACCACTAGGCGGGTCCGGCGCAGGGGCAAATGTTCCAGGATTTCCGGATCACCCATGTCGCCGTAAAAAACCGGCAGACCCTGCTTTCTCCAGGCCTCCAACACTTCCGGGTCAAAGTCCACTCCCACCAGCTTTCTTTTTCTCTGGAGCAGCCGGAGGGCGATGCCGCTGCCAAAGTTTCCCAGGCCGATGATGATAATGTCGGAGTCCGGGACGGGCACCGGACAGTCCGGCGTAGCTTCCCGATGGGGCACCTTTTTCTCAAAGGGCCTGAGCCAGGGGGATAATCTCTGATAGAGCGGTCCGGAATAGAGGATGAAATAGGTGGAGGCGCCGATGGTCACCAACCCCACCAGGGTGATCAAGCCCATGGTCTCCATGGTGATGTGGCCCAGGCTTAGCCCCAGTGCT
Organism: Deltaproteobacteria bacterium; assembly: GCA_016875015.1. Taxonomy (GTDB): domain Bacteria; phylum Desulfobacterota; class Desulfobaccia; order Desulfobaccales; family 0-14-0-80-60-11; genus 0-14-0-80-60-11. Next base: position 13,101 of record VGSJ01000052.1, on the reverse strand, counting down.
CCCAGGATCAAGGAAAACTCGCTGATCTGGGCCACCGTCAACCCGGCCAGAAAGCCGGTGCGTTTGCGGTAGCCCAGATACCCCATGATGGCCAGGACAATGAGGGGATTGCCGATAAGGACAAAAAGGGAAAAGATCATGGCCTTTCCCGCCTGGGCCCCCAACACCGACAGGTCCAGCCGCGCTCCCAAATCAATGAAAAAAAAGACGAGCAGGAAGTCACGCAGGCCTACCAGGCGGGTGCTCAGGGCCTCCCGGTAGGGAGTCGAAGCCAAAGAAACGCCGCCGAGAAAGGCCCCCACCTCTTTGCTGAACCCCAGGGCATCCCCCAGGGTGGCCAGAGAAATGGCCCAAGCTACGGCAAAAAGGACCAGGAGCTCTTGATTGCGCGCCAGATATTTCAGGAAGGTGGGCAGAACATACCGCATCATCAGGGCGATTCCTCCTAAAAATGCGGCTCCCGTTCCCAAAACCCATAAGAGTTGGGAGAAAACGGCCCCCTCACGACCAGTTCGGCTTCCCATGGCGGTCAGGACGATCATCACCAGGACGACGGCAATGTCCTGGACGATAAGAAAACCGATGGCGATACGCCCGTGCAGGGAGTCTATCTCCCGCTTGTCGGAGAGGAGTTTGACGATGATGATGGTGCTGGAAAAAGTCAGGGCCACGGCTACATAAATAGCTTCCACCAGCGGCAGTCCCAGCCCCAGGCCGATGAGGAAACCGAAGACCGACGTAAAAATCACCTGCCCCAGGCCGGTGGCCAAGGCCACCTTGCCCATGGTGCGGATGAGGTGGAGGTCCAGCTTGAGCCCCACCACAAAAAGCAAAAGAGCAATGCCGATATGGGCCAACAGCTCGATCTGGTCATGGCTGGTGATGAGACCGATGCCGGAAGGCCCAACCAGAATCCCCGCTGCCAATAAAGACACAATTAGTGGTTGCCGCAGCACCAGCCCGATAACGCCTAACGCCCCAGCTACCAAGAGAATTGCGGTGATCTCGTAGAACATGTTTTCAAACATCATGGCTCTTCATCCAAAAGTGGCGCCGGCGCCAAAGGGATATCTTTTCCCGCCAGGCCCCCAACTTCTCTCTCGAAGAACATCGCCGCATCAAGGCTGATTATCACGGCTGCACCTATGGTCACCCAATAATGGCTGGACGCCATGATGCAAGCATGACAGATGTCTGATATATTACCAGAATATCTCATAGGCGGCAACCTGACGGACTGAATCGACTCCAAGGCTATAACCTTAATTCTGGCTTGGTCATTTTTTCCCCCGAGGTAATGATGAAATTTCTTCCATCCCAAATGATGTTTTTTCTCCAGGGCCGAGAGACCAAGAATAAAGTCCGGTCATTACTCAAGTTTATTTTGGTCCTGGGTCTATTGATAATTGCTTTTAGTATTACTTTCCACTTTCTTATGCAATATGAAGGCCGCCAATACTCTTGGATAACCGGCCTTTACTGGACCCTAACCGTTATGTCCACTTTAGGGTTCGGAGACATCACCTTTTCCAGCGATCTGGGCAAGATATTTTCTATCATCGTGATGCTCCTCGGGATAGTATTTCTTCTGATTATGTTACCTTTTACCTTTATTACCTTTTTTTACGCCCCCTGGCTCGAAGCGCAATCCAAGCTTCGGGTTCCCCGGGAATTGCCGGAAGATTTCACCGACCATGTAATCTTTACCAGTTACGACCCCATTACCATCAGCCTAGTGGAACTCTTGGAAAAATATTCCCGGCCGTATGTCATCCTGACGCCGGATATCCAGCTCGCCATGGACCTCATCGATCAGGGATATAACGTGGTGGCGGGAGAGCTGGATGACCCGGAAGCCTACCGGAATCTCCGAGTGAACCAGGCCGCCTTGGTAGTGGCCAATAATGATGATATGAAGAATACCAATATCACCTTCACTATCCGGGAGATTACCAAGGAGACGCCCATCGTCACTAATGCCGATTCGGATGAATCCATCGACATTTTGCAACTGGCCGGGAGCACCCATGTATTTCAGTTCATGAAATTGCTGGGCCAGGCCCTGGCCCGGCGCGCCTTGGGGATTAGCGCCCGGGCCAATGTCATTGGCCATTTCGACCAAATGCTCATTGCTGAAGCCACGGCCATGCGCACTCCTCTGGTGGGCAAAACCCTCATGGACAGTGGCATCCGTCAGGCTACGGGAATAAACGTGGTGGGGCTATGGGAAAAAGGGCGCTTTGAGGTGCCCAGGCCCGACAGCGTCATCACACCCACCACGGTATTGGTCCTGGCAGGCATTGCGGAACAGTTGGCCAAGTACGACCAGTTCATGGAACACGTCGGGGAGTTGACCACCCCCATCATTATTCTCGGCGGCGGCCGGGTGGGGAGGGCCGCGGCGGAGGCTCTCCGGAAACGCGGCATCCTCTTTCGGATCATAGAAAGCAATCCCGACTTCGCCGAAGGAGACGGCGAGTATGTCATTGGCAATGCCGCGAATCTCCACACCCTGATTCGAGCCGGCATTCAAGAAGCGCCGTCAGTCTTCGTCACCACCCATACCGACGACCTGAACATTTATCTGACCATTTACTGCCGCCGCCTGCGGCCGGATATCCAGATCATCAGCCGAGCCACCCTGGATCGCAACATCAGCATCCTGCACACTGCTGGCGCTAACCTGGTGATGTCCGCCGCTTCTTTGGCCGCTAACACCATCTTCAATCTTCTCATTAGACACAAGGTCCTCATGGTGAGCGAGGGGCTCAATATCTTTCGGGTCACGACACATGCTTCTCTGGTCGGTAAGACTCTGAGAGAGAGCAAGATTCGGGAAGAGACCGGCTGCACCATCATTGCCATCCAGCGCGGTGAACAAACTTACCTCAACCCTGATCCCGATCTCCGCCTTGCCGGCAACGACATGTTAATCCTTATCGGTACGGGCGAAGCCGAGAAACTTTTCATCACCCAATACCCGGAAAAGGTCTGAGGGATTTAATACCATCTCTCTATTGAAATTCCGGGGTAAAGCCATCAGGAACAAGTAAGGCGCACGCCAGAACCGAAGTCCCATGCCGATTTTTATTGACTTTAGTGCAGCAACCAGGATATTAAGGTAAGGAAACCTCACAATTCTTGGCCGGGAAAGGAGCTTTTTAAAAGATAGGCTTTTACGTGGTCAGTGTGCTGGGCTGCATTGAGATGAATATTTTCAATCTACATAGGTTCTTCGTTCGAGAGGCAATCGCAGCATAGGTTCTATCTTTTTAGTTCTTTCCCCTTTTTCTTATGAAAACAATTAAATTAGAATATTAATTAAATATTACAGTATTTTATCTATTTCATATGATTAATAATTTAACTATAAAGACAGCCATTGTATTATCTTTACTAGTAACAATAACTTTGGTCATTTTTTTAACCAAAAACAACCTATACCACTACCATTCTGTTTTTAGAGAATTTTACTTTATTCCTTTGGTCTTGGCGGCCTTTTGGTTTGGCTTGCGAGGGACCTTGCTTACCTCAGGAAGTATTACGCTATTCTATCTCATTTTCCTGGTATTTTATTGGCAGGGAATATCTGCTGAAAAAATTAACATCTTCATTGAGATTATCTTTCTGAACATCGTGGCCGTAATTTTTGGAACTCTCCGAGAACGGGAAAATAAGCAGCAACGGCGGGCCCAAAAAGCCGAAAACCTGGCGGCCATTGGCAAGGCCGTCTCTGGAGTGGCCCATGATATGAAGACGCCACTGGTAGCCATCGCCGGGTTTACCAGGCAAGTCTTAAAGAAAATGAGAGAAGACGACCCCCATCGGGAGAAGCTGGACATTATCCAACGAGAAGCCCAACGTTTGGAAAGCATGGTAAAAGACATGCTGGACTTCGCCCGGCCTCTGGATTTACGGCTGGCCCCTGCAGATGTGAACCAACTGCTCAAGGAGAGTTTTGAGGTAGCCCAGGATTTGGCCCGGGAACAAGGGGTGACCATGGAAACCCAACTTGGTGCTGATATCCCTTTAACACCCCTGGATGCCGGGAGAATGAAACAAGTTCTCATCAATCTGGTAATCAACGCCATCCAGGCCTCACCGGCGGGAGAGACCGTCACGGTGCGTTCGGTCCTGGGAGAGAAAAATATCACTATCGATGTAGTCGATCGCGGCTGCGGGATTACCCCGGACCAGAAAGAGAATATTTTCGTGCCCTTCTTTACTACCAAGAAAGAGGGGGTGGGATTGGGGCTGTCCATGGTGAAGAATATCGTCTCCGCCCATCACGGCTTGGTGGAATTCTTCGACAACCGCAATCCCAGCCAAGGAGTCACCTTCAGAATTACTTTGCCCGGAGAAGCAACTGCCGGAAATTGAACGATAAGAGGGGACTGAGATCGTGGGGGTGCCCATTCTCACTGACCTGGTCGTTATCTTCGGCCTTTCCATTGCCGTCCTGTTCGTCTGCCACCAGCTACGGGTGCCGGTGACGGTGGGGTTTATCCTCACCGGGATTCTGGCCGGACCCCATCTGCTGGGTTTGGTCAAGGCCGTACATGAAGTGGAAATGCTGGCGGAGATCGGGGTCATTTTGTTGCTCTTCACCATCGGGGTGGAGTTTTCCTTCGCCAACCTGCTCCAGATCAGGCAATCGGTGCTGATTGCCGGACCCATCCAGGTGGCGGCCACCGGTCTGGCCGGGCTGTTCTTGGCCCTGCAGTTCGGCAAAACCGTGAACGAGGCCATATTCATCGGCTTTCTGGTGTCCCTGAGCAGCACCGCCATCGTCCTCAAACTCTTCCAGGAACGGGGCGAAGTGGACACCCCCCACGGCCGCACCAGCCTGGGCATCTTGATTTTTCAGGACATCATCATCGTGCCCATGATGCTCTTGGTCCCCTTGCTGGCCGGCGCGGCGGACAATATCGGGGTTTCTTTTCTGATCTTGTTGGGCAAAGGGGCAATCATCATTGCCCTGGTCATCGCCAGCGCCAAGTGGGTGGTGCCCCACGTCCTCTATCAGATCGCCCGCACCGGCAACCGCGAACTCTTCCTGTTGTCCATTGTGCTGATCTGCATCGCGGTGGCCTGGCTGACAGCCCAGGCCGGCCTCTCCCTGGCCCTGGGGGCCTTTTTGGCGGGGTTGATCGTCTCTGAAACCGAGTACAGCCATCAGGCCCTGGGCAATATTCTGCCGTTTCGAGATGTCTTTGCCAGTTTCTTTTTCATCTCCATCGGCATGTTGCTGGATGTGGACTTTCTCCTCAAGAATCCGGGGATCATCGCCCTGCTTACCCTGGGGGTGTTGCTGGTCAAAGCCCTTCTGGCCGGCTCCGCCGCCCTGTTCCTGAAATTTCCTCTGCGCACCGCAGTGCTGGTGGGCCTGGCCCTGTGCCAAGTGGGGGAATTCTCCTTCATCCTCTCCAAGGTGGGGCAGAGCCATGGGCTGTTTTCCGGTGACAGTTATCAACTCTTCCTGGATGTGACCATCATTACCATGGTGGCCACTCCCCTGATGATGGCCCTGGCGCCCCGGACCGCGGATTTTATCCTGCGCTGGCCGCTGCCCCAAAGGCTGAAGCTGGGAGCGCATCTATCTGAGACAATTGACAAATCAATTCCTGGAGACCATCTGATTATCGTCGGTTTCGGGGTGAGCGGGCGTAATCTGGCCCGGGCGGCCAAAACGGGGGAAATCCCCTATGTCATCATTGAAATGAATCCGGAAACCGTCCGGCGAGAAAGGCAGAGCGGCGAACCGATTTTTTATGGGGACGCCACCCAGGAAGAAATCCTGATACACGCCAATATCAAAACGGCCAGAATTATCGTCGTGGTCATCAACGACCCGGCCGCGGTGCGGCGCATAACCAGTTTAGCGCATCGGCTCAATCCCAGAATCCACATCATCGTCCGAACTCGTTATGTAAATGAACTGCAACCATTATTTGAACTGGGGGCGAACGACGTCGTGCCCGAAGAATTTGAAACCTCGGTGGAGATTTTCACCCTGGTCTTGAGGAAATACCTGGTGGCCAAAGAAGCGATCGAAAGATTTGTCACCCAAGTGCGGGCCGACGGCTACCTGGTCTTGCGAGGCATTTCCAGAGAACCGGATTCTTTAAGCGACGGTCTCGGACACCTGCACGACTTCGAGATCAGCACCTTTCGCTTGAGCGAACGGGCTCCCTTGGCCGGCAAATCTCTGGCCCAGGTCGAGTTGCGTAAGAAATACGGGGTGACGGTCATGGCCATCCGGCGCGATTCCCAGATGTTGCCCAATCCGGAGCCGGATATGCAGCTTTTACCTGACGATCTCTTGATTGTCATGGGGACTCCCGAGAATCTCAGCAACGTTACCTGGTTATTCAAAAATTCAGATATGTAGGGCGCACTGCCCGCCGATTCTGCTGATTAATTGGTGCGTAGGACGCACCCTACGCAAAATTTTTCGGAACAGTTGCTCATGAGCCTGCGGCTCACCCTAAATCCTGAAAAGAATCCCTTTGCGTCTCTGCGTCTTTGCGTGATTAATTTTTCACGCAAAGGCGCTAAGGCGCTAAGATTGAGGCGCAAACATTCCAGGAGCAGAGAAGCCAACGGTAGTACGGGATATTCAAAGACCGGCGAACATATTCCGAGATCCTGCCGACAATAAATGTCGGATAGTTTGTCGGATTGGGAACTAACCGGTTCAAAACCGCTCCTTTGGAGCATCAGCAGGAGGGTGAAGCATGGAGACGCGGTCTTATCCTTATACCCGCATTCTTATCCCCTATGACGGCAGCCCGTCGGCGCAAAAGGCTCTGGAGTGGGCGGCCCACCTGGCCCGTGCCGGAGGGGATGAGGTTGAGGAGGTCACTTTGCTTCGGGTGATCGGCGGCAGCTACCTGGCCCGGCACATTCAGAATGTGGACCTGCGCGTCACCCGCATGGACGAAGTAGATGCCTGGCGCCGGGTGCGGCAGCATCACCTCGATCACGAGGTCCTACCGCTCATGGAGGAAGGCAAGCGCTTCTTGCAAGAAAAAGGTGTGGCGGCCCCCATCGAGACCCGCGTCGCCGAGGGCAAGGTCGGGCAAGAGATCATCCGGGTGGCCCAGGAGGGCGGTTATACCGGCATCGTCATGGGGCGGCGGGGATTGTCCCCGGTTAAAGGGTTGCTCCTGGGAAGCGTGACCCGCCAGGTCTTGTCTCTGGCCCAGAGAATGACTATTTTTGTCCTGGGCGCCGAAACCGTCTTTAATCAGGAATGCCCCATTTCTCCACTGCTTTTGCCGGTGGACGGCTCGGCGCCGAGCTTCGAGGCGGTCCGCCAGGGAGCCGCACTGGCTCAGAGCTTCAAGGACCGCGACCCGCGGCTGACCCTGCTGCACGTTATCGATTATGCCATACTGGCTCCGGCCTATGCCGAAGGAGCCGGGCCTTTAATCGCGGATGGTGAGGAAATCCTGACTAATGGCCGGGAGATTCTAAAAGATACGGACCTTAAAGGCATGGTAGCCGACAAATTGCTGATCGGACAGCCGGCGCAGGTGATCGCCGAGGAAGCGGAGGGGGCCCACTATGCCCTGATCCTGGTGGGCGCCCGGGGGTTATCGCCCCTCAAACAAGTGATCCTGGGCAGTGTCTCCAAAGATGTGCTGTATCGTGTCTCCCGGACTATTGTCGGGATTGTTTATCCTTGAGTCCCGCTTAAAGGAAGAAGGTGCGACCATGAAAATCGCCACCCTGACGATGAACCCGGCCATCGACAAGAGCTCCGCAATGAATCAGGTCGTGGCCGAATGGAAGCTCCGGTGCGAGTCCCCGGCGTATGAGCCCGGTGGGGGTGGTATTAATGTCTCCCGGGCTATTCGGAAACTGGGCGGGGAATCGGTGGCTTTCTATCCCGCCGGCGGGTTGGCCGGCCAAATGCTCCGCGATTTGCTGGATAGGGAAGGCTTGCAGCATCAGCCCATGAGCATCGCCGGGGTCACCCGGGAAAATATTACCGTCCTGGAAAAATCCACCGGCCGGCAATACCGCTTCGGTATGCCGGGACCGACGCTCAACGAAGCGGAGTGGCGGCAATGTCTGGAAAAAATCTCTGGTCTTCTGCCCCAGGCCGATTACCTGGTGGCCAGTGGGCGCTTGCCTCCAGGAGTGCCGGCGAATTTTTACGGGCGGTTGGCCAAATTGGCCAGGGAACATAACACCCGGCTGATTGTCGACACTTCCGGGGAGGCCCTGCGCCTGGCGGTGGCGGAGGGGGTTTTCTTGATCAAACCCAACCTGCGGGAGTTCGCCGAACTTATGGGCCGCGAATCGGTGGACGGGCTGGAGGAGGAGCGCCTGGCCCGGGAACTGGTAGCCTCCGGCCGGAGCGAGGCAGTAGTGGTTTCCTTGGGAGCCGCGGGGGTTGTGGCGGCTTCCGCCGAGGGCGCCGAGCGGGTGCGGGCGCCCCTGGTCCCCATAATCAGCAAGGTCGGGGCCGGCGATAGCACCGTGGCGGGCATAGTCCTCGCCCTGGCCCGGGGCCAGTCCTGGCGGGAGGCCGTCCGCTTCGGCGTAGCCGCAGGAGCGGCCGCGGTCATGACCCCGGGAACCGAACTCTGCCGCCGGGAAGACGCGGAAAGGCTGTATAAACAGCTCATGCATAGATAAAATCGCTGCCACAGTCGGAAAATTGCAGGGCAGATCGTCATCTGGCAGGGAATAGACGATGATTCGGCCATAAGGAGGGACCATGAACTGGTACCAGCTTGAGATAAATCAAATATTCTCAGAACTTGACAGCTCGGAGCACGGTCTCACCGCCGCCGAGGCCGGGGAGCGCTTGCAGCGGGTTGGGCCCAACAAACTGGCCGAAGGGCGGGGGATCAGCCGTCTGCAAATTCTGCTCCACCAGTTCAAAAGCCCCTTGATCTATATCCTCCTCATCGCCGCGGTGGTGACCGCCTTCCTGGAGGAATACAAGGACACCGGGGTGATCCTGGCGATTTTATTGATCAACGCCATCGTCGGCTACATCCAGGAGTACAAGGCCGAGAAGAACGTCCGTGCCCTCAAAAGTATGGTGGTAGCCAGGGCCCGGGTACTCCGGGACGGTAAAGAGATGGAGATCAACGGCGAAGAAGTGGTGCCCGGAGATATCGTCTTGCTGGCCTCCGGGGGGCGGGTGCCGGCGGACGTCAGACTTATCAAGACCATCGAGTTAAGGGCTGATGAGTCCATGCTTACCGGGGAATCCGTCCCGGCGGAGAAGGCGAGTGCGGCCATCCCCGAGGACAACCTTACCCCCGGCGATCAGCGCAACATCGCCTTCATGGGTACGGTGGTGGTCAATGGGCGGGCCAAAGGGGTCGTGGTGGCCACCGGCTCCCGAACGGTCCTGGGCCACATTGCCACAGATGTCCAGGAGATCGGGGTTACCAAATCACCCCTCCAGGAAAAGATCGACCGGTTCGCCAACAACATCGGCATCATCATCATGGTGGCTTCGGCGTTGCTGTTCCTCATCGGCATCCTGGTGGGGATCAGCGCCCAGGACATGTTCATGACCGCGGTGGCGGCTGCGGTGGCCGCCATCCCCGAAGGGCTGCCCATCGTGGTGACCATCACCCTGGCCATCGGCGTGGCCCGCATGGCCCAAAGGAACGCCATTATTCGCAAACTGCCGGCGGTAGAGACCCTGGGGAGTACCACGGTGATTTGCTCCGACAAGACCGGCACCCTCACCAAGAACGAAATGACCGTGAAGCTGGTGTACGACGGCGAAAAAGTCTATGAACTAACCGGCACCGGCTACGATCCCAAGGGAGAGATTTTGGAGGAAGGCCGGCCCGTCAAGGCCGGAGCCGACCATCAGTTGGCCCTGCTCTTCAGGATCGGCCTGCTGTGCAACGAGTCCCAGGTCTTCGAGGAAGAGGGGGTTTACAAGGTGGACGGCGACCCCACCGAAGGGGCGCTCATCGTTGCCGCCATGAAGGCTGGGTTGGATCTGGCCGCGGAGCAGGAGAAATTTCCGCAACTCTTCCTCATTCCATTCGAATCAGAGCGGGGTTATATGGCCACCCTGCACCGGCACGGCGACCGCAACCTGGCCTTCGTCAAAGGGGCGCCGGAGAAGTTGCTGGACATCTGCTCCGAGTGCCGTTTGGATGCCTGGGAGGGCGTTCCCCGGGTGGCCGATCATTTTGCCCGGGAGGGCTTGCGGGTGCTGGGCATGGCCTACAAAGAGGTCCCGGCCGACCAGTCGGAAATCACCATGGCCGACCTGCAAACCGGGCTGATCTTCGCCGGCCTGCAGGGGATGATCGATCCGCCCCGGCCCGAAGCCATCGAAGCCGTGGCCGGATGCAAGCAGGCGGGCATCCGGGTGGTGATGATTACCGGCGACCACGCGGTCACCGCCGGAGCTATCGCCAGGCAATTGGGGATCGAGGAAGATGCAGAGGTTGTGGAGGACCTGGTTGCTAAGCCCATGGAGGCCATGACGGATGAAGAACTCTTCTCGGTCACCAAAGAAGTGGCCAATGTCCTGGCCCAACGCTCCGGCCTGACCGGCCAGCCATCCCCGAGTCTGACCGGAAAACACCTGCTGGCCATGAGCGACATGGAATTGTTCGGATTCATTAAAGAGGTCCTGGCAGCGCTGGTCAAACGCGCCGGCCCCGAAGGGGCGGTGCGCACCGTCCTGGCGGGCAAAGAAATCGAGACCATGAGCGACCTCAACCTGTATCACCTGGTCCAGAAAGTCTCAGTCTATGCCCGGGTGGCGCCCCAGCACAAGCTGCGCATCACCCAACAGTTGATGAAACACGGGGAGATTGTGGCCATGACCGGGGACGGGGTGAACGACGCCCCGGCCCTGAAGGCGTCTCATATCGGCATCGCCATGGGCAAAACCGGCACCGATGTGGCCAAAGAAGCCGCGGACATGGTCATTGCCGACGACAATTTCGCCAGCATCTACCGGGCCGTTGAACTGGGACGGGTCGTCTTCGACAACATCCGCAAGGTCATTTTTTTTCTCATCCCCACCGGCATTGCGGCGATTATTACCATTTTGGCCACCGTGATGCTGGGGTTGCCGCTCCCCTATTTGCCGGCGCAGCTCTTGTGGATCAATATCGTCACCAACGGCCTGCAGGATATGGCCCTGGCCTTCGAGCCGGGAGAAAAGGACGTGCTCCAACGGCCCCCGAGACACCCGCGAGAAGGCATTTTCAACCGCCTCCTGGTGGAGCGCACCATCCTGGTGGCCCTGGTGATTTCGGTAGGAATCATCTATGAATTCATCCATGCCCTGAACCAGGGGATGTCCCTGGAAAAGGCCAGGACCATTGCGGTGACCACCATGGTCTTCTTCCAGTTTTTCCAGGCGTTCAACAGCCGCTCCGAGATGCAATCGCTCTTCCGGATGAATCCGCTGGGAAACCCTTTTCTCTTTTTCGGGAGCATCGCCGCCTTTTTGGCCCAGCTGGCGGCCATCTATCTGCCCGCCATGCAATGGCTCTTCCGCATGGAGCCCATCGGGGCCATGGAATGGCTCAGGATCGGGCTGGTGTCCGTCACCGTCATCATCGCCGTGGAGATCGACAAGTGGCTGAGGCGGAGGAAGATCCTGGCCTATGTCTGAGTGGCGTCCCAGGGAAGATATGACCGACTTTCACGCACCCCTCAGGTCTGCAATACGGACAAGGCGTCGGGGGAGGCCTCTGCTCCTTTTCCTGGACTATGACGGCACCCTGGTGGAGATCGCGGCGCGGCCGGAGCAGGCCTGGCCCACTTCGGAACTCCTGGGGTTGCTGGGTCGGCTGGCAGCCCAGGAGGACATAAAGGTGATGGTGGTTTCGGGGCGCCCCTTGAAAGACTTACTGGAACTGCTCCCCGTCTCAGGCCTGGACTTTCTGGGGTCCCACGGCGGGGAGGCCTTTATTGGCGGGTGCCTCCACCCTCTACCGGTTTTCGCCGCAGACGATCAGGAGCTTTCCCGATGGCGAAACCGGCTGGTGGCTAAACTTCAGCCCTTTCAGGGGTGGTGGTTTGAGGACAAGCCCCAGGGGTTTGCTCTCCACTATCGGCAGGTGCCGGCAGAACATGCGGATGAATTTATCGAAATTTTAGGAAGGTGGCGGGAACAGCTCCGGCACGAGGAACGCTTTCAGTTCCTGGCGGGGAAAAAAGTGCTGGAAATACTGCCGCCCGGAGTCAGTAAGGGTGCGGCAATAAAAGAAATATTGTTATTGCCTGGATTTTTCGGGGTTTTTCCGATATATTTAGGGGACGATATTACTGACGAAAGCGCTTTCCACCTTCTGCAAGGCCAGGGGCTGACCATCAAAGTGGGCCGCCCCGGAACTGAAACCGCGGCGTCCCACTTCCTTCCCGATCCTGAAGCAGTGAGGCATTTTCTGGCCTTTCTCGCCGCACCCCTGGAGGACTCTTAATGGCGAAGATATTGAATAAAGTGGCCGAAAATCCCTTCTGGTTCCATGAATGCTTCCTGATGGCCATGCCCTTGGGCAAAAAGGTGCTGAATCTGAGGGAATTGATGGAAGGTTTGCGGGAGATGGAAGAATCAGTGCTTTTCTATCATCTGGTTCAATCCCGTCTGGCCCTGGGCCAACCCGCGGTGGAATATCCCAACGATTTCGCCCTGTGGGCGGCCAACGCTCTACAGGACAGCAAGTTAGCCGAAAAACTTAGCTCTTTCGATCCCTTTGAATATCAGAATCTGGGGCTGGTGCGTCAGGCGGTGGTGGACATCCTGGAGGAGTACCTCTGGGACCTGCCCTTCGTCCCCTGGGCCCGGCCCGGATTTGAGTTTCACTTCTGTCAGGCCTCGGCCGTGGTCATGCATTCCCTGATTGCGGCTCGAACCTTGACTCATCTTCGACAGTTGTAAGCCCAGATATAGGTATAAGTCATTGAAATTGTTAGGTGGCATAGATGGGAAGGGCGGAAATGTAGTGCCAACCCATGCATCCATAAGCCTCTAAAAAGACTTGACAATCCTTTTTAATATCTGTATATTATACACATGTTCGTGCGGAATAAACGTAGTGTTGGCAGGGGCGGCGCTTACGAATATCTGCAGATCGTCCGCTCCTA
>VGSJ01000051.1 GCA_016875015.1 Deltaproteobacteria bacterium | reverse complement strand
AACGAAGCATGAAAAAATGGCTGGTGTTGGTGGGGCGGCCGTCCCTGGCCGCCTCTGGCTGGCGGGCACGGAGGCCCGCCCCACCGGGATATTTTCATATAATAAACGGTCATTTCCTTCCCTACCCCGCTCCGCCGTGCCATAACGGGCCCCGGACTCTTGCGCCAGGGGCGCGCCGCGTCAAACCCTTCCCATGGACAGATGGGGTGAAGCACCCCACGAAGTGGGAAGAATGACCCGAGACGCGGGGGTATCGTAGGTCTGGAAGTGGAACGGAAAGCTTGTGAAAGTTTTCATAATACCAATGATTTTAGTTATTTTCATTGACTCTCTAATTTTTCCATGCCTATTATAGATTTGGCAAGTACCTTGCACTATTCACCGCGATATAAAATTTTTCCCGGCAAGGAGGTGAGGGGCGAGAATCAGGGAAAGGGAGCAGGCACTTATTAACCGCATAATAACCCGCACATTTATTTTCTTAATTTTCTTAAGGAGGTAGCTCATGGTAGACAAGGTACCAGGAAAAGCATGGAAAGTGGTATTTTGCGGCACCGCCGTCAACCTTTGTTTGGGCATCCTTTACGCGTGGAGCGTCTGGGCCAAGGCCCTGATCGATGAGAAGAAAGCCGCAGCCGGGCTCATTATGGACGGCGTCAACGCCGGTTGGCCTTATCTGACCAATGCCGAGGCCGCCACGCCTTTTTCCCTCTGCGTCCTTATCTTCGCTTTAGTCATGATTCCCGGCGGCAGGATTCAGGATAAAATCGGCCCCAAGGCCGGCGCCATCACCGGCGGTCTGTTCCTGGCGATTGGTTGTATCATTGCCGGCCTGAGCAAAAGTTATGGCGGCCTGATCTTCGGCTTCGGCATCATGGGCGGCATCGGCATGGGGATCGGCTATGCCGCGCCCACCCCCTCGGCCCTATCGTGGTTCGGTCCCCACAAGCGGGGCCTCGTCGCCGGCCTGGTGGTGGCCGGTTACGGCGGCGCGGCGCTGTATATTTCCCCGCTGGCCGCTCATCTCCTCACCAGTGGTATCACTTACAGCTTCGTATTCTTGGGGATCTTTTTCTCGGTGGTGATCGTCATCGCCGGCTCCCAGTTGGCCAAGGCGCCTCCGGGCTATGTGGCCCCGGCGGCAGTGGTCAAGGCGGGCGCGGCGCCGGCCAGGGTTGCAGGCACCCTGATAGACTGGGTGCCTTCGGATATGGTAAAAACCCCGCAGTTTTATGGCCTGGTGTTCATGTTCATCGCCTCCACCCAGTCGGGGTTGTTGGTCATTGCCAACGCCGCGGGGTTGCTGGCCACCACGGCCAAGGCTATTCCTTTCTTCGCGGCCAACGCCTGGATCCTGGCCTCCTTCGGTGGGCTGGTGCAAATCCCGGGCAGAGTGTGTACCGGCCTCTATTCCGATAAGATCGGCCGCGGCAATGCCTATGCCCTGAACTGCTCTATCTGCGCCGTCTGCCTCTTCTTGATGCCCTCCATTATCGGCGCCAAGAACGTCTTTTTCCTGTTCCTGGCCGTGGGCATCGCCTTCTGGCAGTTCGCCGGCGGTCTGGCGCTGATGCCGGCCTTCACCGCCGACTTCTTCGGCCCCAAGAACCTGGGCATGAACTACGGCATGGTGTTCATCGGCTGGGGTTGCGGCTTCTTCATGGCCCGGCTGGGCGGCTCCATTAAAGACTGGACCGGCACCCTGGATTACGCCTTCTATATTTCCGCCGTGATACTTATAGCCGGGGTGATAGTCTCCCGGGTGAACAAGCGACCGGTGCTGGCCCACGAGTAATAGCCACCCTCAGGCCGCCGGCGGCCCCGCAAACGGGGTGAGCTTTCGGCCGTTAATCTACTAAACTGAGAAGGCAGGGAGGCATCCCTGCCTTCTTCATGTTTACTAAGGATGAAGCTGCAATTATGACGATCGATACCGCATGGCCGGCGCCTTTTATTATTAATCCCCAGAACCTGGCCGCTGACGCCGTGACGGCCTTTTGCGTGTCGGTGCTGTTGGCGGTGATGCTCAATGCCGAGGCCCAGGCTTTTGTGAGCACGTTTTTAGGGGATCGCCGGGTCGGGGCCAAAGACCGCTTCCATTTTAACGCCTTCATGCATCTGGATATTTTGGGGACGATTTGTTACCTGGTGGCCGGCTTCGGGTGGCCCCGGACCATGGATATTGATCGCGGCAAACTCGCCCAACCGCGCCTCTATACGGCGATCATCCGGTTAGCCGGCCCCCTGGCCAATCTGTTCCTGGCCGGTATCGCGGGCAGCCTCGCGGCCATCATGAAAACCTTAGAATGGGACCCCCGGGTCTTTCTGATGTTGATCGGGGTCAATATCACTACGGCCATCTATAATCTGATCCCGCTGCCGCCTCTGGCCATGGGCTCCCTGGTTGGCGAGTTGATCCCGCCGGACGCCGTCAGAACCAGGTCGCTCTTTCTTCAGGCCGGACCCTTCCTGATCGTCGCCCTGGCCCTGGTGGAGCGCATCACTCACCAGGGCATTTTCAGCCCTTATATTGATCCCCTCATCAAGACGGTGTTCGCCTATTGCCGGGGCCTTTAATCAGGCTGACGGGGTTGTTCCCAGGTGGCCGCGGCAACCGCGGGCGCTCCGCGGGGGCAAGACGCCGGGCGCACCTCCGGGTCCGTCCACCCGGGGCGTCCCCGGAGGTGCGCCTCCACCTTCCGGGTTTCACCCCGCTTGGACTGCAACTCATTATAAGTTCACAAATCGGAACATTTCTTGGTTGATTTATCCAGGCATTACGCTTATGTTAACTCAGGTGTATCGGTATCGGCGGGCAGTGCCCGCCCTACACATCTTTTCACGGTTTTTAGAGGTATCGGCGGGCAGTATCAGGAAGCAGGCCGGCTCGTATCCGGGTGACGACGCCCCGATCAGGCGCCGGAGAGTTGATCTATTGAGCAGAGGTAAAAAGGAAAGGAGTTATATTGGAGGTCAAGATTCCCGGGGTGATTTGCCGACCCCTGGTGGTGCACACTGATCAGCGCGGCTGGCTGGCGGAAATTTTCCGCCAGGATGAAACCGCGCCGGAACATATTCCGGTGATGGCTTATGTGTCAGTGACCCAACCGGGGGCTGGGCGGGGACCCCACGCCCACGTGGACCAGACCGATCTATTCTGTTTCGCCGGGCCGGGCGATTTTCGGGTGGTCCTGTGGGATAATCGGGCGTTCAGCCCCACGTTCGGGACCCGCCAGGATTTTCACCTGGGAGAATCCTGCCCGGCGGTGCTGATCGTGCCCCCGGGGGTGGTGCACGCCTATCAGAATGTGGGCGAGGTTCCCGGTTTTGTCGCCAATTTTGCCAACCGTCTTTACCGCGGCCCCGGACGCCTCGAGGCGGTGGACGAGATCCGGTTTGAAGACGACCCTGATTCCCCCTTCCGATTGGAGTGACATGCGGATTAGGGCGGGGAAAGTGCGCCAACTTTACAGCGCAAGAACTTCACCTGCATGCATAACTATTTAAACAAAATGAGCAAATCCCCCCTTACCCCCCTTTTCCAAAGGGGGGAATAATGGGTTGGGCAGGTGAAGTCCCCCTTTGCAAAAGGGGGATTTAGGGGGATTTCAAGTTATGTTGGCAGGTTAGGCTAATAATGCTCTTTTGCTTACGTGAGCGCCAATGGGATAAAGGGAGGGCGCCGTGGCCGGTAAGCTCTTGATTACCGGCGCGGCGGGGCAGTTGGGCCAGGCCCTGGTCCTTTCGGCCGGCCGGCAGGGCTGGGAGGTGGTGGCCACCGACGTGCATGACCTGGACATCACCGACCCCCAGGCGGTGTGGAGCGAACTGTCCCGGCAGCGCCCGGAGGTGGTGGTCAACGCCGCGGCGGCCACCCGGGTGGACGACCTGGAGTCGGACCCGGATGCGGCGCTCCGGGTCAACGGCCTGGGACCCCGGAACCTGGCGGTGGCTTGCCGCCGCCTGGGAATGAAATTGATTCACCTCTCCACTGACTATGTCTTTGATGGGACCAAGCCGGGGCCCTATGTGGAGTGGGACGTCACTGCGCCCCTGTCGGTCTATGGCCGGAGCAAGCTCCTGGGAGAAGAGTGGGTGCGGCAGCAATGCCCCGACCACTTCATCGTGCGCACGGCCTGGCTCTATGGCGTTCCCGGCCCCAATTTCGTCACGGCCATTCTGGCCCAGGGCCGCAGTTTGGGCCCGGCCGGGGAGCTGAAAGTGGTGCACGATCAGCGGGGGACCCCCACCAGCGCCCTGGCCTTGGCGCCGCAGCTCCTGGCCCTGGCTGCGACCGAGGCCTTCGGCACGTATCATGCGACCTGCCAGGGGGAGACCACCTGGTATGAATTTGCCTGCCTGATCCTGGCGGCAGCCGGCATCACGGTGCGGGTAACCCCGTGCACCACGGCGGAATTTCCCCGTCCCGCCCCCCGGCCGGCCAACTCGGTACTGGCAAACCGGCTGCTCCAGGTGGCCGGGCTGGACCGCATGCCCGCCTGGCAGGCAGCCTACCAGCAGTTCTGGGAAGCATATGGGGGCCGATTATGAGTTGGGTTCTGGTAACCGGCGGCGCGGGCTTCATCGGCGCCAATTTTCTCTATTGTTTGCGGCAGCAGCAGCCGGAGGCGCACATCATCAACCTGGACCTGCTGACTTACGCCGGCAACCCCGAGAACCTCACCGGTTTTAACGGCGATTCCCGTTATATCCTGGTCCAGGGAGACGTGGCCGACGGGGAACTGGTCCAGGACCTGTTTTCCCGGTATCCCATCACGAAGGTGGTGCACTTTGCGGCCGAATCCCACGTGGACCGGTCGATTCTGGACCCGGGCGTCTTTGTGCGCACCAACGTGGTGGGGACCTTCACCCTGCTGGAAGCGGCCCGCCGGGCCTGGGAAAACTGCGCGGGGTCTGAGGCCCCGCGGTTTTTGCACGTCAGCACGGATGAAGTGTACGGCTCTTTGGGGCCCCTTGATCCACCGGTCACCGAGGCGGCGCCGTACGCCCCCCGGAGTCCGTATGCCGCGTCCAAGGCCGGCGCCGACTTTCTGGGGCGCGCCTATTTTCACACGTATCAGTTGCCGGTGCTCATCACCAATTGTTCAAACAATTACGGCCCGTACCAGTTCCCGGAAAAGCTGATCCCCTTCTGCCTCAGCCAGGCCCTGGAAGGTAAACCCATTCCCATCTATGGCCAGGGGGCCAATATCCGGGACTGGATTTTTGTGGAGGACCATTGCCAGGCGCTGCTCCAGGTGCTGGAGCAGGGCCGGGTGGGGGAGACCTATAATATCGGCGGCCGGCAGGAGGTCCCCAACCTGGAACTGGTGCGGCGGTTGCTGCACTTGCTGGGGGAGATGCGGCCGGATTTGGGGGACCTTAACCGGCTGATCGCCTTTGTTCCGGACCGTCCCGGCCACGACTGGCGTTACGCCCTGAACATCAACAAAATAGAGAGCCGGCTCGGCTGGCGTCCCCGGGTAAGTCTGGAGGAGGGGCTGAGGCGCACCATCGCCTGGTATCTCGGCCATGAAGGCTGGCTGACCCGGGTGCGGTCTCAGGCTTACCGCTCTTTCCTGAAGCAGCAATATGGGACCGGGGTGGTGGGGCCGGGTAAGCCCCTTAAAACTCCAACCCCTTAGGGGACTGGGCAATGTCAGGCTCGATTGATTCAGGGATTGCCAGGACGCAACGCCATGCCGATCTTCCAGAGAAATAAAGTTAAGTTTTTTCTGAAAAAGCCCGAACAGGATCATGGGGGGAGGCGCTTGTGCGCTCCGAAACCTTGGAGCCGGCAAGGGTTATGAAAAAGCAACCGATCATTCTCGTAGTGGACGATGACCCGGCTATCCTGGAGATGGTCAAGGACATTTTGTTTCCGGCCAGCTACCTGGTGAACACCGCCACCAACGGCAAGGAGGCTCTGGCGGCGATCCAGGCGCATCCCTACGATCTGGTCCTCACCGATATGATCATGCCCCAGATGGGGGGTATGGAACTAGTCCAATACCTGCGTCTCCACCACCCTGAGACCCTGGTGATTGTGTTCACCGGTTTTGCCAGTTATCAGGACGCCGTGGATGCCGTGAAGCTCGGGGCGTTCGATTACCTCCCCAAGCCCTTACAGCCCGAAATCCTGCGTCATGCCATCGAGCGGGCCCTAGATTACCAGCGCCTGTTGCGGTCTCAACGGGATTTGGAGACGGTGTTCCAGGGAGCCGAGTCCCTGGGTTGGCAGGCCCTGGAGTTAGTCTCTGCCACTCCCGAGGCTACGGTCCTGGGAGAGTTGCGGGAGCTGGTCTGGCAACAGAAAGACCTCAAAGAGGTGGGCCGTATTTGCCTGGAAGGCGCCCAGAAATTGCTGCAGGTGACCAACAGCTCCATTTTCCTCTATGATGCCGTCCGGGGCCAGTTTTCCGGGCTGGCGGCCCTGGGACCCGATTCGGAGGCCAAGACCGGGGCCATGATCACCGCCGAAGGGGTCATGGGTTACGTGGCCACCCACCGGCGTCCTCTGCTGGTCCCCGATCTGAGCCGGGATTCGCAATTATCCCTCATGCCCCGGCGCACCAACTACCAGACCAACAGTTTCATGGTCATCCCCCTCACGGGATATAAATTTTGGGGAGTGATCAACTTAGCCGACCGGGAGGATAAAAACCCCTTTGGCTCCCGGGATCTCTTCCTGGGCTGGTTGATGGGCCGGCTGCTGGTGGAGATCTTGGAGTCCAGGGAAGCGCCCGAAGAGGTGTTCATCCCGTCTTTGACCACCTGGATCACCAAGGAGATCCAGGTGGGCATGGCGTTCCTGGACCAGGACCTCAGGGTGCTCCAGTCCAACCCGGCCCTGGACCGGATGGTAAGTTTAGCCAAAGCGAACCTGGTGGGAGGAAACCTCCTCGCCTGCCTGGGATTAAGCGCCACGGACCGGGACCGTCTGGAACTGGCCTTCCAACAAGTCCTGGCCAGCCAGGAGCCCCGGGAATTCTTTTCCCTGAAGTCCTCTTCCCGGGAAAACGAGGTCCGTTACCTGTCTATCAAAATGTTTTCGGTGCCGGATGAACGCAACTCCCGCCGGGGATTGGTTCTGGTGGAGGATGTCACCGAGGCCGAACAGCTCAAACAGCGTCTGGAACTTTACGAACATCTGGCCATCATGGGCAAGCTCACCCTCTGCGTGGCCCACGAGTTGAACAACCCTCTGGACGGCATTCGGCGTTACCTGTCGCTGGCCATCATGAAGAAAGCGGACCCCGCGAGTGTGGAACGCTACCTCACCGAGGCGCAGAAAGGTCTCCAGAAGATGTCCCTGAGCATCAAGTCGTTGATGTTCTCGGCCAATCCTTTTAAGGGGCCGCCCCGATCCAGCGACACGGTGTTCAACCTGCTCCAGGACGCCATCAAGATCATGATGTTTCAGGCCAGCGACCAGCGGGTGCAGGTCGATTTCTCGGCGCCCCCGGAGTTCGAAAAGATCATCACCGAGGCGGACCTTTATTATGTGTTCATCAATATCATCAAGAATGCCCTCCAGGCCATGCCCCAAGGAGGCCGCCTGGGGGTGAACTGCTCTCTGCATGACTGCCAGATGGAGATTTCTTTTCAGGACAACGGCGCCGGTCTCGCTCCCGAGGAGATGGACCAAATCTTTCAGCCGTTTTATTCCACCAAAGAGGGGGCCCAGGGATTGGGCCTGGGTTTACCCATTTGCCAAAAAATCCTGGGTCGCTATGATGGCCGTTTAGCGCTAGAAAGCCAGCCCGGGCAGGGTACTACGGTCCGGGTGCTTCTCCCCTATGCCGAATCGGGGGTATTGTATGGCAAATAAAGACGTTCTGGTCGTGGATGACGATATCCTGGTATCCGAGTCTCTTAAGGAAATGCTCATTCTGGAGGGCTTCAGGGCCGATGCGGTGCTGGATGGCCAGGCCGCGCTGGCGAAAATCAAGGACAATCACTATCAGCTGATCCTCTCGGATATTCAGATGCCCGGGCTCAACGGCTTGGAGTTATTGAAGGAGTTGAAAGGCCGCTCTCCCGATACGACGGTCATTTTCATTACCGGCCACGGCCACATTGCCGGGGCTGTGGAGGCCATCAAACTGGGGGCCTACGACTATATTGTCAAGCCCATCGACGATCTGCGCCTCAAACTCACCATCAGCCACGCCCTGGAGCAGAAGAAGCTGCAGGCTTCTTACGACTCCTTGAAAAAGCGGATCAAACCCTGGAACCTGGATGAGACCATGGTGTTCGGGGACCGGAAGATGGACCAACTCCTGGGACTGGTGCACACCATCGCCGACACCATGGCAACGGTGCTGATCACCGGTGAATCCGGCACCGGCAAGTCCATGCTGGCCCACTATATTCATAAGCACTCGCACCGCCGGGAAGGGCCCTTTGTCAAGATCAGCTGCGGTTCGCTGTCCGAGAGCCTGCTGGAGAGCGAGCTTTTCGGTCACGTGCGCGGCTCTTTTACCGGCGCCATTCGGGATAAAAAAGGAAAATTCGAGGAGGCCAACGGGGGCACCATTTTCCTGGACGACGTCAATTCGGCCTCCCCCAATTTACAGATTAAATTCCTGCGCGTCCTCCAGGAAAAAATCATCGAACCCGTGGGGGGAAATGTCCCCATCCATACGGATGTGAGGATCATCACGGCCACCAATGCTTCCCTGCAAGACGAGGTAGCCAAGCAGAACTTTCGGGAAGACCTGTACTACCGCATCAATGTGGTCTCTTTCACCATTCCGTCCTTACGAGACCGTTTGAGCGACATTGAACCGCTGGCGAACCATTTCATGAGTCAATTCAACCTGATTCACCATAGGGAGATCAAGGGCATCTCCAAGAGCGCCCTGCACGCCTGTCTCCAATACCCGTGGCCGGGCAATGTCCGGGAGTTGGAGAATGTCATGGAACGGGCGGTCATCTTGAGCCCCGGGGAGTTCATCGTCCCCGCATCGCTGCCGGCCAATATCAGGGAAAGCCAGCCGGCAACCTCCGGGGAACCCTTCAAGCACCTGACGCTGGAAGAGGCCATGGAGCGGGCCGAGAAGCAGATCATTCTGGAAACCCTGGAATCTTTTAGCTGGAACCGCCAGCTCAGCGCCCGCACCCTGGGGGTCAGCCGCACCACCCTGTTCAATAAAATGCGGCGGTTGCAATTGGCCGATCCTCGGCGTTCATCGCCCGCGAGCCTCATCGAATCCACCTCTTCCCAGTCCTGATGGAGTGGCCGGGACGGCGCCGGCCGGACGCGTCCCGAAGAGCCGCTCGCCGGGATGGCCCGGCGGGTAACTGCCTTCCTCCTGTCCTGAAAGGTTTGCTGTTTTCCGTTTTCTGTTTTCTGTGGAACCGCCGCCCCGGCTGTTGTGCTCCGAATAGTTATGTAGTCAGGGCGGGCACTGCCCGCCAAAATTGCTGCCATCCGGCACGCGACAAAATGTCGGCCGGATGGTCTTCCTTCCCGGCGTCTTTTTGCATATAGTAGCGATGGGGCGGGAGGCCGCCGTAAGACCGCGGCGCCCGGCTCGACGTTACGTGAGCGAGGGACACTATGGGTTACGACCCCGAGACTCTTAAGCAGTGGGACCGGGAGCATGTCTGGCATCCTTTCACCCAGATGCAGGGCTTCCGGGAAGAAGCCCCCCTGATTATCAGCCGGGGGGAAGGGATTTACCTCTATGACCTCCAGGGCAACCGCTACCTGGATGGGGTCTCTTCCCTGTGGGCCAACCTTCACGGGCACCGGCGCCGGGAACTGGACCAGGCCCTCCTGGCGCAGCTCTCGCAATTGGCCCACAGCACCCTGTTGGGGATCGCCCATCCCCCGGCCATCCTCCTGGCCCGCCGCCTGGTGGAGGTTGCGCCGGCGGGTCTGAACAAGGTATTCTTCTCGGACAACGGCTCCACCGCGGTGGAGGCGGCCCTGAAGATGGCGTTCCAATTCTGGCGGAACCGGGGCCGGGTCCTGAAACAGCGTTTCCTCAAGCTCAGCGGCGCTTACCACGGGGATACCCTGGGCGCGGTGTCGGTGGGCGGCATCCCCTTATTCCACGAAATTTATCAGCCGCTGTTGTTCGACACCCTGGAGGCCCCGGCCCCCTACTGCTACCGGTGCGACCTGCGGGAAGATTGCCGGGAG
Organism: Deltaproteobacteria bacterium; assembly: GCA_016875015.1. Lineage (GTDB taxonomy): Bacteria > Desulfobacterota > Desulfobaccia > Desulfobaccales > 0-14-0-80-60-11 > 0-14-0-80-60-11. Next base: position 11,545 of record VGSJ01000051.1, on the reverse strand, counting down.
CAGTGTCTCGTCAGGCTGGAAGAGCTGGTGGCCGCGCACCACCAGGAACTGGCGGCGGTGATCGTGGAGCCGGTGATGCAGGGCGCCGCGGGCATGATTGCCCAGCCGCCCGGCTATCTGGCGAAGGTACGGGAGGCGACCCGGCGCCACGACGTGCTCCTCATCGCCGATGAGGTGGCCGTGGGCTTCGGCCGCACCGGCAAGATGTTCGCCTGCGAGCACGAGGGGGTGAGCCCCGATCTCTTATGTCTGGCCAAGGGCATCACCGGGGGCTACCTGCCCCTGGCCGCCACCCTGGCCACGGACGACATCTATCAGGCCTTCCTGGGGGAATACGAGGAGTTCAAGGCGTTTTTCCACGGGCACACCTATACCGGCAATCCCCTGGGGGCCGCGGTGGGCCTGGCCAGCCTGGATATCTTCACCCAAGACCAGGTCCTTGCGGGGCTGCCGGCCAAGATCGAGGTTTTGGCCGGCAGCCTGGCGGCCATGGCCGAGCATCCCCACGTGGGCGATATCCGGCAACGGGGTCTGATGGTGGGGCTCGAACTGGTGGCCGATAAGGGCGCCCGGGAACCCTTCCCTATGGGGCGGCGCACCGGCCACCGGGTGATCCTGGCGGCCCGGCAGTTGGGGGCCATCCTGCGCCCCCTGGGGGATGTCATCGTGCTGATGCCGCCGCTCTGCATCACCCCGGAAGAGCTGGGCACCCTGTGCGACATTACCATTGCGGCCATCGACCGGGGCGCCGCCGGGGCCTAGTGTTATGCTTCATAAATTGGATGGCAATTACTTTGCCCGGACCTCCCAAAAGCTCTTTTCAAGTCCACCTTTCCTAAAGGGGGATTTAGGGGCAATACGGTTCACTTAAGGCGCAGAAAAATTTTTTGTCATGCTGAGCAAAGCGAAGCATCTCGTAATTTATGAGATGCTTCGGTCGCTCCACTCCCTCAGAATGACAGGAGAGATGAACTCCGCAGAGCTCTCTACGATTCAGTGAACAGCATTGGATTTAGGGGGATTGTCAAACGGTTATATAATCCCCCCTGCCCCCCTTTAAAAAAGGGGGGTAACATCCTGGCCTTTATTGGGGCTTTTTTCTCTCATTCCCAAGCTCCTGCTTGGGAATGAGTTAAATCCTTAAAATCCGCCGATGATCTATACCACCCAAAGAGGCGAATCCTTCGACCTGGAGAAAGATTTTTCCTCGCCGGAACGCCACATCCTCCAGAAGTTGTTTATCTGGAAAGATATGGCTGTTAGTGTCGATGAATTCCGGCTGAAGAAGCGGGAGGCCTTGGGCAAAGGCTGGGGCGATTCCGGCCCCATCCAGGCAAGCCGGAATCTGGAAAGCATCACCCGAGACTTTGAGGAGCAGGTCGCCCTCAGGATACGGGCGGCGAAGCCGGGCCAGGGGTGATCCGGAATAAAAGAGTCCCGTAGGGCGGGCATGGCCCGCCGCCGGGCGCACCCTACAACCAGCACAGGCGGGACGCCGGTGCCATCAATTTATCATTATTCCTCCGGACAGAGGCCAAACCTTGGACCAGCTGATGACCGTGGCCAGGCAATTCACCCCCCAGGGCGTGGTCCTGGACCTCCGGGAGTATGGCAGCGGCAATGTCAATGACACCTTCCTGGTGACGGTGGGCGCCATGGTGCGCAGTGCGCACCCTCCATTACTGGATGCCGCCGGAGACCAGCGCTTTATCCTGCAACGCCTCAACCTTAACGTGTTCCGCCGGCCGGAACTGGTCATGGGAAACCTTTGCACGGTGAGCGACCATGTACGCCGCCGTTTAGCGAGATCCCCCTTAAGGGGCGGCCGCCGCTTTGAGGTGCCCCGGGTGCTTTTGACCCGGGAGGGCCGGGACCACGTCCTTGACCCCGGCGGCTCATTCTGGCGGGCCTTGAGCTTCATCGACGCGGCCGAGACTTTTGACACCATCAAAGATACCGGGCACGCCAGGGAAGTCGGCTATGCCCTGGGCAGGTTCCATAACCTCCTGAGCGATCTGTCCCCCGACCATTTGTCCGACACCCTGCCGGGATTTCATCTCACGCCGGGCTACCTGGCGCATTATGATGAGGTCCTGGAGCGCCGGGGCGTGAGCCGCTCCCCCGAAGTGAATTATGGCTTGCGGTTCATCAGCGAACGCCGGGCCTGGGCGCCCGTCCTGGAGAAGGCCAGGGCGCGGGGAAAACTCAGGCCGCGCCCGATTCACGGCGACCCCAAGGTCAATAACGTCATGCTGGACACCGCCACCGGGCAGGCCGTCGGCATGGTGGACCTGGACACGGTTAAGCCTGGCCTGGTGCACTATGATATCGGCGACTGCCTCCGCTCGGGCTGCAATCCCCTGGGCGAAGAAACCGAGGCCTGGGAGACGGTGCGCTTCGAGCCGGAACTGTGCCGGGCCATGCTTCAAGGCTATCTCTTGCTGGCCCAAGATTTTCTCACCGAGACCGACTATGCCTATCTGTACGACGCCATCCGCTTGCTGGCGTTCGAGCTGGGACTGAGGTTTTTTACCGATTATTTGGCAGGCAACGTCTACTTCAAGGCGCGACACCCGGAACACAACCTGGCCCGGGCGCTGGTCCAATTCAAGCTGACCCAGAGTATCGAATCCCAGGCTACCGCCCTGGGGGCCATTATCCGGGACCTGAGATGAATGGCCAGGACTTTTCCCTTCGGCCATTTTCCCCTCTCAGCCCGCACCTTGATTTCAGGATTACCGGCCACATCGCCCGGCGCGCCGATATACTTGCCATCCGCTATGACCTCCACGGCCCTCGGGCGAAACTGGTGATTCCCGGGCCGGCCGAGTTGCCGTCCCGGAAGCACGGGCTTTGGGAAGAGACCTGTTTCGAGTTATTTCTCGGGGTCAAGGATTCGCCGCGGTATTGGGAATTAAACCTGTCGCCCGCCGGATCCTGGAACGTTTATCACTTTGCCGGGTATCGGCAAGGGATGACCGAGGAAACCGCGTTTCCGTCACTCCCCTTGAGCGTCCGGCGCCGACCGGAATTGCTGCGGGTTGCCCTGGAATTGGAGATAGAGAGGATCGTCGGGGCGGACCAGCCCCTTGCGGTTGCCCTGGCCGCGGTCATCAAGTCCAGGGATCATGGGCTGACCTACTGGGCCTTGACCCATCCCGGGCCGCGGCCCGACTTCCACCGGCGAGACAGTTTTCTGATGGAATTGTAGGATAGTCATTCATGGGCCTTTGGCCCACCCGTAAATCATGAAAAGACCGGTGGGGCGGGCCTCCGTGCCCGCCACGGGTGAAATGGTGCGCAGTGTCTACGAAAGAACTGATGGAATTGTAGGACAGACCCCGTGGCCATGGCGGGTACGGGGTATCAGACCCCCACCATCATGGACTTTGCCGCCATGGTGGCAAGCTGGCTCACCCCCGCCACCGGCACGTTCCCCTCTGGGGTCAGGGGTATGGGCCGCCGCAAGAACAGCATGTAATCGCTGTGGTTGTTATAGATCGCGGCGAAGCGTTTGTAGTCGGGGCCCCAAAAGTCGGCCTTGTCGAAGCGGTCGTCGTCGCCGGCCTCCACGCGGCCGTCCGGATACACGTCCACCCGGTAGTAACAGTCATCGGTTTCCAGAATACAAGGCAGAATAACCCATTCGCCTGGTTCTACCGCGATAATCCGCCTCATATCCCTTCCCCTCTTCTTTGGCGCAGCCGCCCCTAATGGTTGAGCCTCTTGCCGATCTCGGAAAAGGAGCGCCCCTCGGCCCCCAGTTCCTCGAACCGGGCTTGAGTTGCCGTTTCCCGGTTCAGTATTTCAGGTTGCCTGGCGCCAGCCCGGCCCCCGATCTTTATTTATCAGGCGGGAGCCCAATTAGTCAAAGGGAATAACGTGGCGGCAGGTCTCCCCCGGGCGGCTATCCGACCTTAAAAGGGGCGGACTGCGCCGCGGCGCGCAGGAGGCGGGTAAGCAGGTCGTTGACCGGGGTGGGCAGGCCCAGGGCTCGGCCTTGGGTCGCCACCTGGGCGTTCAGGGCCTCGATTTCCGTGGGTCGCCCCGCCAGTATATCCTGGAGCATGGAAGAGCGGTTGGCAGCCGTATCGGTGCAGACCTGGCGAAGGCGGGCCGCGGGGTCGCCGCTGAGGGTGATCCCCGCGGCCTGGGCCACCGTCTGGGCTTCTTGCGCCGCGGCCACCGCCACTTCCCAGGCCTCGGGCAACTGGAGCAGCACCCCGTTGGGAACCCGCAGCAAGGCGGTGAGGGGGTTTATGCCCACGTTGATGACCAGCTTTTCCCACAAGACGGCCTGGATGTCCTCCCGGGGTTGGCACGAAAGGCCGGCGCGTCGGAAGAGGTTCACCACGGCCGCCACTTCCCCCCTGGACACCCGGGACCCGGACGGCGCCCCGATATAAATAATCCCCCGACCGGCATAGATTATCCGGCCCTCATCCTGGCGGGTCACCCCCAGGAGGCCTACCCCCGCCAGCAGGCGCTCGGGCCCCACGATCCGGGCGATGGATTCCAGGTTCCCCAACCCGTTTTGCAGGGTGAGGGCCATGCCGCCCTGAGACATGAGCCCCGGGAGGGTCCGGGCCGCGGTTTCCGTCTGATAGGCCTTGACCGCCACGATGGTCAAATCGCACGGACCCACCTCCGGCCCCAGGCCGATGGGCGCCTTGATGACCAGGCGCCCCCCTTCCAGGGTGTGCACCTGAATGCCCTGGAGGCGCAACCGGGCCACCCGCTCCGGGCGGTAATCCACCAGGGAGACATCGGCGCCGGCCTCCCGAAAGAGGGCGGCCATGAGACAGCCCAAGGCCCCCGGTCCCAACACAGCCACTTTCATTGATTATCCTGAACGAAAAACAGAAATAGCCACCGAAATTGCCAGAGGATTCTTTATCTTTTAGACGATTTGTATTAAAATTTCTACGAGTAATACCGTGTTCGTTTTGTAGGGGCGGGTTTGAAACCCGCCCCTACGAGAGATATCAATAGGTTATCTGGATGGTTTGTTTCATTTCAAAGGGAACACGGTATAATTAAAGAGAGGGGTCGATGATGACCACGCCCATGGAATTACCGAGACATTTCGACCGGGAGTTGGCAAATCTGAAGCAGGATTTGCTCCGGATGGCGGCGCTGGCCGAAACTGCGGTGGCCAAGAGCCTGGTATCAGTCACACACCGGGACTCTGATCGGGCCCGGGAGGTGATCATCGATGACATCACGATCAACCGCATGGAACTGGCTATTGAAGAACAGTCATTTAAATTGCTGGCCCTGCGCCAGCCCGTGGCCACCGAACTGCGCCTGACCGTCGCGGCGATGCGTATCGCCACTGAATTGGAGCGCATCGGCGATCAGGCGGTCAACATCGCCGAAAGGGCCCTGGAATTGAACAGCCGCCCCCCCCTGGAACTCCCCATCGATATCACGGTCATGGCGGATATAGCTTTAGGGATGGTCCGCACCAGTATTGACGCCTTTGTCAACCAGGACCCCAAGCTCGCCCTCCAGGTCTGCCAGCGGGACGTGGAGGTGGACATCCTGGACGACGAATATATCCAGAAGCTCCTGGATTCCATGATTCAAGAATCCCGCTGGGTGACCCGGCTGCATCACTTTATTATCATCGTGCGCAATATCGAACGCATTGCCGACTTGGCCACCAACATCGCCGAAGACATCGTGTTCATCGTCGAGGGCCGGGTAATCAAGCATCGGTGCGAAGATTGGATGATGTCCTAGCCCTCGACCTGACCTTGGACTGAGCCAGTTTCTCTTCCAAGAGTTGTAATTCCTGGGCTACCCGGGGTTGGGTCTTGCGGTTCCGTTCCAGGGTCTGTAGGGCATGCACCACGGAGGCATGGGACCGCTGGAACAGGCGCCCCAACTCCACCATGGTTTTTTCCGTGTAGATGCGGCAGAAATAAAGGGCCATCTGCCGGGCCCGCACCAGGCGCTTTTGCCGCGACCGCCCCAGCAGGTCCGGCAGGCTCACCCCATAGTAATCGCTGACGATCTTTTGAATATCCGGGGTATTCAACCGGGTGTCCACGGTTTGCAGGTCCTGGAGCACCTCCTGGGCCAGGCGCTGACTGAAAGGTTCGTTGAGCAACGTCGACCGGGCTACCAGGCAATCCAGGGCACTTTCCAGGCGGCGCACGTCCTCGTCGATGTATTCGGCCAGATACTCTAAAATCTTGACGGAAACCTGCACTCCCCGGCGCTTGGCCTTGTTGTCCAGGATATTGACCCGGGTGGGGAAGTCCGGCGGCCCGATGGGAGTGATGAGGCCGCCGGTGAGCCGGGACCGCAGTTCCTGGGAGAGGAGGCCGATCTCCCCCGGCAGATAGCAACTGGTAAAGACCAACCGCTTATTCTGGCCCATGAGCGTATCCAGGGTGTAGCAGACCTCAGCCTGGATCTTCTCCTTGCCGCTTAAAAACTGCACTTCCTCCAAGAGCAGAATATCGCAATCCTGCCGAAAGCGCTCTTTGAAGTTGGACATCCGGCCGTTCTTGAGGGCGCTCACCATCTCATTGGCGAAATTTTCCGCAGTGATATAGAGGACCTGTTTCCCCGCCACCGACTTGGTGACGAAGTTGCCCACCGCCTGGGACAGGTGGCTTTTCCCCAGCCCGGGGCCGGAGGTGAGGAACAGGATGCGGTTATAAAAGGTATCGTTGCGGGCCAGGGCCTGGGATGCCTGGTAAGCCAGGCGGTTGGAGGCCCCGACCACGAACTGGTCAAAGGTAAAGGCCCGGTTGAACCGCCGGCCGCCGGTTTTCCCCGAAACCAGGGGCAGGGAGGGCTGACTCACCGGGACCGGGACCGGAGGGCGCACCGGGGCGGTGAGCAGCTTCAGATGCACCGGCAGGCTGCAGTTCAAGGCCGTTTCCAGTAACTGGCGGATGAGCTTGAGATAATGGGCCTGGACCCACCTGAGAGCAAAGGGATTGGGACAGGACAACACCAGCTCACCTCCAGGTCCGGACTCTGCCTGAAGAGGCTCGACCCACAGGTCGAAGGTGGCTTCGGAGAGCTGATGCTTAATGACTTCCTTGACGGCCTGCCAAATTGCTTCCATATTCCCCCTTAGGTTTGGCGCTGCTGGTGAAGGGAATATTAACCGCAGCCGATATCCCGGGTCAAAGGGGCTAGACCGAAATCAACCTTAGGATTCTCTCTCAAAAAAAGCTGAGCAACTCGTTACAGAACGCAACCATTACGCGGCTTTGGCCAAGCTTTAATAAAGATTAATTAATATAACAGGTTATAATGCATGAACTGCCGGGTTGGGAGCCTTCCGGGGCCATGAGCCGGATTGCATGATTTTAAAGAATCTCCCGCATCCTGGGTTTTTCGCGGTTTCTCATAGGGAGGGAAAATTATTTAGGGCGAAAATCGCTAACTAGTGAATATTAATTTGCAATATCTTAAAAACGCTTGATCCCAATCGGAGTCTTGACCGGGATTGACCGGGGTGAACTGGCCGGGATGGACCACCACGACCTTTGACCCCGACAGACCTCTGACCGGACAACCTTGATGGATGATGGCCCCGCGGTCCGGGCGATGTCAAGGCACCCCCCCGCCTTGCCTCATAGGCCTGCCGGGAAAGCCGGCAAAAGGAACCGCGCCCAATTTGCCGGCTGGTCTAAATCGGGTCAGGCGGCAATTCCCCTTTTTATAAGAAAATTCTTTTGACCCGGTATAATTCCGCCGAAACCGCTTGCCAACCCCGGCAGGCGGCTTCGGCGTGAAAATCGAGGTTTGGCCCGACCCGCCCGGCATCGAGTTTTTCGCATTTTCCTTATAAGACCTTGCCCGGACGCCGTTTCTGTGATAGAGGATTGGAAAAACCTACGCGCCGCAGGCAGGAGGAACCATGGCTGGGGTCAACAAGGTTATTCTGGTGGGGAATCTGGGGGCTGATCCGGAGATGCGTTACACTGCCGACGGTACCGCAGTGTGCAATTTCAGGATAGCCACTACCGAGAAGTTCAAGGACCGCCAGGGCAACATGCAGGAGCGCACCGAATGGCACAAGGTGGTGGCCTGGACAAAGCTGGCGGAGATTTGCGGCCAATACCTCTCCAAGGGCAAACAGGTTTACATCGAGGGTAGAATCCGTAACGAAAGCTGGGAAAAAGACGGGGTTAAACAGTATTCATATAAAATCGAGGCCAATAACATGCAGATGCTGGGCGGGGCAGGCGGCCGCGGCCAGGACCAGGACCGGGAGCCGGAACCGCCGTTTGGGCGGCCGGAGGGCGGGGCGCCGGAAGATGATATCCCCTTTTAAGGTTTAGGGCCGGGGGAGCCGGTCGCCACTGCCTACGCCCTTGAACCCTCGCGGCCACAGGAGATCATACGGTTTTGCCATCAAGCCGACGCCAATTGCGGGAGAAGATCGTCCCCCTGCTCCAGGCGGGGGATTTTCCCGCCCTGACGGAATTGGCCGGCCAGGAATCAGGGGTGGCCGCCATCCTGATGCAGTTCCTCTACGAACCGGGCGCCCTCTTGTATTGGCGGGCCCTGGAGGGCCTGGGGCTGGTGGCCGGCTCCCATCCGGAGCAGGTGCATAAACTCGTCAACCGGCTCCTCTACCTGCTCAACGAGGATTCGGGGAGCAACGGCTGGGGGGCGGCCGCGGCCCTGGGGGAGATCGGGCGGGGCCGGATCGCCCTGGTGAAAGAAATCATCCCCCTGTTCGTCGGCTTCCTGGCGGAACCCTTCTCCCGGGAGCCTATGCTCTGGGGAGTGGGCCGGTTGGCGGAGGTGCAGGCGGAACTTCTCCATGAAGTTCTGCCAGAGATTGTGCCTTTTCTCACAAGCCCCGAACCCCAGATCCGGGCCCTGGCCGCCTGGGGACTCGGCAAAGCCCGGTACCTGCCGGCGGCCGGCGCGGTCCAGGCCCTAACCGGGGACGAGCACCCGGTGGAACTTTACGACCGCGGGCGCCTGCTTGAGACCACCGTGGGCCAAATAGCCCGGGAGGCCCTGGCGGGCCTGACTTGAGCCAGGAGAGCCGCGACGCTCAAACTTTTCTGTGCATACGCATCAGATTAAACTCGGATAAGAGAGGAAGGTTCAGATGTTTTTACTCATTGTGGGTTTTGGTGTCGGTGTCTTTGTGGGCTATAAATACCCCCAGCAAGTGGAGCAGGCTTTGCAGTCCAGCAAAAACATCTTCAACGATTTGAAGGATAAGATTTTCAAGAAGTCCTCGTAAAGGCTAACCCTGGTCTGCCTTCAGGGGGAAAAGGCGTGCCGGCGCAAGCCTGGCGCGGCCTTCCTTTGTACAGGATTTCATAAATACGCTCACGTCATATATCGCCCCCCTCACCCCAGCCCTCTCCCCCCGAAGCGGGGGGAGAGGGAGTAGGCTAGGTCACAGTTTTTTTTATGATGGCAGAGCCTCAAATCGGTCCCGTCTTTTCCCCTCTCCCCCAATGGGGGAGGGTCAGGGTGAGGGGGAAGTGATTTTCACGGAGTAAGAAATACGCTGCCGTATTTATGAACCATTGTACTAAGTTCAGGCCTTAAGCGCGATGACTGCCCCCTGGCGGCCGGTAACCCGGTCCCGGCGGTAGGAGTAAAAATCGTCGGCGCCGCAGCGGGTGCAGAGCCCGGCCAGGTCGAGGCGCGCCGGCGAGATCCCCGCCGCCGCCAGTTGGTCCCGGCTGACCCGCCAGAGGTCGAAGTAGGTGGGCCGCACTTGGTAGGTCCACAGGGCCGGGGGAAATTCCCGGCGGAAGTTCTTAAACTCGGCGCAGCAGGGGCCCAGGCTGGGACCCACTGCGGCATAGAGGTCGCCCGGCCGCGTCCCGAACCTGGCCTGGAGCAGGCGCACCGTCTCTCCCAGGATGTTGTGGACCTGGCCCCGCCAGCCGCAGTGGACGTTGGCCACCACCCGGTTGACCGGGTCATAGAACACCACCGCCTGGCAGTCCGCCTGCTTGATGAGCAGGCCCAGGCCGGGGACGGTGGTGACCAGGATGTCCACCTCGGGGATGTTCTCCTCCCGGGCCTGGTCCGGGGAGGTGATCACCGCGGCCCGGCCGCCATGCACCTGGGCGGCGCCGGCCAGCCCCGAAAGCCCCAGGGCCTGCTGCATCCGGCGCAGGTTTTCAGCCACCGCCCCTGGGTCGTCCCCCACTGCCAGGCTGACATTGAGACTGTGATACGCCCCGGGGCTCATGCCCCCCTGCCGGGTGAAAAACCCGTGCACCACCTCCGGTAAGCCGGTAAGCTTGGGGCTGCGATAATACCTGGGGCCATCGGTTGCCTGCCAACCCGCCATCCGCCTGATCCTCCTCAAAAACTCCGGTACCTTGCGCCGCCAGGCGGCAAGCCGCGCGGCGCCTTATCCGCTAAGGTTCAGAAGGCGTGTAGAATGGCCATTTATGATATCTACTCCTCAGATTAGCTATATTATAAAGTCCTGTGGGGTGCGTATTGCGCAGCTTATTTTTTCAAAAAATCCATGATCGCCTGCCGGGTGGCCAGCGGCTCCTCTTCTGGCGGCATATGGCCGCATTGGGGCAGGATCACCAGCTCTGAGCCCGGAATATCCCGCTTGAAATTCCGGCCGACCGAAACCGGCACCACCTCGTCGTCCGCCCCCCAGATAATCAAGACCGGCACGCTGATGGTCTTATATTGGGCGACCAGGGCGTCGATGTCATCCGGTACGATCTGCTTGGCGGTTTGCACCACCGCCTCCCGGGCCCCTGGAAGACTGCCGTAATAGGCATAGGTCTCAATCTGTTCGTCGGTGATTTTATCCTTATTATAGTAACATTTTCTCAGCACCTGGGCGGCGGCGAACCGGGGCGAGACCAGCTTGCCTCCCACCGAACCGAGCACAGGCGCCTTGGCGAGCCAGATGAACCAGGGCATTTTTTGGGGATAGCCGGCGCTGTCGATGAGCACCAGGCGCCTGATTCTTGCGGGCTGGCTCTCCCGCACCTTGAGATAGGTCATGAGGGTGACGCCGCCGCCCATGGAATGGCCGATCACCACCAGGTCGCGCAGGTCCCGGGTGCGGATGAACGCCGCCACCATGTCGGCCTGGTCGCTGATGGCATATTTGCCGTCCTCGGGCTTGGCCGACAGGCCATAGCCCTTGAGGTCAAGGGTAAAAACCCGATGATCCGCAGCCAGCGGCGGCGCCAGGAACCGCCAGGAATAGGCGGAGGCCCCGAAGCCGTGTAAGAGGATGATGGGCGGCCCCTGCCCGGCCTCGTAATAGTTGATCCTGACGCCGTGATAGTCAAAGATTTTCGGCTCACCTAACGATTGTTCCAGGCTAGCCATCGGCGCCGGCACATGGGCACAGCCGGCAAGCATCAGCAGCAAAAAAAAACCACCAAAAAGAATCTTAAATGGTCGCATGATTCCTTATTCAGAAAAGCCAAGAGGTTTCATAAATGCGACGGCAAATGATGTGAAAAAACCCAGCAGTGTCCGGTTAGGAAATTGCATGCGGTGGTTCTGCCCCCCTCACCCCAACCCTCTCCCCCCGAAGCGGGTGGAGAGG
>VGSJ01000050.1 GCA_016875015.1 Deltaproteobacteria bacterium | reverse complement strand
TCTTTTGAGGGCTCAACTCCGTCAACCTGTAAACCTTGTAGTGCCGAAAACATTTTTGAACCACTTAACATGCTGTTATCACAATACTATTTTTTTCTTGCTGTCGAAGATGAGTCAGACGCTAAAGTTCTCCAATATTTGCTCAACCCATCCCCGGAAACCTGCATGGGCTAAATTTTTTTCTCGTTCCCAAGTTAACTTGGAAACGAGTTGAACGCTTCCACCTCCAGGCAGCCCGCCGATCTGCCGGCCTTTCTCAAAGCCATCATTGCCGCCCTGGGGAGAGAGGCGCTGCGCCCCGCGTGCCAGATGGTCTTGTATGGCGGCCGGCCCCGGGATTAGTGGGACAACCTTGGGACAGGCAATGTGACATCTTGGCAAGTATATTCAATATGTTTGTTTATTTAACAATAATATTAAGGTGATAGCTGTATCGCCTTTCTGGCCGGGATCTTGCACCCCATATTCGCCTGGGGCCGGGAACGGCAACGTTCTCGAACCTGGAAACCACCTTGAAGCCCGGAGAGGGGAGCCCCCATGTCTGTCCCGGGCCTGGCGGCCGCGATGGTTGGGAACCGGAAAACCGGTGTCTGGCAAAAAGACCAAAAGGACCTCGGGACGCAAGAGGAGAAACTGGACCGGGCCCTGGTAACCGGGTTGATGCTGGAAGTGATCCTGGAGTCCTCCTCCTTGCCGGTGGACCCCCAAACTCTTCGCCGACTGGTGAAGACCCGTCTCAAAGACAGCCTGGCGGTCAATCTGGCCGGGCGGATCACCCTGGACCGGTTCCGCCACCTGCTGGGTAAGGTGGATATCTGGTTCCCCCTGTATTACCCCCTGACCACCGCCGGTTCCCCGGATGGCCCCGCGCCGGCCGCGGCGCAAGTCCAGGCTGCACCCGCGCCGGTTGCGGCCGCCCTGACCCGGCGGGCGCTGCGGGTGGACCGGCTGCGGGCCTGGATAGAGGAAGAGGGCCGGGACCTGTTGCCGCATCGGCCCCACCGCAAGCTCAACCAGGACAGGCTCTGGGAGTTTCTGGCCCGCACCCAGGGCGGCTGGTTCCGGCTCATAGACTTCACCCGGCACTTCGGGGTGGATCGCAAAACCGCTTGGGAATACTTACATAAGTTTCTCCACGCCGGACTGCTGCGCCACAACCGGGGGCGCTCCGCCGCGGTCCGCTACGCCCTGGAAACCCGCTTTGTGGTGGTCCGGGCCGACGTCCTGGAACCCGGGGTCGAAGCGGCGCTGTCGGGCCTGCCCCCGGGCTTGGCGGGGGAGGTGTGCGGCTGGCTTATTGCCACCGGCGGCGAGGCCTTCTGGGAAAAAGAGTGGCATGGCCGCCTGGAGCCTCCTCGGTGTCGGCAGTTCATCACCCGCCTGCTTTCGGCGGGTCTCCTGGAAGAGGTGTGCCAGGTGGGGAACAGCCGGATGCTGCAGATCGCGCCCCGGTTGCTCCGGGAATAACTTACCGGCCCGGCCCTCATAAACCCCTGGAAAACCCTCAGGACAGCTTGGGAACGAGAACAAAACCAGGTTAGTGGGGCGGGCCTCCGTGCCCGCCAGCACAGGCGGCCAGGGACGGCCGCCCCACCTTTCCTCAAGCCCGGGATCAAGGCTTCTTTCCCCCAAGTACAGAAAATTGCAAAGCAGGTTTGACCCCTGGGGTGACTTTGTGCTATCTTTAACAAATGTCTGTCAGGGAGGAGAACAAGGTTACATGATCCGTGATGTCGAACATGAAACGATGCCCCGGGAGGATCTGGAGACCTTACAACTCAGGCGCCTGCAAGCGGTAGTGGAACGGGTTTACCATCTGGTGCCGTTCTATCGCCGGCGCCTGGATGAACTCGGGGTTAAGCCGGAACACATCCGCACCCTGGAGGATGTCCGCCTGCTGCCCTTTACCGCCAAGCAAGATCTGCGGGACAACTACCCCTTCGGCATGTTCGCCGCCCCCATGGACCAGATCGTCCGGATCCACGCCTCCTCCGGCACCACCGGCAAGTCCACCCCGGTAGCCTATACCCAACGGGACCTGGAAACCTGGGCGGAGCTGATGGCCCGGACTCTGGCGGCAGGCGGCGCCCACCGGGGCGATATCGTCCACGTCGCTTACGGGTATGGCCTATTCACCGGGGGCTTGGGAGTGCACTACGGGGCCGAGCGGCTGGGAGCCGCGGTCATCCCGGTATCCGGCGGCCAGACCCGCCGCCAGATCATGCTCATCCAGGACTTCGGCCCCACGGTTCTCTGCTGCACCCCCTCCTTCGCCCTGTACCTGGCGGAGGTGGCCCAGGAAATGGGGGTGGACTTCGCCAAGACCAAGCTCAGGGTAGGGGTCTTCGGGGCCGAACCCTGGACCGAAGGTATGCGCCAGGAGATTGAAAAGCGCCTCCGCCTCGACGCTCTGGACATTTACGGCCTGTCTGAGATCCTCGGCCCGGGTGTGGCCAGCGAGTGCCTCGAGGCCAAGGCCGGCCTCCATATGTTTGAAGACCACTTTCTCCCTGAGGTCATCAACCCGGCGACTCTGGAGCGCCTGGCCCCGGGGGAGACCGGGGAGTTGGTCATCACCACCCTGAGCAAGGAGGCCTTCCCGCTGCTGCGCTACCGCACCCGGGACCTCACCTCGCTCGATTACGCCCCCTGCATCTGCGGCCGGACTATCGCCCGCATTAGCCGGTTTAAGGGCCGGAGTGACGACATGCTGATTATCCGCGGCGTCAACGTCTTCCCCTCCCAGATCGAGTCCGTGCTCATGGAAACCCCGGGCGTGGCCCCCCACTACCAGCTCATCGTCGACCGGGAGGGGCAGTTGGACACCCTGGAAGTCCAGGTGGAAGTGGATGAGGGCGCCTTCTCCGATGAAGTCAAGCAGTTACAGGCCCTGGCCCAAGGCATCCAGAGGAAGATCAAGGATTACTTCACCGTCTCCGTCAAAGTGAAACTGGTGGAACCCCGGAGCATCCCCCGGAGCGAAGGCAAGGCCAAACGGGTCATTGATAAGCGGCAGCAGTAAATCTGGACTTACGTTACCCCCCTTTCTTAAAGGGGGGCAGGGGGGATTATGGAAGGTCCTTATAATCCCCCTAAATCCCCCTTTAAAAAAGGGGGACTTACACCCACCCCATTTTTCCCCCCATTCCCTTTGGGGGAGAGGGTTAGGGTGAGGGAGCACAACCATGAAAGTGGAACAAATCTCGGTATTCTTGGAGAACAAGGCTGGCCGCCTGGCGGAAGTCACCCGGGTTCTGGGCGAAGCCGGGATCAACATCCGGGCCCTCTCCCTGGCCGACACCACTGATTTCGGCATCCTGCGGCTCATCGTGGACCAATACGACAAAGCCCGGGAGATCCTGAAGGACAAAGGCTTCACCGTCGGCAAGACCGAAGTGGTGGCGGTGGAGGTGCCGGATCGGCCCGGCGGACTGGGCCTGGTGCTCCAGATCCTGGCCACCGCCGGCGTCAACGTGGAATACATGTACGCCTTTGTCCAACACAGCGGCAAGAACGCGGTCATCATCTTTCGCTTCGACAACCTGGAACAGGCCATCGACTTGCTCCAGAAGGAAGGCATTCACATTTACAAGGGCGAGGAAGTGTATCGACTATAAATCATCTAGGAGGGAGAGCTTATGAAAACCAAGGCAATTCTGGTGGGCGTGATTTTGGCTCTGGCAGGTCTGGGCCTCATCTGTTTGGGCTGCGGCGGCGCCAAGAAGACCGAGCCTTACGTGGTGGGCGGCATCTTTTCCATCAGCGGCCCGGCCTCGTATCTCGGGGAGCCCGAACGCAATTCCATGGAGATGGTGGCAGAGGCAGTCAACGCCCAGGGTGGCATTAATGGGCGTCCCTTGAAGCTGGTCATTTATGACGACGAAGGGGACGTGACCAAGGCCCGGCTCCACGCCACCAAGCTGGCCCAGGACAAAGATTGCCTGGCCGTCATCGGCCCCAGTCTTACCCATACCTCCATGGCCACTTTGGAAATCACCCAGAAGGCCAAGCTGCCTTTGATTTCCTGCGCCGCCGGCATCGGCATCACGGTTCCGGCCAAGGAACGCGTCTGGGTCTTCAAGACCGCCCAAACGGACCAGATGGCAGTTGACCGCATCTATCAGTACTTGCAAAAGGCAAACCTCCAACAGGTGGCCATCCTCACCGTGTCCACCGGGTTCGGGGTCTCGGGCAAGGAGCAACTCCTGGCCCTGGCCTCCAAGTACGGCATCCAGGTGGTGGCCCAGGAGGTCTTTGGCGAAAAAGACACGGACATGACCCCCCAGCTCACCAAGCTCCGGGGCACCCCGGCCCAGGCGGTGATCTGCTGGGGCACCGGTCCGGCCCCGGCCCTGGTGGCCAAGAATATGAAGCAGCTGGGTCTCACCCTGCCCCTGATTCAGAGCCACGGCGTGGCTTCCAAAAAATTCATCGAGCTGGCCGGGGACGCGGGTGACGGCATCATCCTGCCCGCCGGCAAGCTGGCGGTCTGGCAGCAGCTGCCCGATACCGACCCCCAGAAAGCCGTGTGCAAGGAATACGCCGAAAAGTATCAGGCCAAGTTCAAGGCGCCGGAATCCAGCTTCGGGGGCTATGCCTATGACGCCATCCGGATGCTGAATCAGGCCCTGGCCAAGGCCGGCAGCGACCGGGAGAAAATCCGCGGCGAACTGGAAGGGCTCAAAAACTTCGTGGGCATCAGCGGCATTTTCAACATGAGCCCGGAAGATCACAACGGCCTGTCCCCGGCGGCGTTTGTGATGGTGAAGATCCAAAAAGGCGGGTTCCAACTGATAGATTAGTAGTCAGTGGTTAGGGGTTAGGGGTTAGAAAGCAGCATCCTGAAATTTCCCTGACCCCCGACCCTTGACCCCCGACCCCTGATCCCTGCTATCACGGAGGCCCTTCGCTCCCCTTGGAGATTTTCGCCCCACTGCTGCAGTATCTCATTTCCGGCCTGACCAACGGCGCGATTTACGCCCTCATCGCCCTGGGGTTCGGCATCATCTACAACGCCACCACTATCATCAACTTCGCCCAGGGCGAGATGGTGATGCTGGGGGCCTTGTGCGCCATCAGCATCTATCATCTGGCGCCCTCTCTCCCCCTGGCCTTTGCCGGCGCCGTGGTCCTGGTGACCTGCGTGGGGCTGATTTTTGAGCGCCTGGCCCTGAGCCCGGTGAAGGACCCCACCCCCATCGCCCTGATCATCATCACCGTGGGCGGCGCCGTCCTGATCAAAGGCGTGGCCATGCTCCTGTGGGGCAAAGAGGCCTACAACCTGCCGCCGTTTTCCGGCGATGCCCCCATCCACCTGGGTCCCGCCACCATCTTGCCCCAAAACCTGTGGGTGCTGGGGATCACCGCCATTGCGGTCGCGGCCCTGGAGGCCTTTTTTCGCCTCACCCTGGTGGGCAAGGCCATGCGGGCCTGCGCTTACAACACCCGGGCCGCCCGCCTGGTAGGCATCGCCGCCGGCCGCATGGTCCAGCTCTCCTTCGGGATCAGCGCCGCCCTGGGCGCCGGGGCCGGTATTCTCATCGCCCCCCTCACCCTCGGGGTCTATGACATGGGCACCATGCTGGGGCTCA
This sequence comes from Deltaproteobacteria bacterium, assembly GCA_016875015.1. Classification (GTDB taxonomy): domain Bacteria; phylum Desulfobacterota; class Desulfobaccia; order Desulfobaccales; family 0-14-0-80-60-11; genus 0-14-0-80-60-11. The sequence goes on along the minus strand of VGSJ01000050.1, from coordinate 16,130 downwards.
AGGGGTTTTCCGCCGCCATTATCGGCGGTCTGGGGAGCATGGCGGGCGGGGTCTTGGGGGGCCTGGTCCTGGGCGTGGCCGAGGCCCTGGCCACCGGCTTCATCTCCTCCGGCTACCGGGATGCGGTGGCTTTTCTCCTGCTCCTCCTGGTCCTGTTCTTGCGCCCCCAGGGGCTGACGGGGGGGCGGAAATGACCCCGCCCCGGTTCTTAAACCGCTGGCTCCTCTTCGCCGTAGCGGTGGGAGTCATCGCCGCCTTCATGGACCAGGACTACTACTACACCCTCCTCAACTTCATCGGCATCCACACCCTGTTGGTGGTGGGGCTTAACCTGCTTTTGGGCTACGCCGGCCAGATCTCCTTAGGGCACGCCGCCTTCTTCGGCCTGGGGGCCTATACCTCCGGCATCCTCACCGCCACCTGCGGCGTCGATCCCTGGCTGGCCCTGGTGGCCGGGCTGGCGGTCTCAGGCTTAGCCGCCTTCCTGATCGGCATCCCGGCCTTAAAGCTCCGGGGCTATTACCTGGGCATGGCCACCCTCGGGTTCGGCATCATCATCTACATCATCTTGAACGAAGCCGACGGCCTCACCGGGGGTCCCTCGGGGCTCAGCGGCATCCCGTCGCTGTCCCTGGCCGGCCTCGCCTTCAACACCCCCCGGCGCCTCTATCTCCTGATCTGGATTATTTTGGGGATAATTCTGGCCATGAGCGCCAACCTGGTGAACTCCCGGACCGGGCGGGCCATCCGGGCCTTGCACGACGGCGAGGCCGCGGCCGAGTCCCTGGGGGTGGACACCTTCCGCCTGAAGCTCAAGATCTTCGTCTGGAGCGCCCTCTACGCCTCCCTGGCCGGGTCCCTCTACGCCCACACCCTCAACTTCGTCGCACCGTCGTCCTTCGGCTTCATGTTTTCCATCAAGCTGGTGACCATGGTGGTCCTGGGCGGCATGGCCAGCATCTGGGGCTCGCTCCTGGGGGCCGGCACGCTTACCGTGCTCCCGGAATTACTCACGGTGTTTCACGATTTCGAAATGGTCATCTTCGGGGCCATCCTCATGGTGGTGATGATCTTCCTGCCCCGGGGCCTGGTCCGGGGCATCCTGGACCTCTGCGAATCCCGGCGCTACAAGCGGCAAGGAGGGAGGATTAGCTTTTAGCAGTTAGCAGTTAGCAGTTAGCAGTTAGCAGTTAGCAGTTAGCGAAAAATTAGCCATGTACGCCTTTTTGTCAAGGAGCCATAAGGATGGTTCAATCATATAAAGAGTTAGTCGCATGGAATAAAGCCATGGAGCTGGTGACCGAAATCTATCGGGTGACTCATAATTTTCCCAAAGAAGAGCTTTTCGGATTAATGAGCCAACTTCGACGGGCAGCCGTATCAATCCCGAGCAACATTGCTGAAGGTAAGGGCCGATTATCCAAAGGCGAATTCCGACAATTTCTGGGAAATGCCAGAGGGTCCCTGGCCGAGGTGGAAACCCAGATTTTAATCGCCCAAAATCTCTCTTATCTCGATGAACCCGAGACCAACAGATTATTAACGAAATTGGAAGAAGTGGGAAAAATACTCAATGGGCTAATATCCGCCGTCAAAAACCAATAGCCTATGAATCTTGCTTTTCCTAACAGCTAACAGCTAACAGCTAACAGCTAATTGCTATTCTTCAATCATTTTATGGGGTTGAAACAAGAAAATATCTTATTGGCATTAGACAACGTCAGCCTGGCCTTCGGCGGCCTCCAGGCCGTGGAGCAGGTGAGCTTCGGGGTGGCGCCGGGCGCGGTCAAGGCGGTCATCGGCCCCAACGGGGCCGGCAAGACCACCCTGTTCAACCTGATGACGGGCTTTCTCACCCCCCAGGCGGGCCGCATCGTCTTTGCCGGCGAGGAGATCCAGGGGCGCCCGGCCCACCGCATCGCCCGGCGGGGGATCGCCCGCACCTTTCAACTGGTGCAGCTCTTTGACCACATGACGGTCCTGGAAAACGTCATGGTGGGACGCCACCGCCTGAGCCACTCGGGCCTCTTAGCCGGGGCTTTGCAGTTTCCCTGGACCCGGAGGGAAGAAAAAGAGATCCGCGCCAAGGCCATGGAGGCCCTGGAGTTTGTGGGCCTGGCCGACCGGGCCCGGCAGTCCGCCGCGGCGCTCCCCTTAGGCCTCAAACGGATGCTGGAAATCGCCCGGGCCCTGGCCTCCGCCCCCACGCTCCTCCTCCTGGATGAGCCCGCCTCGGGGCTGGACGCGGTGGAGACCGAGCGGCTCCAGGACCTGATCCTGGAGTTGCGCCGGCAGGGCCTTACCACCCTCCTGGTGGAGCACGACATGGGCCTCACCATGGAGGTGGCCGACGAGATCGCGGTGCTCAACTACGGCAAGCTCATCGCCGACGGCCCGCCCCGGGCCATTCAGAAGAACCCGGAGGTGATTGCGGCGTATCTGGGCACCGATTGGCAGACCTAAAAACAGGTTCTGGGTTTTAGGTTCTGGGTTTTAGGTGAGAAAAAGCCGTGGTGGCACAGGCGTGCCTCCAGTACGGAACGGGCTGGCAAGCTTGCTCCACCAAAACCAAATTACCCGGGTGAGCAGTGACCACCCTGGTTTGAGGAGGGGCATACGCCAATGGACGATAGCGAATATTACTGGGATTGGCTGAAACATGAAGATAATTTATTCACGAATCGGAACAATTTGCTGCTTGTGGCGGAATCGATGACCTTCGCCGCCGTAGCCACCATTCAGGCGGGCACTGGGAAATCCGCGCACGGGATCCTTCTTGCCGCTGCGGGCTTATTTAGCTCAAAGATTTGTCTTACCCACCAATCAGCCGGGGCGAGGTGCGCCCTTTCTGTCTTATGCTTGCCTAGGTCTCAAAATATGGTACATTAATTATGAAATGGCAAATACGCCTTAATAAGAGAGCAGTCAAAAATTGCCAGAAACTGCCTCCGCAGATTCAGGAGCGCTTCAAGGCCCTGGCTTTGGAACTACGGGCCACCGGCCCGGTGCAACGGCGCTGGCCTCATTACGGCAAAATCCAGGGCATGGAGAACTGCCATCATTGTCACATTAAGGTAGGGCGACCCACGTATGTAGCCGTTTGGAAAATCACCGGGGCGCACTGCCTGGAGATTGCCTATGTTGGAACCCACGAAGGAGCAGATTACCAAAGACTTTGCTGAAATTTGCCGGCGCTATCGGCTCCCGGACGGGAAAATCAGCAAAATTCAGGAGGCCGTATCCGCCATCCTGGATGCTGAGGACGAGACCCTCTCCCTTGAGGAGGTCTTTCCTGAGATGCACCAGGGCAGCGCCATTCGCGGCCTGCGCCTGCGGGAAGGCCTGACCCAGGAGCAGCTTGCCGGCCTGCTGGGTGTCAAGCGCACCAACCTTTCCGAAATGGAGAACGGTAAGCGTCCCATTGGTAAAAATATGGCCAAACGTCTGGCCCAGGTCTTAAAAACCAATTATAAGGTTTTTCTCTAAACATAGCTAACTGCTGATGCTCAAGATCAAAAACCTATCCGCCTATTACGGCTCCGTTAAGGCCCTCAGCGGCGTGACCTGTCACGTCCGGGAGGGGGAGATAGTCACCCTCATCGGGGCCAATGGCGCGGGGAAGACCACGTTGCTTAACGCCATCTGCGGGCTGGTGCGGAAGGACGGCGACCTGGCGTTCGCCGGGCGTTCTCTTAAGGGCCTGGCCCCGGAAGAGATTGTGGGCCTGGGTATTTCCCAGGTCCCTGAAGGCCGCCAGCTCTTCGCGCCCATGACCGTGGCGGAGAACCTGGAGCTGGGGGCCTACCGCCGCTACCGCAAGGAGTCCCGGGCCGCCATCGGTGAGGACCTGGAACGGGTGTTTGAGCTCTTTCCCCGGCTAAAAGACCGGCTGGCGCAGCTGGCCGGCACCATGAGCGGCGGGGAGCAGCAGATGCTGGCCATCGGCCGGGCCCTTATGGCCCGCCCCCGTTTGTTGCTCCTGGATGAGCCGTCCCTGGGCCTGGCCCCCATCGTGGTGGAGGACATCCTGGCCCGTCTGAGCCAGCTGCGCAATGAGGGGGTGACCATTCTCCTGGTGGAGCAGAACGCCCGGGCGGCGCTCAAGGTGGCCGACCGGGCCTACGTCCTGGAAACCGGCCGCATCATCTTGAGCGGGCTGGCCGCCGACCTGCTCCAGGACCGCCAGGTGACCCGGGCCTACCTGGGCCGGGACTACAAGGAGTTTACCGAAGGGAGGTAAGGCACATGCGCCAACCGGAAATTGAGGCCATGGACCGGGGGGAACTGGAACTGCTGCAGTTGGAGCGCCTCCAGAGCACCCTCACCCGGGCTTACCGTCAGGTGAAGTTTTACCGGCGCCAGTTCGACCGCCTGGGGCTGAACCTGGATGACATCAAGAGCCTTGCTGATCTGGCCCGTCTGCCATGCACCACCCGGGAAGATCTGTCGGAGAATTACCCTTACGGCCTGTTCGCGGCGCCGCTCCGGGACATCGTCCGCATCCTGTCCTCCCCCGGCACCACGGAAAAGCCCCTGGTGGTGGGCTATGCCCCCCCGGACCTCAAGCTCTGGCTGGAGCTCCTGGCCCGTTTGTACGTAGCCGCCGGCGTCACCCGGGAAGACATCTTACAAATAATCCTGCCGCCGGGGTTGGCCAACTGGCGCCGGGACCTCCAGGCCGGGGCCGAATATTTGGGGGCTTCGGTGATCCCGCCGGCCACTCTGAACTTCGCCAAAGAGCTCATGGTGATGCGGGATTACAAGACCTCGGTCCTGGTCACCACGCCGCCCCTGGCCCGGCACCTCTTGACGGTGATGGCCCGCATGGACCTGAGTCCGGCGGCATTAAGCCTCAAGCGCGCCCTGCTGGTGGCCTCGCCGCTGCCTCCGGAGGTGCGCCGGGAGATCGAGGCGGGCTTCCAGGTCAGGCTCGCCACGGCCTACGGCATCACCGAGGTCATGGGGCCGGGTCTGGCCTTCAGCTGCGGCGCCGACGGGGGACTCCATTTTTCGGAAGACCACTTTTACCCGGAGATCATCGATCCGGAGACCGGAAACCCGGCGCCCCCCGGCGCCCCCGGCGAGCTGGTGATCACCACCCTCAGCACCGTGGCCTTTCCGTTGGTGCGTTTTCGCAGCGGCGACCGCACCTCCTTGATTGCCGAGCCATGCGCCTGCGGCCGCACTTTAACGCGCCTGGGAGAGATCACCGGGCGCACGGACCCCATTTTCTCCGTGGGGGGCATTAAGGTTCACCCGGACCAGGTGGGCGCCCTGATCCGGGAGGCTCTCGGCGGACACCCGCCCAAATTCCAACACCAGGTGGTCTCGGAAGACGGCCTGGAAATCCTGGACATCGAACTGACGGTGGAGGAGGTGTTTTTCTCGGACGAAATCAAGGCGTTGGAATGCCTGTGCCGCCGGGCCCGGCGCCACCTGGCGGACCACCTGGGCATCAACGCCCGCATCACCTTAAAGGAACTTGGCGCCTGAGGCAATGACTGATACCAATGCGGAATCAAAAGACTATTTTTGTCATTCTGAGCGCAGCGAAGAATCTCATAACTACAAGTAAATACGAGATCCTTCGCTGCGCTCAGGATGACAAAATGGCTTTTCGCAGAGGTCTCAACTTTGCAGGAAACCTTCCGGGTAGGGGCGGGTTTTAAACCCGCCTCTACATCCAGGATAGTTATTTGAGGCTCGGATTAATAACCAGGGGTGATAGCAAATGAGGCTTAGCGCATATTTTTATTGTTCTTTTTCTGAAAAATAGCCTATAAGGAAAAAATAAGGAGGATGAAGAAATGATGATGGTGCGCAAGATTTTGGGGTTGGGTATTGCCATGGCGCTGTTAACCGCGGGCCTCGCCTTCGGGGCCGAGCCCATCAAGATCGGCTCGGTGCTGCGTTTATCCGTGGGGGCCGAGCACGGCATCCCCTCCCAGCGCGGGGTGGAACTGGCGGTGGAGCAGGTCAATAAGGCCGGCGGCATCAACGGCCGCCAGGTGGCAGTGATATTCGAAGATGAGAAAGACTCCCCCGCGGCATCGGTGAATGCGGTGCAAAAACTCATCAACGTGGACAAAGTGGTGGCCCTCGTCGGCCCCATGACCTCCGGCGGCATGATGGCGGCAGGCAAAATCGCCAATGACGCCAAAGTGGTGACCATTAGCCCCACCGCCACCACTCCCAAACTCAGCGGCTATGGCGATTATCTCTACCGCGGCTGTTCCCGCATCGACAAGCAGGCCCAGGTCCTCACCGATTACGTGGCCAAAACCTGGAAGCCCAAGACCGTGGCCATTTTTTTCTCCAACGAGCCGTATGGCAAGGCCTGCGCCGAGTTCTTCACCAAGGACTTCGAAAAAAACGGCATCAAGGTGGTGGCCACGGAGTCCTTCATGCGGGGCTCCCGGGATTTCAAGGCCCAACTCACCAAGATTAAAGGCACCAACCCCGATATTCTGTTTATCCCCGGCTACACCCCGGAAACCGCCCCCGCCGCGGCCCAGGCCCGGCAGTTGGGCATGAAGCAGAAAATTCTGGGGGTTTACGGCGACTTGGACCCGGTTTATATCCAACTGGCCGGTCCGGACGCGGAAGGCCATCTGCTCGGGGGTGAATACGACGAAGAATACAACACCCCGAAGAACCAGGCCTTCAAGAAAGCTTACTTCGATCTGGCCAAAAAGAACAACGATCCGGTGAACATCATGTTCGCGGCCTTGTCATACGATGCCGCCTCCATGCTCTTGGAAGGTATGAAGAAGGATGGCCCCACTTCGGAAGGCATCAAAAAATTCCTGGATAACCTGAAAGACTTCGACGGCATCACCGGCAAACTCTCCTTTAACAAGGAGCACGACGTGGTGCGCTCCGGCACCGAGGGGATTTACCTGCTGGAAGTCAAGGGCGGCAAGTACGTCAAGGTGCAGTAAAGACGGTTTTTAGTTTTTAGTTTTTGGTTTTTGGTGAAAAAATGTCGGGCCGGCACCCTCGCCGGCCCGTGAACCACCGGGGCGGCGGTTCTATATTTTCCAAGATGAAAAGGTCGGGTGGGCACTGCCGGCCCTACCTTAATTCCGGCTCATCCAAATTACAATTTTCCTGGTAACACCGGCGGCCCGCCGGTGCTGCACAGGCTGGAAGCCTGTGCAGCCAATGGGGGATTTTCTGTGGGGGCGAGGTAATCCCGGTCCTCCAAATGACCGCCATTTTTGAAGCTCTTACCTTTTCCCCTTTTCCCCTTTTCGCCCTCACAACCCCTGGCCTCCCAACGGAAAACTAGGCCTTTTCCACCAGCAACACCTTGTGGTTGATCAAATTCAGGCTGTGGATTTCGGCCTTCAGCACCTTCTGTTCCCCGAAGATATTGACAATCCTGACGCTGTCGCCATCCGGTTCGATGACGTCCACATCCTTGAGGATCAGTTCCTCCTGGCCGTTTTTCAACAGGTACGCGGTTGCTTCACACATGATCGATCATCTCCCTTAATTTCTGGCTGACGATCCTGTCCACCAGGTGGGGGAGAGGTTCGGGGATCAGGCCGACGATCTCCACCGCCTCCTGGGTCAGGGGCAGCAAAATTTTCCGGGCCGGGGCCGAGGCAATGGCTACGGCCATCCTGGGGGTCACTTCCCCCATCATGGAGTTGGCCAGGACGATGGAAAGGCAGCCCAAGATGACGTCGGCCGTGGCCACGGTGCGGACGATGGCGTTTTCGCCGCTGGCCCCGCGGTTGGCCCGGGCCTTCATCATCTGGGCGGTGGCCACCGCGTTGGTGCCCAGGGCGATGACCTCGTGTTCTTCCCGGTAGACCTCTTTCAGTCGCTTGATGAGCGCCGCGCCGATGCCGCCCCCCTGGCCGTCGATAACGCAGATGCGCACTGGCTCCGCTCCTTACTTTAAGCCGAATTTTTCCCGCAGTTTGTGAAACACGATTTCCGGCACCATGCCCGCGATATCGCCGCCGTGCACGGCCGCCTCCTTGAGGATGCTGGAGCTCAGAAAGACCCAGCGCAGGCCGGTCATGAGAAACACCGTCTCGATTTCCGGTTCCAGGCGGCGGTTCATCATGGCCAGCTGAAATTCGTACTCGAAATCAGTGACAGCTCTGAGACCCCGCAGGATAGCCCGGGCTTTTTGGCTCGTGGCGTATTTTACCAGCAGGCCGTCGAAGGTGTCGATGGAGACCATGGGGTAATCCGCCAGGGACACCCGGCACATCTCCATCCGCTCCTCGATGGTAAAAAGAGACTTCTTAAAAGCGTTGGTGGCCACCGCCACGATGATCCGGTCAAAGATCTTCAAAGCCCGCTGGATCAGATCCAGGTGGCCGTTGGTGATGGGGTCGAATGAGCCGGGGTATACGGCGATATCGGGCATCAGTTATTCATGCTCCTGTCGGGCCGGTTCTTCCATCAGATAGAAAGCCACCTGGGTGTCGCCGTAGCGCCGCACCTCGAGGCGCCCCAGTTGGGCGCACGCCTCCGGCAGGCTCTCCCGGCGGCTGTGCTCCACCACCACCCGCGCCCCGGGCGGGAGGAGGGGCAGTTCGGCCAGGGCGCTCAAGGCCGCCATCGCATCCCCGCCGCCGTAAGGTGGGTCCAGGAAGGCCAGGCCGAAGCGCTCGCCCCGGCCGGCCAGTTTCTTCAAGGCCGTGGCAACCGGCAGGGGCCAGACCGTGGTCCGGTCCAACAGGCCCAGGGCCTCCAGGTTGCGGCGCAGCACCTTCAAAGCCTCGGGGTGGTCCTCCACGAAGATGGCTGCGGCCGCGCCCCGGCTCAAGGCCTCGATCCCCAGGGCGCCGGTGCCGGCAAACAGGTCCAAGACCCTCACCCCATCGACCGCGGTCCCCAGGATACTGAACACCGCCTCCCGGACCTTGGCGGCGGTGGGCCGGATCCTGCCTTTAACCGGAGTCAGCCGGCGGCCCTTGAAGGCGCCGGCAATGATGCGCATCGACTGCTCCTTTGGAGCAGTCGGCTTTCAGCTATCAGCCGTCAGCTATTTGCTTAAAGAAAATCACGAGCCTTCCTTAATACATTTTTTAGCTGACCACTGACCGCTGACCGCTGACCGCTATTTTCTCAAATAATCCCGGATCAAAATCTCGGCGATCTGGACGGCGTTGGTCGCGGCCCCCTTGCGGAGGTTGTCGGCCACCACCCAGAAATTCAGGCCGTTGGCGATGGAAAAATCCTCCCGGATGCGCCCCACCAGGGTGAGGTCCTGGCCCGCCGCGTCCAGGGGCATGGGATACTCGTTTTTGGCCGGGTCGTCCACCACTTTCACTCCGGGGGCCTCGGCTAATATCCGCCGGGCTTCATCCGGGGTGAGCTTCCGGGCCGTCTCGATATTCACCGCTTCCGAGTGCCCGTAAAACACCGGCACCCGCACGGTGGTGGCCGTCACCCGGATGCTGTCGTCCCCCATGATTTTGACGGTCTCGTTGACCATCTTCATCTCTTCTTTGGTATAGCCGTTTTCCAGGAAGGCGTCGATATGGGGGAAACAGTTGAAGGCAATCCGGTGGGGATAGACTTGGTTCTTGGTTTCCTGGCAGGACAACAAGGCCCGTACCTGCTCCGCCAGTTCATCCACCGCCTTCTGGCCGGTGCCGGACACCGCCTGGTAGGTGGACACTACCACCCGCTTGATTTGGGCGGCGTCGTGCAGGGGCTTTAACGCCACCACCATCTGGATGGTGGAGCAGTTGGGGTTGGCGATGATGCCCTTTTGGGTGTAGAGCCCGATGTCCTGGGGGTTGACCTCCGGGACCACCAGGGGGACCTCCGGGTCCATGCGCCAGGCGCTGGAGTTGTCCACCACCACCGCCCCGGCCCGGGCGGCGATGGGGCCGTACTCCTTGCTGATGCCGCCCCCGGCGGAAAACAGTGCGATCTCCACCCCGTCAAAGGAGTCCTTGGTCAACACCTCCACCGGTATCTCTTTGCCCAGGAAGGTGACTTTTTTGCCCAGGGACCGTTCGGAGGCCAGCGGCACCAGACGCGCCACCGGAAACCGGCGTTCTTCCAAACAGGCCACCATCTGCTGACCCACCGCGCCGGTGGCCCCGACTACCGCGACTTTGTATGAACCGCCCATGTGTGCAAATCTCCTGGGATTATAAGCTATCAGCTATCAGCAAAGGCTGTCACTACTATCAATTTCAAAGCGGGTTTTCCCTGTCATCCTGAACGAAGTGAAGGATCTCCTCAATTTTAATAGATTCTTCGCTGCGCTCAGAATGACTTTTTTTGCGAATCGCTTTTTTGAAACAGATTCAAAAAAGCTGCAAGCTGCAAGCTGCAAGCTGACCGCTGATAGCTGACAGCTATTTCCAATTATATCATTTCCGCCGCGTACTGGGCCACCCTGTCGCCCACCTGGCTGGTGGAAAGACCCATCTTCCCCGCGGCCATGCTCTGCATGTCGTTGGCGGCGGTCTTCTTGATCGCGGCCTCCACCGCGGCCGCGGCCTTGACTGCCCCCAGCTGGTCCAGCATCATCTGGGCCGCACCGATGGCCGCCAGGGGGTTGACCACGTTAAGGCCGGTGTATTTAGGGGCTGAGCCGCCGATGGGCTCGAACATGGACACCCCTTCGGGATTGATATTGCCGCCCGCGGCCACGCCCATGCCGCCCTGAATCATCGCGCCCAGATCGGTGATAATATCGCCGAACAAATTATCCGTCACCACCACGTCGAACCACTCGGGGTTTTTGACAAACCACATACAGGTGGCGTCCACGTGGGCGTAGTCAGTGGTCACGTCCGGGTACTGGGGCGCCATGGCCTCAAAGGCCCGGAACCACAAATTCGATGCAAAGGTGAGGACGTTGGTCTTGGCCACCAGGGTGAGCTTTTTGGCCCGGTTCCGTTTCCGGGCCAGTTCGAAGGCGAATTTCAGGCAGCGGTCCACCCCTTTCCGGGTGTTGATGGACTCCTGGACGGCCACTTCGTCCGGGGTGCCGTATTTCAGGAAGCCCCCGGCGCCGGCGTACAGGCCCTCGGTATTCTCCCGCACCACCGTGAAATCGATGTCCTCGGGGCCCTTGTCCTTCAATGGCGTCTCTACCCCGGGGTAGAGGATCACGGGTCTCAAGTTGATGTACTGGTCCAGGGCAAAGCGGGCGTTCAGCAGAATACCCTTTTCCAGGATGCCCGGCGCCACGTCCGGGTGGCCGATGGCCCCCAGGTAGATGGCCTTAAACTGCCGCAGTTCGGCGATCACCGAATCCGGCAGGGTCTCGCCGGTGCGCATGTAGCGTTCGCCGCCCAGGTCGTAATAGGTGTAGTCAAATTTGAGCCCCGCGGGACCCGCCACGGCGTTGAGCACCTTGATGCCCTCGGCCACCACTTCCGGGCCGGTGCCGTCCCCGGGAATGACTGCGATGTTATATGCACTCATGCTGATTTCGCCTCCAGATGCTTTTTTACAAAGGCCATGAGACCGCCGTCGGTCAGCAGTTCCTGCATGAACGGCGGAATGGCCTGGCTGGTGTATTGCTTGCCGGTGGTCAGGTCGGTGATGACCCCGGTGTCCATGTTGACGCTGATTTTCTGGCCGCCCTTAATCTGGGCCGCGGCCTCCGGGCACTCAAAAATGGCCAGGCCCATGTTGAAGGCGTTGCGGTAGAAGATCCGGGCGAAGCTCCCGGCGATCACCCCCGCGAGGCCCGCGGCCTTGAGCGCGATGGGAGCGTGCTCCCGGGAGGAGCCGCAGCCGAAATTTTTCCCGGCCACGATGAAATCTCCCGGCTGCATCTTGTTGACAAACTCCGGGTCCGCGTCCTCCATGGCGTGCCTGGCCAGTTCCACCGGGTCGGAGGTGTTGAGATACCGGGCCGGAATGATCTCGTCGGTGTTGACGTCATCGCCGAACTTGTGCACTTGCCCTTTGAGTTCCATGCAAGGGTTCCCTTACTTTATTTTTAATCTATCAAAATAACCATAAAACGCGCCAAGAGGCAAGGCTTTGAGAAAAATAATTGGGGGATCGGGCTCCTGGCCGGCTCTAATCTGAAAAGTTCTTTAAATCGGTGGCACAGGCTTTCCAGCCTGTGCCAAAGTAGCAGGTTATACCGTGTTCGTTTTGTAGGGGCGGGTTTGAAACCCGCCCCTACGAGAGATATCAATAGGTTATCTGGATGGTTTGTTTCGTTTTACAGGGAACACGGTATTACTCCTGCACAGCCTGGAAAGGCTGTGCCACCGGCCTTTGCATGATTTGGAGAGAGAGGTATCGGCGGCGCCCTAGCCATCTCTTTGCTTTGGTGGCCAGGCAGAGCCTGGGCGCCCATATCCGCTCCCAGGCTGGAGATTGGCAATGAGCAGAAAGGCTGCCGTGGGAGTCACCGGTTCTTTTTTCTTGGTGCCCTTGGCGCCTTTGTGGTTAAAATTAAGCACCATGCCGCCGCCGGAAAAACTCTTTATCTATGAAATCGCCGGACGGGTCTATCCGCCGGACGACCTCACCAGGGAGAATTTCCTGGGCTGCTGGCGGGAGGGAGATTTTTCGTACTTGTTCTTCGGGACTCCCCGGGAAGAAGCGGTGAAGGCCTGGGTGGCCACCCTGGCCGACGCCCAGTACTCCTCCGAGAGCGTCATGAACTACGCCGACTGGGAGGCGGGCCAGCCCCTTATGAAAACGTCCATGGCGGGGTTTCACCTCTGCCCGGTGTGGGAGACTCCGGCCCCGGTCGATGGTGAGATCGTCATCCGCATGGAGCCGGGCCTGGCCTTCGGCTCCGGCTATCACCCCACCACCCGGCGCTGCCTGGAATTGCTGCGCCGGGTGTATGAGGCGGACGCCCCCCGGAAGGTATTGGACCTGGGCACCGGCACCGGCATCCTGGCCTTAGCGTCCCTGGCCCTGGGGGCCGAGCGGGTGGTGGCGGTGGAGTACAACGAACTGGCGGTGCTGACCTGCGCCCGGAACCTGAAGCACAATCAGCGCCGGGCCGACGTGGACCTGATCCAGGCCGACGCCCGGGATTACGCCCGCGTGCCCGCGGGCCTGACCCTGGCCAACATCCACCTGGACGTGCTCCTGGACCTTTTAAGTATCCCCGAATTTCTCCACAAAGACTGGTATATCTTCTCCGGCATCCTGGGGACCCAACTGGAGGTGTTTCGTAAGCGCCTGAAGGAGACCCAGCTTCAGGAAGTGGAAACGCTGCATGAAAATATGTGGTTTGCGGTGCTGGCCCGGGGGCCGGCCCTGGTCTTTGGGCGTTTGTGGGACCGGCAGGGGCTCCCCGACCTCTCCGGTCCTCTCCTCAAATCAATGCCTGCTTGACGGCCACAGCCAGGATGCCCAGCCTTTTTTGTTCCAGGCGGCCCTGAAGCTCAAAGCCCGCCTCGGTCAGGGCTTTTCTCAGGTCATGGCTGTAAAAGCGGTCGTGTTCCGGGTGCAGAAATATCCGCCGGGCCAGGAAGTTCTGATAGAACTGGGGGTAAAACTCCTCCAGGCAATAAAGGCCGCCGGGCTTGAGCACCCTGGCGATTTCCCGCAGACCTCCCCGCCAATCCGGCAAATGGTGGAGCACCCCGAAACCGAAAACCGCGTCCAGGACCCCGTCCCGGTAGGGGAGCCTCAGGGCATCCCCCACGTAGAGAGCAATCCGGCCTCGGCGCCCGACCTTGAGATATCTCCCGGCCTGGAGGATCATCCGGTAATCCAGGTCGAAGGCGTGCAGCACCGCCGGGTGAAACGCTTCCTGGATGAGGCGGGCCCCGGCCCCCCGGCCGCAGCCGATCTCCAGGACCCGGGCCTGGGGTGCGATCCGGGTCACGCCCTTGATCCACCTGATGACGCCGCGCTGAATCATGACCCGGACCGGGTTGTTGACCACCAGCCGTTCGGCCCGGTTGAGCTTCACGGCTTCACCCCCAGATAGATCACCGCGATGCCGTCGGTGAGGCGCCGGTACCTGACCCGGGTAAAGCCGATTCCGGTGAGGACCGCCGACAATTCCTCGGGTTGGGAGAACATCCGGATGGATTCGGGGAGATAGGCGTAGGCGTCCCGGGACCCCACCATGATCTTGCCCACCCCGGGCATGACGTAAAAAGAGTAAAAGTCATAGAGCCGGCGGAACCAGGCGGTCTTGGGTTTGGAGAACTCCAGGCACATTATGGTCCCCCCCGACTTCAGAACCCGGAACAACTCCTTGAAGCCCACCTCGGGACGGGTCAGATTGCGGATGCCGAAACCCACCATCGCCGCATCGAAGCTAGCGTCCGGGCAGGAGAGGCGCTCGGCGTCCCCCTGGATATACCCGATGCGGGGGGCCAGGGTGGAGCCGGCCACCTTGGGCCACCCCGCGGCCATCATGGCCCAGTTGATGTCATAGACGATCACCCGGCCGGTGTCGCCGATGGCCCGGGCGGCCCGTAGAGCCAGGTCGGCGGTGCCGCCGCACACGTCCAGGACCCGGTCCCCGGGCTTTAACTCCATCATCCGCACCGCGGCCCGCTTCCATAGGTGGTGGAGTCCGAAACTCAGAAGGGTGTTCATCAGGTCGTATTTCCGGGCCACCGTGTCGAAGTGCTGGTGTACCAGCTTGCCTTTGGCCGCGGCGCTCACCTGGCGATAGCCGAAAGAGGCCGTCTGGCGCCGGTCTTCCGTGAGTTCCTTCACCTCATGCTCTGACGCCATGTCCAACCTTTCCCGGCCTCGCCGGTAGGAGCATCCCCTGCGATTCGCCCCTGGATGTCAAAAAAATGCTCTGCCTTTCAGGTCGCGCTCATCAATTCTATCAAGCGCGGCCTGGAGGGGGCAGGAAAATTTTCGGCTATGAAGATAACCGGGTTGGGCTGGTTTTATACCGATTAGCGCACAATGGACAATTTTTGTAGGTTAATCTTCTCTACCCCGGCCCCATCTTGACCAAGGCCCACTCCAGCCAGAGCCGGGGGCTGCCGGTGCTGGTCTTGAGGTGGTAGTCCACCCGGTGCAGCATGGCCAGGTGGCCCTTGAGGGCCGCGTCGCTGAAACGGGCCGCCTGCTGGGCCAGGCGCTTCACCACGCCCTGAGGCACCTTCAGGCTGCTGGCCAGTTCCGCCGGATTGACCCCAACTCCTTCCTTCACCCGGATGAGCATCCGCACCTGCCGGGCCAGCATCCCCAGGATCTTGGCCGGGTGCTCGCCCAGGTCCATCAGGTGCCCCAGAGACGCCAGGCGCTGGTGAAAGCCGGGCGCCCCCAGGGCGTCCACCAGGGCAAAGATGTTGTAGGTGCGGCTGTGGCTGGCCAACTGCGTCACCAGGGCCGGGGTGAGGGTGTTTTCCGGCCCGGCGAAGAGGGCCAGTTTTTCCAATTCCTGGCTCAATTCAGCCAGGTTGTCCCCCACCATCTCCACCAGACGCTGGGCCGCGGCCAGGGTCAGGTTCTTCCCCAGGTGCCGGGCCTCCCGGGTCAGCCACTGGTAAAGCTCGCCTTCCCGCAAGCGGTAAAACCCCAGGGCCGCGTCCTCCCGGGACAGCCGCCCCCACACCGCGTGTTTTTCCACATCCCTGGCCTTGAGACCTTCGGCCAGGAGCACCACCCAGGCCCGGGGCGCGGGGCGGTCCAGATAGCCAGTGATGGCCTTGAGCTGGTCCGCGGGGTACGTGTCCACCCGGCGCAGGATGAGGATCTGCCCAGGTCCCCACAGGGTGGCCGCCCGGGACTCGGCCAAAAACTCCGAAAGCCCCACCTCCTGTGCCTCCCGCACCACTTTGGTGGGCGGCTCCCCGGCCTGGTCCGTCAGAGACGCCTCCAGGCGCGCGAGCGCCCGGTACATGAGAAACTCCTCGTCCCCGTAAAAGAGATAGAGGGGCTTCACGGCCCCGCGTTCCAAATGGCGTTCTAAGAGGGGATGGGACATGGTTGTGAGCGGTCAGCTTTCAGCAGTCAGCTTAAAAGATTGGTGCTTATGTAGGGCGGGCATTGCCCGCCATTAATCTATGGCGGGCGAGACGCCCGCTCTACTAAATGATTTATATTTTATGCTTATTGCCATTGCTCCTAAAATAAGCTATAATTTACCAAAATAATTAGCTAAATGGAGCAAATATTGTGCAACAAGAAAACCTGAGCCTCCTGGCATTTCAAAAAAAATTTAGGACCGAAAAAGC
>VGSJ01000049.1 GCA_016875015.1 Deltaproteobacteria bacterium | reverse complement strand
TAATTATATTAGCAAGTTATGTTTTTTGCTCCGCTATTCGCCAAGGAGATTTTTCTGATAATTTGATTTATGCTTCCTGACCATTAGTCTGTCAGGCTAACCAAAGGATTACCCGTCGTTTTTGAGTCTTGAGGGTTTTGTACCCGAGCATTCTGGCCTCCGTGAAAAGCTCAGAGACCCGGGAGTAGAGTTTTGGCTGATCGCCTTTGCGCTGGATGATGAAAAAGGCCACATGGGGAGGGATGGATTGGCCCGGTGAGTAATAGCATAGGCCATAGTAGCTTTCGACATAGGCGTTGAGAAATTCCCGCAACTCACCCAGGGCGGTGGATTCCTGGCCTACGTCCTGCAGGATGGCCAGCCGGATCATCTGCCTAACAACCTCATCCCAGGCGCCGCCTTCCTTGGGTTCTTTTACCTTCTTGGGAACCAGAAGTCCGTAGGGCGGGAAAGCGCAGCGCATCCCGCCTTCAATAGCTCATCCTCACCGAAAGAACCGCCCAGGTGGAGTTGCTGGGCGGGAAGCTGCGCGAGAAAATCCCCGATGTGATTACCCTCACCGGCGGGAGGGGACCGAAAGAGACCAGAAATGTCTTGGCAAGAATCGCCGCAACGCCGGCCTGCGGGCAATTGACCTTGGTGGCCACCGGCAGATATATCGGCGAGGGCTTTGACGAACCCCGGCTGGATACCTTGTTTTTGGCTATGCCCATATCCTGGAGAGGGACGCTGCAGCAATACGCGGGCAGACTGCACCGATTATTCGAGAACAAAAAAGAGGTCCAGATCTATGACTACGTGGATATCCACGTCGGAACCCTGGAGAAGATGTACCAGAAAAGGCTGGCCGGATATGCCGCTATCGGCTATCGGGTTAAGGCGGAAACCATCCTGGAGGCACCCGCGGATATCATCTTCGATAACACCAACTTCCTCCCCGTGTTCCATAGCGACCTGATGAACGCGGCCCGGGAGGCGGTTATTGTCAGCCCCTTTGTTACGAGGCGGCGAGCCTGGCAAATGCTGCCGAACCTGGAAGCAGCATTGGCGAAGAGGGTTTCCGTAGTCTTGGTCACCAGGCCGACAAACGCTTACAAAGATAAGGACCGGCCAGCCTTAGAGGAAACTCTCGCCTCGCTGCAAGGCACTGGCGTGCGCCTTCTGTTCAAAGCCAACATCCATCAAAAATTTGCGGTCATCGACCAGAAAATCGTTTGGTACGGCAGCATCAACCTTCTCAGTTACGGGAGTGCACAAGAAAGCCTCATGCGGCTGGAAAGCCCAAATATCGCCCAGGAATTGATAAAAATCTTGGGTAATCATGAAGGGGTTCCTAACCGCCCATGACCGGATATGCCGCAAAACCCACGACCTTGATGAACTGGCTTCCGCCTGCGAAGCTGTTGACCCCACTCCACAAGCTGCCGATCTACACCAATTCCAGGCGAAGTTCACGCCCAACCAGCGCGGCGGCCCGTTGCAGCGTCTCAATGGTCACATTACCCTTGGCCTTAAGAATCCTATCAACCTGGGCGCGACTTGTCTGCATCCGCTCGGCCATTTGCGTCTTGGTAATGCCTTGCTGGCGCATTTCTTCGGCAATCTGCCAGGTAATCACGCGGATAACCGCCGCCGCCTTCGCCGCCTCGGCAATGCCCTCTTCGTGCAGGAAGTCATCGAGCGTCGATCCCCAATGTTGGTTTTTTTCGCTCATGTGGTCATCTCCTTCATCCGCTTACGCGCCAATTCAATCTCATCCCGCGGTGTTTTCTGTGTTTTCTTGATAAAGCCGTGCACAACGCCAATCCGTCCTTCGTGCACGCAAAACAGTACTCGGGCGATACGGCGGTTCGGCAGGCTGCTGCGCATTTCCCATAACCCGCCCCCAAGCGGGCGGCACAACGGCATACCACCGGCCACCCAACCTGCAGGGCGGCGAGGTCAAAGCCGATCTTTTGCCTGTCATCGCCAGGCAAAACCCTCAACCAATCCCTTACCGGCTCAACGCCGCCAGAGGTGCGATAGAACACAATGGGGATTGCGGTCAGATGCTGGCCAGTCATAAACAACCTTTAGGGAAAAAGTATCATATATGGTACGAAAATGCAAGAGGGAATTTGGCGCTGCTAAACCGGAGATGCATGGTTAGACTACGCGGCTCGCGGCTTGGCCGTATTCTATCTTTCACCGCTTAGTACCGATCTATTTCCAAAAGGCCTCTACCGTCGCTTTTGATGGTTTCCTTACAATCTCAATTAAAAACCTGCCTCAGCCAGGACAGGAGCAAGCTTCGTAAGGTCCGGTGCGGTAAAGCAGAAAGTTCGAAAATCGTCTATGAAGGTACGCCAAGAAAATTAACCCCCTTGATATTTCAAGGGGTTTTTATTTCCCCCATGGCCGATTCTTGCTGCTGTTAAGTGGTTTCCGCTCTCAGATAGAAAGTCACCCGGGTGCCTTTTTGCGGTTCGCTCTCGATGGCGATTTCTCCCTGGTGCGCTTCAATAATTTTCTGCGAGATGGCCAGGCCAAGGCCACTGCCTTTGGGCTTGGAGGAAAAGAATGGCTGGAAAATCTTGTCCCGGACCTCCTGGGGGATTCCCGTACCGGTGTCACAGATTTGCACGAATATCCGACCCACCTGCCGACCGGTGGTAATGGTCAGGGTGCCCCCGGCTTCCATGGCCTCGATGCTATTCTTGGTGATATTCAAGATCACCTGGCGCAAATGGACCGGGTCAAACTGGACCTGGGGGAGGTCGGGGTCCAGTTCCAACGATAATTGAATATTAGTTTCCCGCAGGCTCGGTTCCAGGCGGAGGCAAATTTCCTGGATCAGGGCGTTGAGATCACCCGGGCGCTTTTGTGGTTCCGAGAATTTGGCATAGCTCCCCACTTCTACGAGGAAGTCTTCCAACCGACGCACTTCGTCGACAATAATCTGGAGCTTTTCCTGATTTTTTGGTGGATCTTGAGCTACATCTTTTAGAACTTGTCGGGCAAATCCGCCGATGAGCATCAGGGGGTTTTTGATTTCGTGGCTGATATGGGCCGCCATCTTGCCCAGGACGGCCAGGCGCTCACTCCGTAGAAGTTCCTCCTCCATGCGCTTCCGTTCCCGCAGATCCTTAAAATGGCCGATCATGCCGATCTCCCGATCGTTTTCGTAGAGCAGCCGGGCGGAAAGCCAGATGGGCACTAGAGCGCCATCCTTATGTCGCATCCAGGTTTCATAATTCTCTAAAATGCCTGCGCCGCCGAAAACGGGGTCGTGGATTTTAGCATCGATTTCCAGCAGTTGCCCCGGCCCATAGAGGTCCTTGATATTCATTTTGCCCAGGACCTCTTCCGGTTCATAGCCCAGGATTTTAGCCGCGGTTTCGTTAAAGGTACGAATGATACCTTCAACATCGCTGGCCGCGATGCCATCCATACAGGTGCTGACGAGCAGTTTCTGAAAGTAAATGCCCCGCTCCACCTCGGCGGCCAATTCCTCCTCGGCTTGCTGGCGCTTGATCTGCCACCACATGCCGTTCATCAATAGAGTCAGTTGCCGGACGTCCGATTCATCGTATTCCTCATCTTTATTGCCCACCCCGGCCACCGCCACAATGCGCTCACCGTCAAACAACGGAATATTCAGGTGACGCCGGACTTCGATATGGCCCGCGGGATAGCCTTTCTTATAAGGGTTGGGCGCGGCGTAGTCATTGGTAAAAATGGGGCGGCGCTGGCGCACGGCTTCGCCCCAGATCCCGGTGGTCGCCAAGGGATAGACAATGGGTTTATCAATGACAGCACATTGCTCCATGGCAGTCTTGGACCAGGAGTGCATAGTGAGCACAGTTTCGTCTTCATTCATAAAAGCCAGATAACCGATCTGGCTTTTAGTCAGCCGGACTCCTTCTTCTAAAGCGAAATCGGTAATCTCTTGCAGCGATGCCTTGGTCATCCGGCTGAGTTGCCATACGGCCTCGAGACGGGACTCGTCCAGGCGCAGGGCCTCCTCCATATTGGCGCTGCGCACGGCCAGCGCCAATTGCCCGGCCAGCGATTGAAAGAACTCGACGTGTTCTTTGGCAAAATAACCCTTCTGGCTACTGGCCGCGGTCAATACTCCCAGGGTCAGGGTTTCCGTAGTAATGGGAGCCAGCACCAAGGAGGCCAAAGTTTCATCTTCCAGAAGCCCCTGGAGGCGATCCGCTACCGTAGAAGAATCCGCCACGGAAATTACCTGGGGGATCAACAAACATTGCCCCAAAAGGGATTCGGGATCGGGCTTTATCACCTGTTCCCGGGCCTCAGGCGGGAGACCTCGGGAGCCTTTGATGTGCAGCAAGCCGTCTTCATCTAACAGGCGCACCGCACATTTTTCTACTCCAAGCTGTTCCACCAGCACCTCCAGCACGCCATCCAGGAGATCCGGAATATAAAGAGAAGAAGCCAATCTGCGGGCCGCTTCATAGAGCACCGAGAGTTCCGCGACGCGGCGTTTTAATTGTTGTTCGCTTTCCTTCAGGGAACTGGAGATCTGGCCGAAGAGATCGAAAACCTCTTCCATCCGGGAGCCCTGGGAGGAGAGGTAGCCTTCCACTATGACCCGGGCCGCCGCCGGTCCGAGGGAGCGGGCAATGGTGCGCTCGACAAAATCCGCCAGCCGGAGTTTTTCCCGGTCCCCCCACTCGGATTCAGGAGTCACCACCTCCCGGAGAAAGGCCTGGCGCGCCTCTGCGGCCTTCCGGGAACCGATGAGCTTTTGCATAAAAAGGGTCAATTGCTCCAGGCTTGGCAAATAGGTATAGCGTTTCTCTAAAGGCAGCTCTCTTTCCCGTTCAAATACATTGACAAACCGTCGGGCCTGCTCATCCTCCACCGGGCTGGGCCCTGTCAATAAGGAGACGCTCACAAAAGTGCCGGCATTGAAGAGCACGGACCAGAAAAAGGCGTGGGAGAGCTTATCCAGGCCAGTCAGGCCTAAAAAAGCGGTGGGCTTGAGAAAAGCCAGGCCGAAGGGGCCCACCGATAGAATGCTGAGAGGGAACCAGCCAGCTTCCACCAGGTAGGGCAGGACCAGCGTATAGGCCCAGAGGAGAAACCCTGACAGCAAACCCGCGATGGCCCCCCACCGGGTGGCTTCCCGCCAATACAGAGCCCCCAGCATGGCCGGCACCAATTGCATCACCCCGCAAAAGGCGATCAGCCCGATATCCACCAGCATGACCGTAGGAAAGATCAGGCGATAACCGAAATATCCTAAAAAGATAATAAGCAGAATGCCGCCGCGTTTGATGGTCAATAAGTGAGGCGTAATACGCTCTTGCAGGTTTAGCCGAATGGCCAGAGGCATTACCAGGCTATTGAGGAGCATGGTGCTCACCGCGATGGAGGCCACCGACACCATGGCGGTGGAGGCCGACAACCCCCCCAAAAAGACCAGCAAGGCGAGATAGGGATGCCCGGTTTGCAGGGGAATGCGGAGAACAAAGGTGTCACCCTGGTCCTGAGGCAAACCCAAGAGCAGTCCACCAAATGCAATGGGCATGACAAATAGGTTTATCAACAACAGATAGAGCGGGAAGAGCCAGATAGCGGTGAGAATATGCCTTTCATCGGTATTCTCCACTACCGCCATGTGGAACATGCGGGGGAGGAAGTGGATGGCTCCCATCGCCAGGAGGGTCAGGACCATAAGAAGGGAATAGCTATTCTGAGGGCCGGTGTTTACCAGGAGAAGCTGACTAAACTCCGGGCTCTGCTGAATTCGCGTAAAGATTTCTCCCCAACCCGAGAAAAGACCAAACGTTACCAGGATACCCAGACTAAAAAAAGCCAGGAGCTCGATCAGGGACCCAAACACCACTACTGCCACTAACCCTTCGTGGCGCTCGGTGGGGTCCAGATGGCGAGCCCCAAACAGAATGCCGAACATGGCCAGGAGCAGGGCCACATAAAAGGCGGTGTCTTGATAAATCGGGATGGCCAGGGGAGGGGTAATTTCTTTCTGAACCAGGACGTTAAAGGTATCAGAGATAGACTTGAGCTGTAGGCCGATATAGGGGGTGATGGCCAGGAGCAGCCCCACGGTAGCGATGGTCCCCAGAAAGGCCCCTTTGCCATAGCGCAGCGTCAGGAAATCGGACATAGTGGTCAGGTTGTTTTCCTTACAGATGCGCAGGAGCTTGCGCAAACCGAACCACCAGGAAAAAGCGATGATAGAAGGACCAAGGTAGATGGTGAGAAAGGTCACGCCTGAGGTGGCCGCCTTGCCGACGCTGCCGAAAAAAGTCCAGGCGGTGCAATAGACCGCCAGAGAAAGGGCGTAGATATAGGGATTGGCGATAATGCTCTTTCCCCGGGCCTGTTGCCGGTCACCATAATAGGCGATGGCAAAGAGCAGGAAGAGATAGCCGAACGCGGCGGCTGCTACCAGACCAGTGGTTAGCATAGGTTTGATTCCTGCCGCTTACTCCCGGGAAGTTAATCGGCTACCAAGGGCATACAGCCCAACAATGGCCAATATCCAAACCACATGGAGGTACAAAACCAGCACGGGAACCCCTGCCAGCAAAGTGTCGCGGTTAAAAATTTGCAACAAGGGATAGTTCAGTAGGAGAAAAATAAGGATCCCCAGCAAGGCCCAAAACTTGCGCTTTTTGGTCATAGGCATAGTAATTGCTCCTCAAGGTTTTCTCCTTAGGAGGAAAACTGAGCCGTTCATGCTTAATATATATTCATCTTAATGCCTTGAATCAAGTTGCTGCGGACCGGGACCAGCCTTTCTTGGAAAGGGGGCAAACTTTAAAATGTCTGGTGCGTGAGGCAGAAAGTTCGAAAATCGTCTATGAAGGGACGCCAGCTTTTAAGAATTACCTTCTTCATTACCCGCACCCAAGCCTAAAATCATCGAAAATCGGGGCATAGGAGAGGTTCATAGAGGGTGGAGTCGTCTGTCGAATGTCGATGGTGATATGCTGCCCCTCACCCCCAGCCGCCCCGCCACGGCCAGCTTCGCTACGGGGGGGCCGACGCCTCGCACCCATGGCCTCGCCGGCCAGGCACAGGGGAGCAGCAGCCGGTCCCGAGCAGGGCGCCGGACATTCTTTCTTATGGCCGCCGCCCGGCCCGGCTCCCTGCACCCGACCGGGACCAGACCCATACCGGATTTGGTGACCCGGCCCAGCGCCCCGGCTGCCCTGCCAGCAACCAGCGTCGCCGTCGCCCAGCCCAGCGCCCCACCGGAGTCACCACCACCGCATCCACCGCCACGGCAGCAGCCACCTGGCCCGGTCATGGTGTTGACCATCAAAGAGAGGGTGCCGCCAACCCTGGGGGGCTGCTGCGGCCCCTGGTCCCCACTGCCGCCACCACCACTGCTGCTACGGGGGACCACCGCCCCGCCGCCGCCGCCCCCCCCGGCCCCCGGCCCTCTCCTTCGTACACTCAGCCCAGAGCCCGAACCCCGAAACGTCTAATACCAAATTCTCATTGAAATGCAACTAATTATGGTTAATAATCCTCCCAAATCAAACCAATTGAGGGGGGATTGCCATGGCCCGACCGAAAGAGGTGATTGATGCAGCATTGGCCGAAAAAGCTGAATCTGCCTTAAAGGGTCTTTCAGATTCCAAGGTTTGTGTGAGATTGAAGGCAATTGCCAGTAGTGCCCGCTATCCCATCGCTCTGGTCAGCGCGGTTTTTGGCACCAACCGAACCACATTATGGCGCTGGATCAAGCGGTTTGCCTCCACAGGGCTGCCTGGTCTGATTGATGAATCAAAGGGCCGCAAGCCCCGCAAGTTAAACGAAGCACAGCGGCAACAGGTGGCCGGTTGGCTTGAAGAAAGCCGTAATAGCCAAGGAGAACCCATTTTCTGGACCGTGCCTAAACTGGTCCTGGCAATAGAGGCGGAGTTCAGCATCGTCTTGGGTAAAACTGCCGCCTGGGAACTGATGCGACAACTGGGCTTTCGGCAGAAGGTCCCGCGGCCACAACATGCCAAGGCGGATAAGCAAGCCCAGGAATCCTTTAAAAAACCGATGAGGAAGTAAGGGACTTTATCTCTTCCCCCGATAATATGGTGTTCTTTTTCGACGAAAGCCGTTTCGGACTGCAGCCCTCCATAGGACGCTGTTGGGCTCGGAAGGGGGTTCTGATTTCCGCTCCCGTAAACCCCAACTACCATAATTTCTATGTGTATTCCGGCGTTTCTCCTTTTACCGGAGATGCCTTTTCTCTTTTTCTCCCTTGGGTCAATACGGAGATTTGGCAAACCTGATACCAACCCGTTGTATGGAACTCTGCCATTGCAGCTATTTGTTGCAATAGAAAGCGAACTTGGTATAATTAGCAGACCTGTTCCAGGGCGTTGAAAAAGAAGGCGATTTCGACCTTGGCGGTGTCGGGGGCGTCGGAGCCGTGGACGATGTTGGCCTCGATCTCCCGGGCGAAATCGGCCCGGATGGTGCCGGGCGCGGCCTTGCGGTAGTCGGTGGCGCCCATGAGGTCCCGGTTGACCTGGATGGCGTTCTCGCCTTCTAAGATCATGGCCACGATGGGGCCGGAGCTCATGAAGGTAGTTAGGCTGTCGAAAAAGGGCCGTTCTTTATGGACCGCATAAAAGGCCCGGGCCTGCTCCAGGGAAAGGTGCAGCATCTTTATGGCGCGGATCTTGAGGCCGTGTTTTTCAAAGCGGCCGATCACGTCGCCGATCACCCCCCGGGCCACACCGTCTGGCTTGATCATGGACAGGGTTTGTTCTATGGGCATAACGTCGGTCTCCTGGCAATTTTTTCCTTGAGGTGTAATAAATTCTGTTAAAATCCTCGTTCCCAAGCTGAGCTTGGGAACGAGGATTTACACGAGGACTTATGGGGCGCGGGCGCACCCTACATGGCGGGCAGTGCCCGCCCTACACGGCTGAGAGCTGAAAGCTGACAGCTATCTTTCCACGTAGCCGTAGTGGTCGAACTGGAGGGTGAAGGTGCCCCGCCCCTGGGTCAGGGAGCGGAGGCTCGTGGCATAGCCGAACATCTCGGACAACGGGGCCAGCCCCGAGATCAGGCGCACCGGCCCCTTGGCCAGCAGGTGCTCCACCTTGCCCTTACGAGAGGCAAAATCGCCCATGACCTCGCCGGTGAATTCCTCCGGCGCGATGATCTCCACCTTCATAATGGGCTGGAGGAGTTGGGGGTGGCCCCGGTGGAGACCCTGTTTCACCGCGGTCATAGCCGCGACCCTAAAGGCCATTTCCGAGGTCTGCCCTTCCCTGACGGTGGCGTCGGTCAAGGTCACGGAAAGGTCCACCGCGGGGTGGCCGTACACCGCCCCGCCTTCCAGGGCTTCGGTGACCGCCTGGGCGATCAAGGGCGCCAAGCCCTGGGCCGGATGTCCTGCCGGCAGGCGCGACTCGAAAGAGTTGCCCGCGCCCCGGGGCCGGGGGGCCAGGGACAGCTTGACTTCGCCGAAATGGCGTTTGCCGGCCAGCTCCCGGTCGAACCCCCCGGTCTCCTCCACGCGGCTAGCAATGGTTTCCCGATAGACCACCTGGGGGCGGCCGGCGCGCACGTGGGCGTGGAACTCCCGCTCCAGGCGGTGGATGATGACCTCCAGGTGCAGCTCTCCCATGCCGGACAACAGGGTCTGGCCCGTGTCTTCATCGGTGTGGACCTTGAGGCTGGGATCTTCTTCGCAGACCCGCTCCAGGGCCGGTCCCAGGCGCTCCTGGTCGTCCCGGGTCACCGGCTCGATGGCCAGGGAGATCACCGGCACGTAAGATGATATGGGTTCCAGCACGATGGGGTTTTGGCGGCTGCACAGGGTATCGCCGGTGGAAGTGGCCTTCAGGCCCAGGAGGGCCACGATAGTGCCGGCCTGGGCTTCCTCGATGGGCTCCCGCTTGTTGGCATGCATGCGCAGTATGCGGGCCACCTTCTCCGTGGTCTGCTTGATGGAATTGTAAACTTCCTGGCCGAATTTCAGGGTGCCGGAATAGATGCGCACATAGGTGAGCCGCTGACCCTGGTCCACCATGATCTTGAAGGCCAGGGCGGCCAAAGGCATGTCATTTTCGGGCGGGCGGCTTTCAATTTTTCCGGTCTTGGGGTTCTGTCCCACAATCGGCGGCACCTGGGTGGGATTGGGCAGGAAATCCTTGATGCCCTCCAACAGCGGCTGGATGCCCTTGTTGCGCAAGGCGGAGCCGCAGTAGGCGGGTACTCCTTTGAGGGCCAGGGTGGCCCGCTGGATGCCGGCCTTGAGGGCCTCCACCGTCAAGGGCTGCTCCGCCAGATAGACCTCCATCACTTCGTCGTCCACTTCCGCCACGGCCTCCACCAGGGCCTCCCGGGCCGCCGCGGCCTGGTCCTGATAGCCGGCGGGAATCTCGAGTTCCTCAAAAGTAACGCCCAGAGTCTCTTCCCGCCACTTGATGGCCTTAAGGCTCAGAAGGTCGATGACGCCCTGGAAGTGCTCTTCTTCACCCCAGGGGATGGTCAGGACCAGGGGATGGGCCCCGAGCTTCTCCCGCAGGGACGAAAGCGCGGCCCCAAAATTTGCCCCCATGCGGTCCATCTTGTTGATGAAGGCCAGCTTGGGCACCCGGTACTTGTCCGCCTGATGCCAGACGGTTTCGGATTGGGGTTCGACCCCGCTCACCGCGTCGAACACCCCGATGGCCCCGTCCAGCACCCGCAGGGACCGTTCCACTTCGATGGTGAAATCCACGTGGCCCGGGGTGTCGATGATGTTGATGACGCAGCCCTTCCACTGGCAGGTGGTGACCGCCGCGGTGATGGTGATGCCGCGTTCCTGCTCCTCTGGCATCCAGTCCATGACCGCGGCGCCGTTGTGGACTTCGCCCATCTTGTGGGTGCGGCCGGTGTAATAGAGGATGCGCTCCGTCAAGGTGGTCTTGCCGGCGTCGATGTGGGCAATGATGCCGAGGTTGCGAATGGCCTTGAGTCTGGGGGCGGTCACGGTGTACACTCCGGAATAATCAACCTCGTTTGTAAATGAATTTGTCGGTACTTTCAACCTTTAATATTAGGCAAGCCTGATCCGGGAGGGTTATGTCTTGTAATTATTCGGATTTCCGCTACTGCCCCTGCTGCGGCGGTCTCCTTAAAACCCAACGCCGGGGGGACCGGGACCGTCTTGCCTGCCGCGAGTGTCGCCGGGTGCTCTATGTCAATCCCGCGGTGGGGGTGGCGGTGGTGGTCCGCCGGGGCGAGGCTATCCTTTGGGGCCGTCGGGGGAGCGGCCCTTATCGCGGCGCCTGGTGCATCCCGTGCGGCTATGTGGAGTGGGGGGAAGAGGTGAAGGCGGCCGCCGCCCGGGAGTTCCTGGAGGAAACCGGCCTGGTGGTGCAGGTGGGGCCGGTTGTGGCGGTGCATTCCAACTTTCATGACCCCGAACGCCTCACCGTGGGTATCTGGTTCGCCGGGCACGTAACGGGCGGCTTTCTTAAGGCCGGCGATGACCTGGCGGCCGTAGAGTTTTTCCCCCTGGCGGCCCCGCCGCAGCCCCTGGCCTTCCCCACCGACGCCCTGGTGGTGGAGGAACTCAGGCAGGGAAAAGTTCTACTGATTCCAGATTCCGTAAATCTTTCAGGGAAACCATGGCCACCCGGGAGCTGACCAGGTCCAGGACCGCAAAGCTGAAGGTGGGGAACCGCTGCTCCTCCAGGGTGAAGGCCCCGGGCACGATGAGGTAGGTAGTGTCCAGGTCCAGGGCCAGGCAGGCCTGGCGCGCCTGAAATTCCTGGGGCCGCACCGCATCGTTGGTGTAGAGCAGGCGGCTGAAGGGCGGCGTAAATCGAGTGACGCTGGGAACGTGGGTGTGGCCGTGGCACGCCACTAGCGGCAGGCGGTAACTGTGGGCCCTGTGCCCGTAGGCCCGGATGCGCTCATTATAGTGGGTCCAGATCAAAGCCCGGGTGTGGGCCAGGAAGATCCGCCCCTCCAGCTCCAGGGCGATGCCGCAGCCGGTGGCCTCGGGCAGCTGCGGGCCGAAGACGTCGTACACCCAATAAAGCCGGTTGCCGGGGTCCATGGTCAGCCAAGCCCGGAAGGGTTCCGGGTGACAATCCCCCAGACAGGCCAGGTGAGTAAGCCCCTGGTCCTTAAAGAACGCCAGCAACGCGGGAAGGCCGGCGTGGTAGGTGTGGGTGTCAGCTACCAGCGCCAGCCTTTCCATGATCTCTCGAGAAGCCGCTAAAAGTGGATACAGAAACCTTTACTTGGACGGCTTGGCGCCGCAGGCGTGGCCTTCGGTGCCTTTGAAGCGTTGCACCAGGTCGGCCAGATACTTGATGGCCTCTTCTTTGTCCTTGTCGATGACGATGCTCTCAACCTGCTGCTGTTCCACGTCCGAAAACACGATCTGTTTGTCTGCCATAGTCTTTCACCTTGTCTTGAATTAATGAAGCGTTGCCAGGCAACACTGTAGTGGTGGCTGAAACCGGCCGGCCGTCAAATTACTCTGGCGGCCTCTAACCTGCGGTTTCAGCCTCGGGTGACTGTGTTCGCGGACCGGGTGCGGGCGCCCGCAAAAGGCTTCCACGGCCCCGTCGTCTCAACCGTGCCCCGGGGCGCCTTCCGCGGCTTTGGGGCCGCAGGCGTGGCCCGCATGGGCCTTGAACTGACCGATTAGATCGCTCAGATACCGCAGGGCCGCTTCCCCGTCCTTGTCGATGACGATGCCCTCGATCTTCTGCTGCTCCTGATCCGAAAAGGCAATGTGCTTGTCTGCCATGAGTATCTCCCCTTTCATTCTTGCTGCACACAAGTTAAGCTCAAGGCGCCCGGGTGTCAATAGAAAGGCGAGACATTTGCGTATTTAGAAAAATCAGCGATAATAAACACAGAGTCGGCTTGGGCGGCGGCGCCAGGTTGCGGCCCGGCGCCCGTATGCCGAAGGCCCGGAGGGGCCGGGGCGTCCCGGCCTCAGCGCCGGCCCCGGCAGACTTAATCCGTTTTTAGTGAGGGGTAGTGTATGTCGAAGCTCTTCCGTGACCGCACCATGCCGGCTCTATGTCCATTTTGCCGCGCCGAGGTCCGGCGGCCGGTGGAGGTGGAAGGCGGTGAATGGTACGATTTTGCCGCGGAGTCCTGCACCTGCGGCGCGGTATTTGCCCTCGACCCCACCGCCAGAAACGGCGGCGCGGTTTTTTTGCAGGCCCTCCTCATGGCGGCCGACGGCGACATGGACCGGGCCATGGGTCTGGGCGAGGGCGTGGATTACGACGTCGACTACGTTAAAAAATACAATAGCGAACTCCACCGCCTGGAACCTAATTCCTTCGGGACCCTCTACTTTGTGCGCCTGCGGGCCTTGGCCGGGGATTAACCGGCCGCGGTGGGGTGGAAAAGCCCCGCCGCCCCTTCCCGGCGAGAAAAACGTTGACCGCTATAGGGCGTGCCTTGCACGCCGCTTATGGCGGCCACGGGCCGCCCTATGGGATTTGCCCCTAGGTAAAATTTGGGCCTATTGACCCAGGCGAGAAAATGATTGACATCGGCACGTAAGCGAAATATATAAGGCTGAGAGTTATGCTAGGCGCGAGCCACCCAGACTCAACTGGGCGGCTTTTTTTATTTTTATTTTGTAGGGGCGCACCCATGTGTGCGCCCCCAGAGGGCGGACACTTAGGTCCGCCCCTACAGGGTGAGAGGGCGGCTTATGCGCCTGGTGATGATCGACAACTACGACTCCTTTACCTATAACCTGGTGCAGCTCTTTTACGAGTTCGACCTGGAGGTGCTGGTCTTTCGCCACGACGAGATCGATCTGGCCGGCATCGCGGCGTTAAACCCCGACTGGCTCTGCATCTCGCCGGGCCCCAAGGCCCCGGACCAGGCGGGCATCAGCAAAGCGGTCATCACCCATTTCTATCGGCAAATCCCCATTTTAGGGGTGTGCCTGGGACACCAGGCCCTGAACGAGGTTTTCGGGGGCGCCACCGTCAGGGCCCCCATACCGGTGCACGGCAAGCGCCACCAGGTTTTTCATACGGGCCAGGGCCTTTTTCAGGGCCTGCCGTCCCCCTTCGGGGCCGCCCGCTACCACTCCCTCATGGCGGCGCCCAACTCCCCGGAACTGGAAGTCACCGCCTGGACCGGGGACGGCGTGGTCATGGGCCTCCAACACCGGTACTTTCCCCTCCATGGGGTCCAGTTCCACCCGGAATCCTTCCTCACCAGCCACGGCCACGCCCTGGCCGCGAATTTTTTGCGGCTGCGAGGGGAGGGGGCCTGAGGGGAGAGCGGGGACTATTTCTTTAGAAGCCATTTCAAAACCGGTTCCAGCGAAATCTTTGAAACAGCCGGGGGGGTTTAGGTTGGGAAAGAATCACCCCCCTTTTTTAAAGGGGGGCAGGGGGGATTAATAAGCGCCTGATAATCCCCCTAAATCCCCCTTTAAGAAAGGGGGACTTAAAATCTTTGGGAGTAACCGTGTTCGGCCGCGTGGTAGATATCGACATCAAGCCGTACGAGCCGCCGCCGGAGGTTAGCGGCCTGGCGGACCTGTTCACCGCGGTGCGGCAGCGCCCCTATGCCATGCTGTTGTTGAGCGGCGGGGACCTGGACTGCGCCGGCTATTCCCTCATGGGCTGGGACCCGTTCCTGGTTCTCCGGGCCAAGGGCCGCCGGGTTTGGGTGCAGCAGGGCGGCGATCCCCGGGTCTGTGAGGCCGACCCCTTCGCAGTGTTGGAGGACCTCCTGGGAGCCTTAACGCTGCCGGGCGACTCCCCGGTCACGCCCATGGCCGCCGGGGGGCTGGGGTTCCTGGCCTACGACCTGAAAAATCATCTGGAGCGGCTACCCGCCACCGCGGTGGATGATTTAAACCTGCCGGAAATGGTGTTTGCCTTCCCCCGGCGCTTAATGATCCACGACCGTCGGGGCGGGCGTTTCTGGCAGGTGGGTATCACCTACGAGGACGCGGGGGGGCGGGTTAGCGCCCCGGAGGCTGGCGAGCTGTGGCCCCCGGCGCTTCCCGTGGGCGCTTACCGGGTCGGGCCACCGGAGAGCAACTTTACCCGGGAGGCGTATTTGACGGCTCTCACCCGCATCCGGGAGTATATCCGGGCCGGTGACGTCTACCAGGTCAACCTGACCCAGCGCTTTTCTTTCCCCCTGTCCGGGGAGCCGTACCACCTGATGCAGCGGCTCTTCCAACTGAACCCGGCGCCCTTTTACGCCTATCTGCACTGCGATGATTTTCAGGTGCTCTCCACCTCTATGGAGCGCTTCCTGTACCAAAAGGGCGATTATCTCGAGACCCGCCCCATCAAGGGGACCAGGCCCCGGGGGGCCACCCCGGCCGCGGATGCCATCCTGCGGCAGGAATTGGCCGAGAGCCTCAAGGACGACGCCGAACTCTCCATGATCGTGGACCTGCTCCGAAACGACCTGGGCAAGGTCTGCCGGCCCCGGACGGTGCAGGTCAAGGAGCACAAACGGCTGGAGGCCTACCAGAACGTCTACCACCTGGTGTCCGTGGTCACGGGGCAAATCAAGCCCGGAGAGAGCGCGGTGGATATTCTGCGGGCCACCTTTCCCGGGGGCTCCATCACCGGGTGTCCCAAGATCCGGGCCATGGAGATCATCGACGAACTGGAGCCCCACGTGCGCCACGTTTACTGCGGGGCCATCGGCTACCTGGGGCTTAACCGCAACCTGGACTTGAACGTGGCCATCCGCACCGCCATCATCTCCCAAGGGCGGGGCTATTTCGCGGTGGGGGGCGGCGTGGTCTATGACTCCCGGGAAGAAGACGAATACGAGGAGACCCTCCACAAAGCCAGCACCCTGTTTAGGCTCATCGCCGGGGACTTGTAGGTTGGGGGGAAAAGGCGAAAAGGGAAAAAGGGGGAAATGGGAAAAGATTGCTATTAAACTCTGCCAAATGGTATGAGGGAATATCTCATGAAAAAGTGTATTCCTCTATGGATCGGCAAAGATTGTTAAGATTTAACCCTTTCCCTCTGTTAACCCAAAAATTTTGCGTTGGTGATGCATGGCAGAATTCGTCTGGCTCAACGATAACTTGATTCCCCTGGACCAGGCCCGGGTGTCGGTGAACGACCGGGGGTTTCTCTACGGGGACGGCTTATTTGAAACCCTGCGGGCCGAGGCTGGCCGGGTGCGGTTCCTTCCAGAGCACCTGGACCGCCTGGCCGCCTCGGCCCGGGTCTTTTGCCTGCCTTTCCCTGAAAATATCCCCTGGCAGGAGCGCCTGGCGCGGTTGCTCACGGCCAACGGTCTGAGCCGGGGTTCGGCCCGGGTGAAAATTCTCCTGAGCCGGGGGGTGGCAGAAGGGTTGGGCCTGCCGCCGGGGACCCGCCCCACCCTGGTCATCTGGGCCCAGCCGTATGCTCCTCCCAGTCCCGAAGAGATTGCGGCGGGCTGGCCGGTGGTCATCTTTCCCGAAGGCCGCGCCACCTTCGTGGGCCGCCACAAGAGCCTCAACTACCTGTTCTATCTGGCGGCCCGGCAGTTCGCCCTGGACCGGGGGGCCAAAGAAGCCCTCATCCTGGAGGCCGACGGCCTGGTCTCAGAGGGGGCCGCCACCAGTCTGGTCTATCTCCGCCAGGGGCGGTATTACACGCCCGCTTCGGCCAGCGCCCTTCCCGGGGTGACCATCGCGGTCCTCGCCCAGGGGTTGGCCGCCCGGGGCCTGGTCCTTAAAGCCCGTCCCACCACCGTGGCCCAGCTTCAGGAGGCCCACGGCCTCTGGCTGGCCAACTCCCTCATGGGCCTGATGCCGGTGGCCGCGGTCAACGGGACGCCGATGCCGCTGAACGAGGCCACCACCTTCCTGCAAGGGGTGTTGGCGGACATGATTTGAGGGTGAGGACCAAGGGGTTTTTCGTAAGTGCCCCTTTACGTCGCAGACTCTTTTCCCCAACCCCTTAAGTTTTCTTGTAGGGGCGCACCCATGTGTGCGCCTCGGTCCAGGGCGGATGCACGGGTCCCCCCCTACAGGGGGATGGGAGGGGAGCTGCAGGGGCACAGCGTGCTGTGCCCCAGGCCGGGGGAATTTTTCGTCTTTTCGTAAGGGCTTCCACCGGCCCTTCCCTCACATCATCCTTTCATCTTCTCCAGGACCCGGCGGAGTTGCTCCCCGGTTTTTTCCATGTCGCCGGGTTTATAGCTCTCCTGGGGAAAGAGCCTGAGTCCGTCGGTATGATAGCGGGGGATAACGTGGATATGGGCATGGAACACCACCTGCCCCGCGGCCTCGAAATTATTCATGCCGATATTGAATCCCTGGGCGAATAACGTCGCCCGCAGGGCCTGGGCCACCCGGCGGCAGACCCGGCCCATCTCCGTCCACAGGGCGTCCGGCAACTCCAGCAGGTTCTGGTAGTGGGTCTTGGGGATGACCAGGGTGTGGCCGTAGTTCACCGGGGCGATATCCAGAAAGGCCAGGACCACCGGGGTTTCCAGGACCCGCACCGCCGGCGCCTCCCCGGCCGCAATGCGGCAAAAGATACAGTCTTGCATGACTCTCCTTTCATGGTTAAGGGTCGTGAGGGTCAGAGCCGCGGGTCCGGGGCCCTCCCCGTGGGCGCCCCGGCCCCAGTTACCAGGCCCGTTTCAGAAAAACCGCACCCCCCGCAAATTAGCTTATTGTCATTATAGTCGAAAAATAGTATGAATGACCCGATTTCGCGAATGGCCTTTGGCGATGAGGGGAAGTTGAGCCATGCGCATGAACCTGCGCCGCTTCCGCTCCTGTGGGCGCAAAGCCCAGGCCATCTGAGGTTTTGCTTTAAATGAAAACCCGAATCCAAAGGAGACCCAACATGAGAAAAACTGTCTGGTTGTTGACGGTGGCGGCGTTGTGCGGCCTATCCTTTCTGGCGCTGGCGCCCCCGGACCTCTTGGCCCAGTGGGGCGTCATCCAGCGGGGCGTTGAGGCAACCCGGCCGGGGCAACCGGCAACCCAGCCGGCGCCGGCGCCTGAGGACCCCAACGCCCCGTTTAACCGGGCCAAGATGGGGGAGAGCTTCCAAGCCCCTATGACCTACAAAAACAACCGGCATTTTTCCTACACCATCCCCGCCGGCTGGCAGAAAGAGCAGGGTGACCCCACCGGGGAGAAAGGCGTCGGTTTCGGCCTGCCCGGGACCACGGCCAGTTTTAACATCCATATAACCCAAATGGTGCCGAGCTTCCCCCGAAAAGCCGCGGTGGACGCCGGCTTTAAGCAGGCCAAGGAAGAGATGACCATCCGCAAATATATGGCCGTGAAGCGGCGGGATCAAGGCGGCTCACGGGGAGTCATCGGCTGGGAGACCATCGAAACCGCCGAAAAGGGCTCCGGCGGTTTTCAGCGGATTCAATGGCAGTGTTATGACAAGGACAACTACTACTATAGTTTTATGACCGCGGTTAACCCCCAGCAGTTCAACCAACACCGGGCGGTAATGCAAAAAATCATCGATTCCATCCGATTCGACTAAAGCCGCCTCCGGGGCGGTCTTCCCGGAGAGACCGCCCCGAACATGTAAGCGCCATGACCCTCAAAGACATTGAAGCCGCGCGGGAACGACAGCAGGGAGTAATTCTCCGCACCCCGCTGATCTATTCCCACACCCTGAGCCGGGCCGGCGGCCGGGAAGTCTTCCTGAAGCTGGAGAACCTCCAGACCACCGGGTCGTTCAAGCTGCGGGGGGCCATCAACCGCCTGACGCGGCTCAAGGAGCGGGGGGAGGGGGTGCGGGTGGTGGCCGCCTCGGCGGGCAACCACGGCCAGGGCGTAGCCTTCGCCGCCGCCCAGTTGGGCCTTCCGGCGGTTATCGTTATGCCCCAGGGGGCCTCCATTTCCAAGCAACTGGCCACCCAAGGCTACGGCGCCGAAGTGATCCTCCATGGCCGGGACTTGGGGGAGGCCCTGGAGCGGGCCCAGGTCCTGGTGGCCCAGGGGTATAGCTTCATTCATCCCTACGACGACCCCGAAGTAATCGCTGGCCAGGGCACCCTGGGCCTTGAGATCGTCGAAGACCTGCCCGGGGTTGACACCGTGGTCCTGCCCGTGGGGGGCGGGGGGCTGGCCGCGGGCGTCGCGGTGGCCGTAAAAGCGCTTAAACCCCAGGTGCAGCTCATCGGGGTGCAGACGGCCCAGGTGCCGTCTCTGGCTGCGGCCCTGAACGCGGGGGCCCCCACGCCGGTGCCGTCCCGGCCCACCCTGGCGGACGGCATCAACGTCCCCCAGGTGGGCCGCCATCCCTTTCCCTTGCTTATGCAGCACCTGAGCGATGTGGCGCTGGTTTCGGAGCAGGAAATCGTCCAGGCGGTGCTCCTTTTGCTGGAGAGGAAGAAGGTCCTGGCGGAGGGGGCCGGGGCGGCCTCGGTTGCGGCTTTTCTGGGGCCCCTGGAGGCGCGGGACCTGGGCCGCCAGGTGGTGCTGGTGGTGAGCGGTGGCAATATCGACATCCCCCTCCTGGAACGGGTGGTGCCCCGGGCCTTGCTGGCCCGGCGCCGGCTCCTGACCTTGCGGGTGGCCCTCACCGACTACCCCGGGTCCCTGGGCCGCCTCACCACCCTCCTGGGGGAGCAGGGGGCCAACATCCTCCACCTGTTCCACGACCGCCTGGCCCGGGAACTGCCCCTGGACCACACCCGGGTGGAACTCAACCTGGAAACCCGGGGCCCGGAACACGGCGACTCAGTGCTTGCGGCCCTCAAAGCGGCCGGCTACCGGGTGGAGGAGAAGCCCTGAAAACGGTTTTCAGTTTTGGGTTTTCGGTTTGCGGTTGAACCCCGATTTTTATGATTAAGCAGCGGCACCGGCGTCTCGCTTGGGCCTGAAGTAGTAGGGCGGGCACTGCCCGCCGGCTTTTAGGTTTATGGTGGGCGGTGCCGACCCTGATTCAGTTTCAGAGGGTGCAATAGCCAAAAAGGCCGAGGTAGCCAAAATTTTTTTTGGGGGGGTACATTATGAAATCAATAGCGTTAGTTTCAATTATTGTTATTATGTGCTGATGTGCTGGCACTCCGGTAATCCAGGTAAACACTCCATTTGCCGAAGATGACTATATTCCTTATACAAAAGATGGGACTGGCAATATTAAAGGTCAGGCATTTCTTAAAAATCAATCAGGTGAGGTAAAATATGGTGCTGGCAACACTATTTATTTAATTCCTATTACACCTTATACAAAGGATTTGATGGATAAAGCAATTGAAAAAGGTGGTGGATTCACAACTAATATGGATTATCGACTAAATAAATATATTAAAACTACTATCGCTGACGGCGAAGGGCGCTTTGAATTTCTTAAATTGCCTCCGGGTGATTACTATATTGGATGTCAAATTGCTTGGAAATATGCCACCCGATATGGCTTAATGCCAACAGGGGGCAATATTGTAAAATCTGCTAATGTTAAAGAGGGAGAGTCGGTTAAGGTAATTTTAACTCGTTAATTTTATATGACAAGGGTGGGCACCGCCCACCATAAATCCTCGTTATGGCGGGCAATGCCCGCCCTACACGGCGGTCGCCGCATCTTTAAAAAAAGGATGTCGGACGGGGCTGCCTGAGATATCTTCGCATGACCCTCCGCAGACCTGTTAGGGTATAATCAGACCTTATCGTTTGCGGCTTTGGCCGACCGAAAACCGAAAACCGAAAACAGGAAACCTATTCATGCCCATCTCCACCCGCATCCGCGGCGCCATCCAAAATTCATCCTGGATCCGGCGTATGTTTGAAGAAGGGGCCGAGCTCAAGGCCCGCCTGGGAGGCGACCAGGTCTTTGATTTCACCCTGGGGAACCCTGACTTGGAGCCGCCGGCCCGGTTCCAGGCGGAATTGGTCAAGGCGGCGGCAGACCCGCGCCCCGGCCTCCACGCCTACATGCCCAACGCCGGGCTCTTAAACACCCGCCAGGCCCTGGCCGGGATGCTCAGCCGCATCCACGACCTGGAGTTCAAGGCCCGTGACGTCGTCCTCACCTGTGGGGCCTCCGGCGGGCTCAACATCATCCTCAAGGCCCTGCTGGACCCGGGGGATGAAGTGGTGATCCTGGCCCCCTATTTCCCCGAATACCTGTTTTATGCCGACAACCACGGCGGCGTTGCCAAGGTGGTGGAAACGGACGAGCACTTCCAGCCGGACCTGGACCGGCTGACCGCGGCCTTGAGCCCCCGGACCCGGGCGGTCATCATTAATTCCCCCAACAACCCCACTGGCCAGATTTACGACGCGGCCACGTTGAAGGCGTTGGGGAGGTTCCTGGCCCACCATGCGGGGCGCCACGGCCGGCCGGTTTACCTGGTGGCCGATGAGCCCTACCGGCATCTGGTCTATGACGACGCCGTGGTCCCCAGCGTCTTTGCGGCCTATCCCAATACCCTGCTGGCCACGTCGTTTTCCAAGGACCTGTCCATCCCCGGGGAGCGCCTGGGGTATGTGGCGGTGAGCCCCATGGCCACCGGGCGGGGTGAGTTGGAAGGCGCCCTGGTGCTGGCCAACCGCATCCTCGGGTTTGTCAACGCCCCGGCCCTGATGCAGCGGGTGGTGGCGGCGCTGACCGATGTCAGCCTGGACATCACCCCCTACGCCCGGCGCCGGGAGCTGTTCTGCGACGTGCTCTCCCAGGCGGGCTATAAATTCCTCCAACCCCAGGGCGCCTTTTATCTCTTTCCCCAGGCCCCCGGCGGGGATGACCTGAACTGCGTGGCCCGCCTCAAGGAGGAAAATATCCTGGCGGTGCCGGGGCGGGGTTTTGGGCGCCCCGGTTATTTCCGCCTGGCCTTTTGCGTCTCGGAGCAGGTGATTGCGGCCGCGGCCCCGGGGTTTGCCCGGGCCTGGAAAAAGATGCTGGGGTAAGGGTCTCCGGGGGGAGGCCGGGAGTTGGATACCCCCCGGCCCGGCCCTTCCCCTGACAGCATAGTACCATGTAACATTGTTTATTTCGTATAATGCGGTATAATAGGGCAAATTCCAAGGGGGAGGGATTTGCCATGAAACCACGATACCGGGTGACGTTAACCGAGCAAGAACGCCAGGAACTCGAGACTTTGAAAACGAGGCGGACCAGTGCGAAACGGTTCCTTTACGCACGCGCTTTACTCCTGTGTGATGCAGGACCGCAGGGGCCTGCCTGGACTGTAGCAGATGTTGCTGAGGCTATGGGCGTTACGCCTCGCACCATCGAACACCTGAAGAAGCGTTTCGTTGAAGAGGGGCTCACTGCTGCGCTGGAGCGAAAACAGGCGGAAAAACCCCCGCACCAAGTTACTTTTGATGGGGCTTTCGAGGCCCGTCTGATTGCCTTGGCCTGCTCGGAAACGCCGGAGGGGCGGCGGCGATGGACCGTGCGATTGCTGGCTGAGAAAGCCGTCGAACTGCATTTGGCGCCGGAGGTTTCGCATATGACTCATTTTCGACAGTTGTAAGCCCAGATATAGGTATAAGTCATTGAAATTGTTAGGTGGCATAGATGGGAAGGGCGGAAATGTAGTGCCAACCCATGCATCCATA
>VGSJ01000048.1 GCA_016875015.1 Deltaproteobacteria bacterium | reverse complement strand
ACGATACTATTTTAAACTAATTTGAATGTCAAGCTTTTTATCTAATTTATCTATTAGATTAGTGGCTACATATTTTACCAAAAAACACAATATATCAATTATATTCAATCTGTTATATGATTTTGGGTCTGGAACATCCGTTAAACCCTCCGGTTGACATCGGCTCGCCATCGGGCATAGGGAGTTTTATTATCGGGCGCGCCTCAGGTTCCCGCCCCGCCCCGGGCGCTTTTGAGCATGGCGATGGGCTTGGCCATGTCCAGGACGTGCTGATGCAGCGCCGCCAAAGTGTTCCCGGGGACCCCCATCATGAGGTGGCAGGCGTCCAGGGCCGACTTCAGGCGGCACCCCAGGCCCAGAAAGGTGACGTTGGGGATCCCCTGGAGCAGGGGCAGGGCGGTGATATCGGCGCAGCCCCCCAAAGCCCCGCCCGACTGGGGCAGGTCCATTCTGCCGCCTTTGTCGTAGTTCACCGCGTAGAGGAGCCACATGACCTGCTCGCTGTCGGCCGTGAACACCACCACCTGGGGCGGCTCCCGGAAGGTGGCCAGGGGGGCGATGAGGACCGCCCGGGTCTTGCCTGGCTCCAGGTAGGTGGAGTTAAGGATGGTGGCGGCGGACGCCTCTTCCGTGCCGTAGAGGCCCACGCCGTATTTCTCCAGTACGCCGTCGTCCAGAAAAGCCGCCATATCCGGTTCAAACCCCAGCACCGAAGTGCCCAGCTTGCAGCCCATTTGCTCTTTGGCTAAGAGCAGGGTGCGGCCTTTCCCGGCCAGGGCCAGGGCCTGGCAGTAGCTTTTGAGGTTTTCCTGGGCCAAAGGGAGGCCCGCGGGGAGGGGGTCGGTTTCCCGGTAGAGGGTGACGCCCACGGGTTCATAGGTGAGCGACAGGCCGGCCACCAGCTCTTGGGACATGGTCTTGAAAGCGCTCATGGGAGACTCCGTCTTATTAGATGCCTATGGTTCATAGACCCCTTGTAGCACAATTTGCCGGGTTGGGCAACCGGCCCGGATTGGGTGCGCCCCGGCGGGTTCCTCCGGCCTGGTAGCAACCGGGGAGCGGGATTTTGTCCCCCGGTGCATTTTTAGCTTGATGGTGTCCTCAGGAATCTTTATGGTGGGTGAGAGAAGGCATTGAGCCATTTGATCGGCAGAGTTACGGGAGAACGGGGGAAGGATGCAACATGACTAACCCGGCAGGCCTGCGCTCCAAGGGGCTGGAAGAGTTTGACTTTACGGAGTATCGCCTCCTGATCAACCTTTCCGACCATTCTTTGCAAGGGCGCATCCCCCTGGATAGCGCCGTGAGAGTGCTCCCGCGTCCGGCGCCAGACCCCTACGGGTGCGGTCTGGAGGCGTACCGCCGGAGCCGGGACGCCATCGACCAGGCGATCATTCGGGAACTCTGCCGGCGGGAGGAAGAGCCCGGCCCTTAATGGGGGCGGGCCAAAGGCATGAATTTCTCTCAGGCTCGGTCTTGAAAGTTTTTCCTCCGGTGCGCCTTTTGCGCCACCAGGACCGGAAGCGTCGGGGCCGGAGCCGGGAAAACCGGGTTTATGCAGGCAACTAAAGCAAAGCTGTGGGGCAAATATCTGGGGTGTATGCTCGGCAGCGCCCTGGGGGATGCCATCGGGGAGTTGGCCTTTCGCTTTCCGGAAGAGGGCCGGCTCCGGGCTGCCATTGCCGCCGCCCCCGTCCTGCGCTACACCGACGATACGGCCATGGCCATAGGGCTGGCCGAATCCCTGGCAGAGAGGGGGGATCTGGACCCCCACCACCTGGGCCGGACCTTTCACCGCCATTTCAACCGGGAACCTTGGCGGGGATATGCTTCCGGGCCGCCCACCATCTTTCAGTTGGTGGAAAAGTCGGGCCTTACTTACGAGGATGCGGCCCGGAGTTTGTTTGGCAGCCAGGGCTCCCTGGGCAACGGGGCGGCCATGCGGGTGGCGCCCTTGGGCCTGTTCTTTCACGATGCCCCGGACCTTTATAACAAGGCCGCGGCTGCCGCCGCGGTCACCCACGCCCATCCCCTGGCCCAGGATGGGGCCGCGGTCCAGGCCGCCGCGGTGGCCATGGCGGTGCGCCTGGACCCGCGGAAACCTTTTCCCCGGGACGGTTTTTTGAGACGGATGCTCAGGTTGGCCCAGACCTCGGAGATTAAGGAGAAATTGTCCCTGGTAAGGACGTTGTTGAAGGGTAAGGTTCCCGGTATGGAGGCGGCCAGAATCTTGGGGAAATCGGTCAGGATCCACGAATCCCTGCCGTTTGCCATCTATGCTTTTCTGGCCCAGCCCCACTCCTTTGAGGACTGCCTCCTGGGCGCCGTGCTGAGTGGCGGCGACCGGGATACCCTGGGGGCGATGGCGGGGGCCATATCCGGAGCTTACCTGGGAGTAACGGCCATCCCCGCCCTCTGGCGGGAAAAACTGGAAAACCAGGGCCTCATTGAACGGCTGGCCCTGGCCCTCCTGGTTTAATGGCCCGTCTTGACCGCGCCTCGCGGGCGCCAAAGCCACCCGAG
This sequence comes from Deltaproteobacteria bacterium, assembly GCA_016875015.1. Taxonomy (GTDB): domain Bacteria; phylum Desulfobacterota; class Desulfobaccia; order Desulfobaccales; family 0-14-0-80-60-11; genus 0-14-0-80-60-11. Next base: position 20,442 of record VGSJ01000048.1, on the reverse strand, counting down.
TCCAAAGGCGGTGAGGCTAGCTTGGACGCCTTCACGGGTCAGGTCGGGGAAAAAAACTTATCCCAGGGATCCAATAAAGTTGGTTGACAGCAATCATGGCGCCAGGCTCTTCTGATCCCGGCGTTACCTTCCAGCCAACGCACTGTAAAATAATTACTGTTACATTTTCACGTGCGGTGCAAAGAGCCAGAACAAAAGGCGTAACCCATTGAGATTAAGCCTTATTTAATCAAATGGTGCCGAAGCGGGGATTTGTCCAGAAAGCTTGATTTTATTGCTTTTTGCCTTTTATGGCGACTAACCCAAAGCCATTAGAGGCCATTTAGAACCAATCCAGGTCCTTTCAAGGCCCCAATCCCCTCGGCACTTCTCCAGGACCCGACCGCCCACTTTCCATTCTCCATTAAATGATTGACTATCCTTGCCTTTTCGCAATAAACTTCTTATATGAAAGTCGATTTCCAGGTTCCGGACCGGGGCCTCATTAAACCATTTATTTGGTGACAGTCATGAAGCAACTATCCTCGACTCGGGAAGTAGTTCTCCAGCGTTTGCGGCGCGCCCTGCCGCACCTGAGGCGGCGGTACGGAGTAGTGCGCCTGTCCCTTTATGGGTCCTTCGCCCGAGGCGCCGCAGGCAAGGACAGCGATGTGGACCTGCTGGTGGAACTTTCCCGTCCCCTGGGGCTGGAGTTCGTGGCCCTGGCCCAATATCTGGAACGGAAGCTGGGTCGCAAGGTGGATTTGGCCACCTTTGAAACTTTCCGCCGAAGTTTGACCTTGCCGCGCTATCGAGATATCGCGGTTAACATCCAGGAGTCTTTGGCCGATGTCCAGGAAGAGGCGCGATAAAGAATATCTGGCGGATGTGGTGGAGGCGATGCAGCGTATTGTCGTCTATACCGGGGGGCTTTCTTATGAGGAATTCTTGATCGACCGGAAGACCCAGGACGCGGTGCTCCGCAATCTGCAAGTTATGGGAGAGGCGGTGAAGAAGTTGTCGGCCTTGACAAAACAGGCGCACCCGCACCTGCCCTGGAAACAGATAGCGGGGATGCGGGACAAGGTAGTGCATGACTATTTCGGCATCAACTATGATATTGTCTGGGCGCTGGGCAAGGAAGAACTCCCGGCGCTATTGCCGTCTTTAATCGCCATACACCCCGCAGGTGAGCAGCCCTGATATAATTGCCTTGATTTCCGCCCCTGACAAACAAAAGGCGTAACCCCTTGGGATTACGCCTTATTTAATCAAATGGTGCCGAAGCGGGGATTTGAACCCCGACGAGGAAACCCTCACTGGACCCTGAACCCAGCGCGTCTACCAGTTCCGCCACTTCGGCCGGATGCCGGGGAAAACCTGCAACGCTTCACCCTGGCAATTTCCGAATTTAGTATATATAATTTTAGCTTAAATATTGTCAAGGCCAAACTGCGAAAGGCGACGCGTTGATGGTTTATGAAGATCTCCCCCCCGGGGAGACAGGTTTTTCCCGGACGGTGGCCACCATCGGCAACTTTGACGGAGTTCACCTGGGTCACCGGGCCATCCTGGGCCGGGTGTGCCAGCGGGCCCGGGAGCTTGGGGGACAGGCGGTGGCCGTAACCTTCAACCCCCACCCCGTAAAAGTGCTGAGGCCGGAAGTGAATTTGCCGCTGCTCACCACCCAGGACCAGAAGCTGCACCTTTTGTCCGAATCCGGGCTGGATGCGGTGGTGGTCCTGCCCTTTACCCTGAAATTTGCGGCGCTGCCGGCCCGGGAGTTCGTGAAGCACTATTTTTGTGACCGCCTGAAGGCCCGGGAAGTGGTGGTGGGCCACGACTACTGTTTCGGCCGGGGCCGGGAAGGCAACATCGACCTTTTGAAGGAGATGGGGGAGAGCCACGGGTTCACCGTGCAGGTGGTCTGGGCCGTGGAAGTAGAGGGCGCGGTGGTGAGCAGTTCCCTGATCCGGGCCATGCTGCGCCTGGGCAAAGTGACGGAGGCCGGGCGCCTCCTGGGCCGCCCCTACGGGGTGGCAGGCCGGGTGATCCCGGGCAAAGGGCGGGGGGGCAAACTCCTGGGAGTGCCCACGGCCAACATCCTCACCCCCAACGAACTGCTGCCGGCCTGCGGCATCTATGCCGTCCTGGTCCGCCGGGGCGACGCCATCCTGCCCGGGGTGGCCAACCTCGGCACCTGTCCCACCTTTGACAATGCCGAACTCTCCCTGGAGGTCCACCTCATGGAATTCTCCGGCGACCTGTATGGCGAATCCCTGGAAGTGCAATTCGTCACCCGCCTCCGGGAGGAACAGCGCTTCCCTTCCCTCGAGGCCCTGGCGGCCCAGATCCACGCGGATATCGTCGCAGCCCGCCAGGCCCTGGCCCCGCACTGAGGCGCGCCCCTTAAGGCAGGGGAGAGGCGCCCCGGAGGTCAGCCTTGGGGGTTGAGGCTAAAGGAAGAAATCATGTGGCGGCACCGTGCGACCTGCAGTTATTGCGGCCTGAGGTCAAGATGGAATCGAGACCGGGAAGTGAGCGAAGCGGAAATCTGCGCCCACCGGAAGGACAGCCATAATTGCGAAACCGCGCGGCGCCCCGAGGATTACCGACTGGAGCGGGAGCGGCAGTGCGACTCCTGCCTGGAACCGTACCTGGACGACTGCACCAAGTGCGGGCAGGATTTCTGCAACCTGCACGCCGGGGACATCGACGGCCTGTGCGGCGGGTGCATCTGAAGCAACCGGGTTTGAGGGCAAGACCCGCCGGACCCCGGCGGCGAAGCGGGCCTTGGGCAACCGACTGCTAATCCACGGTTTTCCCCATCCTCTGGGACATATTCCGGCCAAGCTTCGGTAGTCGTTGATCCGGGCGTCGGCCAGGTTTCCAGATACTTGCGGAGGTTGGTTTGTAAGATGAAAACGGACGCTGCCGGCAGGGGCGCCAGGACGGCGGCCGGCCGGACTTGCCGACGCCAGCGGCCGTCTTCCCCAAGTCCTCCTGGGGCCAGAGGGATTGCCCCCGGGCCGGGGCGCAGAGCAGCAACAGGGTGACCAATCCCAGGAGGAGAAATCGGAGGCCGGGGGCCAGCCACGCAGGTTTTTCCAGGGCAGCGGTTTTCATCGTAGAGCTCCGGGACCAAGATTTACCAGCCCTATCGGCGCTCCTTCGCAATAACTTAAAGCGGGTTTGAATTTTTTTTCAGCGAAGGGGGAAAGGGGGCGAGGACCGGCGGGCGAGGTTGGCGAATCAAGGCGCAGGCCGGAAAAAGCCTTGACATTTTTGCTGGGATTTACTAAATATACTTGTTGAGCATTGAGCGGGCATAGCTCAGCTGGTAGAGTACAAGCTTCCCAAGCTTGGTGTCGCGGGTTCGAATCCCGTTGCCCGCTCCAGCCCCGGGGGCGAGACGGTTGGCGCATAAGGCCAACCGGTCCGCCGGGGAGACCCGCTTCCCCCATCGAGGCGGCCGATGTCAGGGGCAACACCGTCGGCCTGCTTTGAGGGCGGAGAATCGTCGATATTCTGGGGTGCCCCGAGATTACCTATTCTTGGAATTTCCCGGAAGTGGGCCGCGGCCCGCTTTTTTTATTTAGGAAAAGCTTTAATGAATGAAGACCAAAAATTTAAGCAATGGCAAGAATGTTTGGATACGATTTATTCTGAGATTCAAGGTCTTTTAATCAATCGATATATTTTTTTGGAAGTTCAGAAAATAATTAAATCAAATCCTAAAATACAAAATGGGAGCGCTTTTTATGATTGGATTGGAATTATTTACCCCGCAGCGATGGTTATGGGAGTTAGACGTCAGCTCGATACTCGTTCCGATAGCATTTCATTAGCAAGGCTTTTAGCAGATATTGAAAAAAACCCTGAAATTCTATCGCGTAAAAAGTACTTATCTCTATATGAAGGTAGCGCACTCCCTATAGAGGTACCAGAGAAAGAATTTGATGGATTAGCAGGAAGTGGAGCACCGCATATTGATCCTAAAAACGTATTAGAAGATTTAAGAAATATGGATGATAAAGCATCAAAAATACGGAAGTTTGCCAATAAAAGAATTGCTCATTTTGATAAATATAGTTTTCAAGATTTTCCGACTTTTGGCGATTTAGATGAATGCTTAGATCTTTTGGAAGAACTTTTGAAGAAGTATTTGTTGCTTTTACGTGCACAAGGCGGCGATATTGTACCGTCTTTTTTATATGATTGGAAAAAGATTTTTAGATATCCATGGATCGAATCTCGGGAGACTAATCAATGAAGGGCATCCAGTTTGTCATAGACGAAAAAGGCAAGAAAAAAGCCGTTCTCATCGATCTTTCGGAGTGGGGAGAGCTGTGGGAAGATATCTATGATGTCCTGGTATCCCATTCCCGGAAACACGAGCCAACGGTTGATTGGGAGGATTTAAAGGCCGAAATGGCTCAGGAGGAGACCAAGGCTGGCTGATTATCGGATTCAGTTTGTGGACTCGGCCGCCAAAGAGTTTCGTTTCCTCCCATCGGATATGAAGCATCGGATGGGGATGACAATAGAGAAATTGCACCGAGAACCTCGGCCGCGAGGGGGTTAGGAAACTGCAAGGACATGCAAGATTATATAGGGTCAGGGTCGGTAACTATCGTCTTATTTATGAAATCGATGATTTGGGTCAATTAATAGTCATCACCCAGGTTCGGCACCGACGGGAGGCATATCGATAACTAGCGCTTCTCAGCGGTTTTTCCGTACCTGGCCATACGGCCGATAGGAGGCTTTGCGGCCTTTAGCATGACAAGTTAATGAAAAGGGCAGTTTTTTAACCGCTGGATTGATCATGAAAAAAACCGAAACGGGGCAAGTTTTGCCAGGAGCAACGACACCGAAAGCCGCCATAATCTCCCGGTTGGAGGAGTTGATCCAGCCCCTGGTAGAGTCCCAGGGCGCGGAGCTGGTGGACCTGCAGTACGGGCGCCCGCGGCGGGGGCGGGGCATCCTGCGCCTGTTCGTGGACCGGCCCGGGGGCATCAGCATAGAAGAACTGACCCGAATCAACCGGATGGTGGGGGGCCTGTTGGAAGTTCATGACATCATCCCCGGGGCCTACACCCTGGAGGTGTCGTCGCCGGGCCTGACCCGGGCCTTGAAGAAGCCCGAGGATTATCAGCGCTACGTGGGCCGGCTGGTGCGGGTCACCACCCGGACCCCCTGGGAAGGCCGCCAGGTGCACTGCGGCATCCTCCAGGGCCTGAAAGACGACCAGGTGTGCCTCAAGGTGGGAGAGAGCGGGTTATGCATCCCCTTGAGTGAAATCGCCCGGGCCCGGCTGGATATAGACCTGAAAAATACTGGCAAGGAGGGCTAGCACCTCTCATGAATCTGGAATTGAAACGGATCATTGACCAGGTAAGCCGCGACAAGGGGATCGAGAAGGATCTGCTCGTCGGGGCCATCAAGGACGCCATCCGTTCGGCCGCCAAGAAGAAGCACGGGCCGCGCCTGGAAATCGAGGTGGAATACCGGGACGACACCGGGGAGATCGAAGTTTTTCAGTATAAGGCAGTAGTGGCCGAGGTCAAGGACCCCGGCCAGGAGATTTCCCTGGAGGAGGGCCGGAAGGAGGACCCGGAATGCGAGGTGGGAGACAGCCTGGGCTTCAAGATGGACGCCGCCGCGTTTGGACGGATTGCGGCCCAGTCGGCCAAGCAGGTGATCATGCAGCGCATGAAGGATGCCGAGCGGGATCTGGTGTATGAAGACTACAAGGACCGCAAAGGCGACATCATGAACGGCATCGTGCAGCGTCTGGACTCCGAGGGCATCATCGTCAATTTGGGGCGCACCGAAGCGCTGCTGCCGCCCATGGAGCAGGTTCCCCGGGAAATTTACCACAAAGGGGAGCGCATCCGATCTTATGTCCTGGACGTGAAGCGCCAGACTCGGGGACCCCAGATCATCTTGTCCCGGACCCATCCCCAGTTCCTGATGGCCCTGTTCAACTCCGAGGTGCCGGAGATTTCCGAAGGCATCGTCCAGATCCTGGGCGTCGCCCGGGAGCCCGGCAGCCGTTCCAAGATTGCGGTATCCTCCCGGGATTCGGACGTGGACCCGGTGGGGGCCTGCGTCGGCATGAAGGGGGGCCGGGTCCAAAACATCGTGCAGGAGCTGAGGGGCGAGAAGATCGACATCATCCCCTGGCATCCCGACCCGGCCAAGTTTGCCACCAATGCCCTGGCGCCGGCCCAGGTGAGCCGCATCATCCTGAACAAGGAGAGCCAGACCATGGAGGTGATCGTGCCGGATGACCAGCTGTCCCTGGCCATCGGCAAGCGAGGGCAGAATGTGCGGCTGGCCTCCCGCCTGGTAGGCTGGAAAATAGACGTCAGTAGTGAATCCAAGTATTCGAAATCCTTAAAAGAAGGTTATCTCTCGCTGCTGAGCATCCCCGGGGTGGGCGAAATCACCGCCAGTCTCCTGCATGAGGCGGGATACAGCTCGGCCCGGGAGGTAGCGGAAACCAGTTGGGAAGAGCTGACCCAGTCCACCGGCTTGACTGAGAAGAAGGCCGCGACGCTCATCGCCGCAGCCCGGGAAATGGCAAAAAAGGGTGGCCCGGAAGAAGCGGCCGATCAGGCTGAGAAGCCGGCCGGGGTTCAGGAAGGTTGAAGGGATGGTTTTTTTGCGCCGAGGGCGAAATCAGTATCGGGGGTTAGGTTAGATATATGGGCAAGACCAGGATTGTTAATTTGGCCAAGGAACTAAAAATGGAAGTACGGGAGCTGATCCAGCGCCTCAAAGATGATTTGGGGCTGCAGGAAAATTTCACCTATCTCAGTTCTCTGGACGATGTGACAGTGGCCCGGGCGCGACAGGTAATCAGCGCGGCGACTCTCCAGGTCGAGGAAATGCGCGTGGGTGATAATGTCAGGCGCCGTCGCCGGGTGGCGCCGCCGCCGGTACCCCCGATGGCACCGCCCCCGGAGAGTGCATCGGAGGCGGAAGTAGCGCCATCGCCGCCCAAAGAGGCGGCCAGGCCCCGGAAACCCAAGGAAACGGTGGCTCGGGTAGTATCGCTGCCTCCCAAGCCTCCCAAAGTGAAGGCGGCTGCCGTCAAGGCCCCGCCGCCCGTCCCGGCCGAGGAACCCCTGGTAACCGAAGCAGTGACGCCCGAAGTGACCCCCGAAACCCCGGAGGCGGCAACGGCCGCGCCGCCGGATGCGCCCCCGGCGGCTCCCCTCAAGGCGCCTGCCCCGGGGGACTCGGCCACCGCGTTAAAGAGGCAGCGGGGCAAAGCCAAGAAGAAAGATGTGCCGGCCCGGATCATCAGCCTGCCGGTGGAGAAACCGCCTGCTCCCGCCAGTGCGGCGCCGGCGGCTCACCCCGCGGCAGCGGAGCGGCCGGCATCCCGGACCGGAGCGAGGAGTGCGGGGGCCAGACCGTCGGCACCGGCGGCCAGGCCGCCAGCTGGACCTGCCAAACCGCCGGTGGTCGAAGAGAAGAAGGACGTTAAGGGCAAGAAGAAGATCAAGCGTCCGGAAGTTCCGGATGCCGCCCGGGCCAAACCCGTCAAAAAACGGGAGGTCCGGGAGCGGGCCGACCTCTATGCGGGTGCGGAAGGCGAGCGCCGGGGGTCGGGCCGCAGGAAAGGCATGAAAAAGGCCGTCAAAAAGCTCACCACCGGGGAACTCACGGTCCCCAAGGCCATCAAACGGCGGATCAAGGTGGGAGAATCCATCACCGTGGGAGAGCTGGCCAAACGCATGGGCATCAAGTCCGGCGCCATCATCAAGCAACTGCTGCAGATGGGGGTGATCGCCAACATCAATTACCCCATCGATTTTGATTCCGCCACCATCGTAGCCGGGGAATTTAGTTATGAAGTGGAACACGCCAGCATGCAGGAAGAAGACCTGCTGGCGGTGGGCCCCCGCAAAGAAGGCAAGGCCAAGGCCCGGCCCCCGGTGGTCACCATCATGGGCCACGTGGACCACGGCAAAACTTCGCTCTTAGACGCGATCCGCCGGACCCGGGTCACCGAAGGGGAAGCCGGCGGCATTACCCAGCATATCGGCGCTTACTACGTGGACCTGCCCGAAAAGCAGGGAGAAGTGGTATTTCTGGACACTCCGGGCCATGAGGCCTTTACGGCCATGCGAGCCCGGGGCGCCAAGGTCACGGACCTGGTGGTGCTGGTGGTGGCGGCGGACGACGGCGTCATGGAACAGACCACCGAGGCCATCAACCACGCCAAGGCTGCAGGAGTGCCCCTGGTGGTGGCCGTCAACAAGATCGACAAACCCAATGCCAACCCGGAACGGGTAAAACGGGAATTGTCCCAGGCTGGCGTGGTCTCCGAAGAGTGGGGGGGCGACATCCTCTTTGCCGAGGTGTCGGCCAAGCAGCGCATCGGCATCAAGGAGTTGCTGGAAAAGATCCTCCTCCAGGCGGAGATCCTGGATCTCAAGGCTTTTGCGGAGGTCCCGGCCTCCGGCCGAATTATCGAATCCCGGCTGGACAAAGGCCGGGGGCCGGTAGGCACCGTGCTGGTCCAGGAAGGCACCCTGAAACCCGGGGATTACTTCGTGTGCGGCTCGCAGTACGGCCGGGTGCGGGCCCTGTTCGACGACCGGGGCGAAAAAGTGGACGCGGCGCCGCCGGGGCGGCCCGCGGAAGTCCAGGGGTTCAGCGGCGTCCCCGACGCCGGGGACGAATTCCTGGTGCTGGAAGATGAGCGCAAGGCCAAGCAGATCGCCATGATGCGCCAACAGAAGCTGCGGGAAGCCAGCATGGCCCGCATCAGCCGGGTAACCCTGGAGAAGCTCTACCAGCAGGTAAGAGACGGCGCGGTCAAGGAACTCAAGATGGTGCTCAAGGCCGACGTGCACGGCTCCATCGAGGCCCTGGCCAAGGCCCTGTCCGAGTTGGGGACCAAGGACATCAAGGTCTCGATGATCCATGCCGGTCTGGGGGAGGTCTCCGAGAACGACATCATGCTGGCCTCGGCCTCGGACGCCATCGTGGTGGGCTTCAATGTCCGAGCCAACCCCAAGGCCCTGGCCCTGGCGGAGGCCGAGCAGGTGGATGTGCGTTACTACGACATCATCTATAACCTGCTGCAGGATATCCATGCGGCCCTGGAAGGGTTGCTGGAGCCCATCGTGGAAGAGAAGGTGATGGGCCGGGCCGAAGTGCGACAAGTCTTTTCCATCACCAAAGTGGGCAGCATAGCCGGCTGCATGGTTCTGGACGGCAAGATGGAGCGCAACTCTCTGGCCCGGGTGGTGCGCAAAGGGAAAGTGGTGTCCGAAGGCGGCAAGATCAACTCCCTGAAGCGTTTCAAAGAAGACGCCAAAGAGGTGCTGGCGGGGTATGAATGCGGCATCGGCATCGACCGGTTCAACGACTTCAAGGCCGGGGACATCATTGAAGCCTATGCCCAGGAAAAGGTGAAGGCCGTACTGGGACCCCCGACCGCCAGGCCGGAAACCGCCACCGAAGCCGCCAAATGAGGCAAAACGGACCTTCTTTGCCCCGGGTGAACCGCCGAGAGCGCCGACATGATTATCGCCGCAGCCATGATTACCCTGGTTATCCCGGAGAGCAACTCCCTGAAGGGCAAGCGCCGGGTGGTCAAAAGCCTCATCGAGCGCGTGCGGCACAAGTTTGACGCGGCCGTGGCCGAAGTGGGAGACAACGACCTGTGGCAGAAAGCCAGGATCGGCGTGGCCCTGGTGGGCAACGACTCCCAGTTGCTGAACAGCCGGCTGCAGCAAATTATGAAGTTTATGGAGAACCAGTATCTGGCGGAGATTATCGATTCCCAGGTGGAACTCTGTTACCTGGAAAAATGAATGGTGGGGCGGGCCTCCGTGCCCGCTGTCTGAGCCATTTGAGGCAGGCACAGAGGCCTGCCCCACCGGCAAGGGAGGAATGCCGACGCCCTCATGAAAGCCTCACATCGGACCCCCACGGGCCGCCCCCACCGGGTGGCGGAGTTGCTCCGGGAACGCCTGGCGCTGATCCTGCTCAATAAGTGCGCCGACCCGCGTTTGCAGGAACTCACCCTCACCGAGGTGGAGATGAGCCCGGATTTGAAGCGGGCCCGGGTGTTCTACGTGGTGCGGGAAAATGTGGACCGGGACCAGGTGCAGGTCGCCCTGGACAAGGCCCTGGGCTTCATCAAGGCCGAAGTGGCCCGGGAGAACCTTTTCAGGTTGATGCCGGAATTCTTCTTCCTGCCGGACCCCGGGCTGGACCGGGCGGCGCGGCTGGAGGAGTTGCTTAAAGAAGCCGCGATTACAGAGCCAAACCCAGCTAAAAAAACCGAGACTTGACCATAATTATAGGTATGGGGGTTGCGAGGAAATGACCGCCAAGGCCAAGAGAAAAGAACCAGAGATCATCTTCAGAGAAGGCAAGCCTGCTGCCGTAATACTCGATATAGATGATTACCAGGAGATGCTAGAGCGTTTGGAGGATGCCGAGGATTTGAAAATATTGGCGGAGATGCGCCAAAAGCTGCTCAAATTTAAGAGGCTCGAAGATTTCTTGGCGGAGGCAGCGCAGAATTAAGTTGCGATGCGGGACGACATTCAATCCATGAAGAGAACTCGGGAAGCAGTGTTGCAACAGATCGAAGACAATCGGGATAAAATCCGGGGTTTCGGGGTCAAACGCTTGGGCTTGTTTGGCTCTGTGGCCCGCGGCGAAGCCACGGAAGGGGGTGATTTGGATTTCCTGGTGGAGTTAGAGAAAAAGAGTTTTGATGTCTATATGGATTTTAAAGACTTTCTGGAATAAATGTTTGGCTGCAAAGTTGATTTAGTAATGAAAGATGCTCTTAAGCCCAGGCTTAGAGAGCCAATATTAAAAGAAACGGTCTATGCCCAGGGATTATAATAAATATTTTATAATAAGTTTATGTATAATTTAGGAACATGGTTATGAGTGAAATAATAAAAAAAATAAATGCAGTTTATGAAACTCAAGAACCACATGTTAGTTATTCACGCAATAAAGAGATTGCTGAATTTTTTGGACAACCACTACTTAAGGGTTCTTATGTTCAGATTGAACCGGACGAAATAAATTATGAAATTCCAACTATTTTTTATACTCATCCCAACGGAGATATTTTTATAGGAGATGCAATTAACTGGTTGAAATCTCTCAAAGATAATTCCGTGGATTTAATATTTGCAGACCCACCATATAATATTAAGAAAGCAGAATGGGACACTTTTGAATCTCAAGAAGAATATATAAAGTGGTCTATCAAGTGGATAGAACAGGCCGCACGAGTTCTTAAACAATCGGGGACACTATATGTTTGCGGGTTTTCAGAGATATTAGCCGACCTCAGGCTGCCCGGATCATATTTTTTTAAAGGTTGCCGATGGCTTGTGTGGCACTATAAAAATAAGGCCAATTTGGGAAATGATTGGGGGCGTTCACATGAAAGTATATTGCATTTTAGGAAAAGCAGAAAATTCACATTCAATGTTGATGACGTCAGGATTCCTTATAGCGAACACACCTTAAAATATCCTGAGCACCCTCAAGCTGAAACAAGTCAATATGGAAAAGGCAGCACGAAAAATAGAATTTGGGAACCTCACCCCAAAGGGGCTAAGGCAAAGGATGTATTAGATATTCCAACTACTTGCAATGGTATGCACGAAAAGACTCCTCACCCAACTCAGAAACCTGAAGAATTAGTTAGGAAGATTATTCTTGCATCATCAAATCCTGGCGATTTAGTTATTGACCCGTTTCTCGGTTCAGGTACTACAGCTGTTGTGGCCGAGCAACTAAAACGTAAATGGAAAGGTTGTGATACTGTCCTTGAATATTGCAGATGGGCAGCACGGAGAATTGAGTTAGTTGAAGATTGGCCTATAGAAAAATGGATAGAATATGACAAAAAAAATGAAGTACGGAGAAAATCAATCAGATGAACGAAATATCACTCGGCGACCTGCAAGAGAGTGTCAAGGATAAGTCAGCATTTAATAAATTAGAAGATTATTTGATGATTTGTTGTGCTTTTCTTGATTTCGTCGAGAGTGCTCAACTTACAAAAATTGTTTCACCCAGTCATGCAAATTATATCTTTTATCAATTTAGTAAAGAATACAATCACAATATAACTCGCCCTTTGAACTCTAATTTGTTTATTGGATCGCAAAAGGATTTCAAAGAAAAATTTAATAGATTTGTTTCCTTTTTGGGGCTTATCAAACGATATAATGAAAAGATTTCTAATAGAAAAAGCGCAAAACAATATATAGATTCGAAAGAGATTAATAAAATAATTTACACTATGCAGCAGTCTATTGGAAGTATTGGGGATTCATTTGAAATTCCAAACCAATCTAGAAAACGTATAGGGCAACTTTTTGAAACTTTAGTGAAGCTCATTATTCAAGAAGTTGGGATAGAATGTGAGCCACGGACAATTAACTTACCAATTCCTGGTTTTCCAGGTTATGAGATGTCTTATGAATTAGATTTAGTTTTTTCTCGTAACAAGGCTATCCTTACCTCTGAGACAAAATATATACATCCAAATGAGGTTGTCGGATCGGTCAAAACTACTAGTAAGGATAGAATTGATAAAGTTTTCCTCGACAAATTTTTGCTAAGCAAACTTCTTGAAAAAAATATTCCCGTAATTGCTATTTTTCTTCATGATGTCCAACGTGCTAAAAGAGGTAAAAGTATATTTGGCATTAATTCAACATTTAAGAGCAATCATTTTTTAGGTTATACAGTGGCTTTGAACAGATTGGATGGGGTCTATTATGTGGATCCCAGGCCAGAAATGCTCATTAATGAACGTCTCCGTGAACAGATATCTGACTTCCAGCAGTTCTTAATAAATGATTTATGGGTACTTTCAAGTACATAAGAAATTTATTATGACCTCCGGCATCCTTCTCATAGACAAACCCGAGGGCGTCACCTCCTTCGAGGTGGTGCGCCGGGCCAGGCGGGCCTTACAGATACGGAAGATCGGCCACCTGGGCACCCTGGACCCCATGGCCACGGGGCTGTTGCCCCTGTGCCTGCTGGAGGCCACCAAGCTGGCGCCTTACCTGATGCCCGAGCCCAAGGTTTACCGGGCCCGGGTCAGGTTGGGAGTGGCGACCGACACCCAGGATGCCACCGGGGCAGTGGTGGCCACCTCCGAGGCGCTGCCGGCGCCTTCGCAGATTTACCAGGCCGCGGCGGCTTTTGTGGGAGAGGTGACGCAGGTTCCCCCGATGTACTCCGCCCTGCACTGGCAGGGGGAGCGGGCCTACTGCCGGGCGCGCCGGGGGGAGTCGGTGGATCTACCGCCCCGGACGGTGACGGTCTATGAACTGGCCGTGGACGAGGTGACCATCCCGGAGTTCACCATGACGGTTAAGTGCTCCCAGGGCACCTATGTCCGCACCCTGGCCAAGGATTTGGGCGACGCCCTGGGATGCGGGGCGCATCTGGCGGCGCTCCGGCGCCTGGCGGTGGGAGCGTTTCGGGTGGAAGAGGCCATAACCCTGGCGGCCCTTTCTGAACTCGGCCGGGAGGAACTGGGGCAGAGGATCATCCCGCTGTCTGACTGCCTGCTGGGAATGCGCCCGGTTGAAGTTGGGCTGGCCGAGGCCCGGCGGTTGCGCCAGGGGCAGATCCTGGTGCGCCCGGCGGACGATTTTAAGGACGGGGAGCAGGTGCGGGTCCTGGCGGACGCCGAACTCGTGGCCGTGGCGCAGGTCAGGAGCCTGACGCCCCAAGCGGTCCTGGCCCCGGTGCGGGTGTTTGGGATAAGTGAGCCGTGAGCAGAGTGTAGGGCGGGCGTCCGTGCCCGCCGCCTTTGGTGGCACAGGCTTCCAGCCTGTGCGCCGCACCGGCAAGATGCCGGTGCCACCAAGCACTTTTCAAGGCAAGCAGCAAGCAAGTCAGCCATCGGGGACTTGAGACAGATAACTTAAAGAGGTAAACCCGAAAGCGGCAAGCGCCGGCTGGCGCACAGGAGACGGCAAATCAAGGCATTTTCATGCCGACCAACCTTGAGAGGATAAAAAACGCGGTCAAGATCGCCATAGGGCCGTGGAGTTTTGGCTGACGGCTGAAAGCTGAAAGCTGACCGCGAAAAAAGGAGGAAGACGTGGCCTTAAATACGGAAAAGAAACAGGAGATTATCGATCGCTACCGGCTGCATGACGCTGACACCGGCTCACCGGAGGTTCAGGTGGCCATCTTGAGCGAGCGAATCAGCTACTTGACGGGTCATTTCAAGGTCCATGCCAAGGACCACCATTCCCGTCGGGGATTGATCAAGCTGGTAGGTCAGCGCCGGCGCCTCCTGAACTATCTGAAAGACAGAGACATCGAACGTTATCGGGCCTTGATCGAGCAGCTCGGCCTGAGAAAGTAGGAGGCTCAACAAAATATTATGGCAAAAACATACTCAGTGGAAATCGGGGGGCGAGACCTCTATTTCGAAACGGGCCGGTTGGCCCAACAGGCCAGCGGCTCAGTGCTGGTGCGCTATGGGGAGAATGCGGTGCTGGTTACCGCGGTCATGTCCGATTTAGTCAGGGAGGGCATCGACTTTTTGCCCCTGACGGTGGATTACATGGAGAGAGCTTACGCCGCGGGACGAGTCCCCGGGAGCTTTTTCCGGCGAGAGATCGGTCGCCCCTCGGAAAAGGAGACCCTGACTTCCCGGCTCATTGACCGGCCGATGAGGCCGTTGTTCCCCAAAGGGGTGGTCAATGAAATCCAGATTATTGCCACGGTGCTCTCCGGAGACATGGAGATTGATCCGGATATCGTTGCTGTGAACGGGGCCGCCGCGGCCCTGGCGATTTCCGACATCCCGTTTAACGGCCCGGTGGCCGCGGTGCGGGTGGGCAAAATCAACGGGCAGTTGGTGGTCAATCCCACCAATTCCCAACTGAAAGAGAGCACCCTGAATCTCATCGTGGCCGGGGCGCCCCAGGGCCTGGTGATGGTAGAGGCCGGGGCCCAGATGGTCCAGGAAGAAGAAGTGTTGGAGGCCCTATTTTTCGCCCAGGAGCAGCTCAAGCCCATCCTGGATCTCATCCAGGGCATGGCCCAGGAGATTGGCCGGCCCGCACGGGTGCTCCCGGCGGCGCCGGATAACTCGGAATTGCGCCAAAAAATCGAAGCGTTAGGCGGGGACAAGATCCTGGCGGCGATGGCCAGTCCGGAAAAAGAGGCCCGGCATCGCGCCATGGACCAGGTGCGGCAGGAGATTCTCGCGGCCCTGGGCCCGGAAGTGGAGGGCCGGGAAAAAGAAGCCAACGGCCTCATTTCGGAGGTAAAGAAAAAGCTGGTGCGGAACGTGGTGCTCGCGGAGCAACGCCGCATCGACGGCCGCGGTTTCAGCGACGTCCGGATCATCACCGGGGAAGTCGGCCTGCTGAGCCGCACCCACGGCTCGGCGGTCTTCACCCGGGGCGAAACCCAGGCCCTATCTGTCACCACCCTGGGCACCCCCTCGGATGAACAGAAAATCGAAACCCTGGTGGGTGAGACCTTCAAGGCCTTCATGCTCCATTATAATTTCCCCCCCTATTCGGTGGGGGAGGCCCGCATGATCCGTGGTCCGGGGCGGCGGGAAATCGGGCACGGGGCCCTGGCCGAGCGGGCCATTGCCCAGGTGCTGCCGTCCGCGGAAGAGTTTCCCTACACCATCCGCATTGTGTCCGAAATCCTCTCCTCCAACGGCTCCTCTTCCATGGCGTCGATCTGCGGGGCCTCCATGTCCCTGATGGACGCCGGGGTACCCGTCAAGGCCGCGGTGGCCGGGGTGGCCATGGGGCTTATCAAGGAGGATGACCGGGTGGCGGTGCTGTCCGACATCCTGGGCGATGAAGACTCCCTGGGAGATATGGACTTCAAGGTGGCCGGCACCAGCCAGGGGATCACCGCCCTCCAGATGGATATCAAGATGACGGGGCTGACCCGGGAGATCATGGGCAAGGCTCTGAGCCAGGCCCGGGAGGCCCGGCTGCACATCCTGGGCAAGATGGCCGAGACCATCGCCGCGCCGTCGCCCACCCTGAAGGAACACGCGCCCAAGATCATCGTACTCAAAATCAATCCCGACAAGATTCGGGATGTGATCGGACCCGGCGGCAAAATGATCAAGAAGATCGTGGCCGCCACCGGGGTCAAGATGGACGTCGAAGATGACGGCAGCATCCACATCTCGTCGTCCGACCAGACCGCGGCCGACGAAGCCATCCGGATGATCAATGAGATCACCGCGGAGGCGGAAATCGGCGCGACCTACAGGGGCGTCGTCAAAAAGCTCATGGACTTCGGCGCCTTTGTGGAGATCTTGCCGGGCACCGACGGCCTGGTGCACATCTCGGAGCTGGCCCATCGCCGGGTGAAAACCGTGGACGAGATCCTCAAGGAAGGCGACGTAGTGATGGTCAAGGTGCTGGACGTGGACCGGCAGGGGAAGATTCGCCTGTCCCGCAAGGCGTTGATCCCCAATGACAACCCCCAACCGGACGAATCCGATCGCCGGGGCAGACGTGAACCACAAAAGCGTCCTGAGTAGCGGTCTTCGGGTCGTTACCGATGAAGTTTCCCACTTCCACTCGGCGGCCGTGGGGATTTGGCTCAACGTGGGCTCCAGGGACGAGACCGGCGCCGAGAACGGTCTGACGCATTTCCTGGAGCACATGGCCTTTAAGGGCACCCCCCGGCGCACCGTCCTGGCCATTGCCCGGGAAATCGACCAGTTAGGGGGCATGTGCAACGCTTTTACCAGCAAGGAGCAGACCTGCTTCCACGGGCGAGTCCTGGCGGAGCACCTCCCCCGGTTGGTGGACCTGTTGGGCGACCTGGTCCTCAGGTCCCAACTGGCGGCCGGGGACCTGGAACGGGAGCGGCAGGTCATCCTGGAAGAGATTTACGCCCAGGATGACAACCCGGAAGAACTGGTTCAGGTCCACTTTGCCCGGAATTTCTGGGGGGATACCTCCTTCGGGTGGCCCATCCTGGGGGGAGCGGCGCATATCGCCACGGTCAGCCGGGAAGATCTGCTGGCTTACCGCGGCATCGCCTACCGGCCCGCAGGCACGGTAGTGGCCGCCGCGGGACGGGTCCGGCACCAGGAAGTGGTGGACCTGGTGGCCGCCAGTTTCGAAGGGTTTGTCAACGGCGCCCCGGGCCGGGAACGCCAGGCCGTCACCACCAATCCGGGGGTTTACGTCCTGTCCCGTGACCTGGAGCAGGTCAACCTGGTCCTGGGGGCCCCGGGATTACCGGCGGGCGATCCCCGGCGCTACGCGGCCTCCATGCTCCAGTTGGTCCTGGGAGGCAACATGAGTTCCCGCCTCTTCCAGGTAATTCGGGAGCAACTGGGGCTGGCCTATGCCATCCACTCGTTCCTCCAGTTTTTCAGCGACGCAGGGCTGGTGGGCATCTCCGCCGGGGTGAGTCCCCAAAACCTTTCGGCCATCATGGCCGCCATCCGCCGGGAACTCAAACAGTTGCAAGAGGAGAAAGTCTCGGACGCGGAGTTGACCGCGACCAAAGAACACCTGCGGGGGTCCATTATGATGTCTTCGGAGGATTGCGACCATCTTATGGGGCGGCTGGCCAAAAATGAGATCAATTTCGGCCGCTATATCCCCCAGGCGGACATCATCGCGGGCATGCTGAAGGTCACCGCGGAGGAGATCCGGGAAGTGGCCCAGGACCTGCTCCGGCCGGAAGCCTGGGGCGTAGCCCTGCTGGGGCCGGTGGATGATGCGGGCGATTACGGCCTGGCTTAAAAATAGCTATCAGCAGTCAGCTTTCAGCCAAAACTGAGGATTGGCGCAGGCGATCTCATGTGGGGCGGGCACTGGGCACCATCTCTGCTAAAACCCGTAGGGCGCGTCTCAAGCGCCATTTTCTACTTGTCAACTATATAGAAAAGAGTGTCTGCCCCTATTTACTCACTGATGGGCAAGTCTGCCAATATTTTTGAAAAAACACTCTGTCCGGCTGGTGGGTTGACAAATTTATGGAAAATTATGCTATCATGCAATCGTTTAAAGGAATCGGCTTCAAGAGCAGAAACTTGGGAGGTTTTTCCCAGGCAAAGAGGTCCCCAAAACCATTTTTTGATCGCGGTGGCTAAGGTTATCGCATAATTTCGGTGTAAATCTTGGCCATTCATGTGCCCAGAGAAAGGCTACATGATTATTATGAGCTAAGTCAATAGGCATTATATATTTTTTTATAATTACCAAATTGGCCGAGCTATTAGTTAATATAACTTCGATTCTTTCTTTTAATTTTGCGATAGCACATATTACTCAGGCCATTTAATGGTTCTCATGTCGTAGGGCCACACAATGAATTCTCAGAGACCTCGGTTCTGAGGATGGGAACAATTTATTGGCCTGAGTAATAATTTAGTTTAAGGGACTGTATAAATGGCTAATAATAAAAAGATGCCTATTGATAATTTGATTAAGCAATTAAGGATTGACAATCAACCGTTTCAAACCGTTTTAAAATTATGCCATTTTCATACTGAACGCTTAAATCAATATTTCACTCATGGTGAAACATTTCCAATACATATGGAAGTTAGCCTTACTAACAAATGTAACCAAAAATGTCCGTGGTGCCTTAACAAAAATATCAGAAATGGTCCGCACACCCCGGAATTCTTAAATATAGCTTCTCTGTCTAGATTCCTTAGAGACTATAAAAAATTGGGCGGGAAGTCAATAACTTGGTCAGGAGGTGGAGAGCCTACTTGTCACCCAAATTTTAATGTCGCATTAAGAAAGTGTAATGACGTTGGACTTCAACAAGCATTGATTACAAATGGAACATTTAACGATGATGCTTTATTATCAATTTCAGAAAATATAATCTGGGTGAGATTTTCTATAGACACAATAGACAAAATGAAATATTTAAATTTAAAGGGAACAGATATAGACATAGCGATGAATAATATCACGAATCTAATATATTTAAGAAATAAAAAGAAATATCCGAAGATTGGGGTAAATTTCAATATCAGTTATATGAATATCGATGAAATTGATAAAATTATTGAATATTTTAACAAATTAGGTGTTGACTATATTCAATTTCGTCCTATGCTATGGACCCCTTTTTCAAATAGTTTTCTTAAGTATGAATGGAGTAATAATTCTATAGATTTATTCCTTGATTTGTTGGAAGGTATTATATTTAAAAAGATTAATAATTGCAGTAAATTGATTAAGATTATTGTTTCTAAAGATAAGTTCAGTGACCTTAAAAAGCAGAGTTACGGAAGAGAATATAAGTATTGCAGTTATCATCACTTTGTGAGTATATTAAATTCAAATGGGGATATATGTACATGTATGTTTCATTTGTATGATGATAGATTTTCATTTGGTAACATAAATAAAGAATCGTTGCAAAATATATGGAATGGAGCGAAGAGAAAAAATGTATTGAGGACTATTGAAAGTAAAGGGATAGATTTTAATGACTGTCAAGTATGTTGTAAGGGACAGGAAATTAATAAATTTATAGATACAATAAAAAATAATGGGAATGAAATAGATTTAAATAATATGATACCAATCAATAAAGATTGGGTGGGAGATTATGATGCCGATTTCTTATGATAAGTTGCGCATAATAATACTGTTGGCTAAAGAATATCCAATCCAATTGGTATTGCTGGTAATATTAATATTGTCAACAATATCGGTATCCTGGTCAAATATAGAAATAAAAACTGAAATTGGGCAAATATACTATTGGTTTTTTGCGGGAGCATTAATATCAACAGTTATTGCGTCAATCCTCATCAAACTACAAATGAGGAAATTAGGAATATTGGCAATGTCGATAAAACGATCAGATATGCAAAAATATTATGATTATATAAATAATAAAAAAATTAAACAAGCTAATGATTTGATATATATGGGGACTTCACTAAAAGGCCTCTTCGCTCCCGCAGGTTTCCCTGGGCCAAGGTACGATTTTATAAATAATTTAAAGAGTAATAATAACCTTAGGTTTATGAAGGTATTATTAAAAAATCCTGAAGTGCAAAGTCAACAAACAGCTGAGGTGGAAAAAGCACAGGGGGATTGGGAAGAGCAAAGGAACTTAACTATTGATATCAAAAAAACATTAAATTCATTAGGGGCCATTATTATTAGTTTGTCTAGTGATGTTCGGAATAAAATTCAAGTAAAGGTTTGTAGTGAAATTCTATATGAGGAGTTTAATATGGCAGACGAAAAAATGATTGCAACACATTATTGTTGCAAAGGATTGGGAAATCGAAGTCCAGTTTATTATCTTGAAACGGAAGTTCCACACTTTTTCTGGGCAAAATTGAGGTTAACATATTGATAATTAAAAAATAAATTGGTTTTTGAGCTTAAGATATGTACCCATGTAATTATAATTAATAACTTGATTAATGGCAAT
>VGSJ01000047.1 GCA_016875015.1 Deltaproteobacteria bacterium | reverse complement strand
CCAAATGGTCTCGCCGTCCCAGGGCGCCGATGATCTGCTGCCGGACCTTGCCGCCCTCGCGGTAGGAGCGGACGATCTGCAGATATTCGTAAGCGCCGCCCCTGCCAACACTACGTTTATTCCGCACGAACATGTGTATAATATACAGATATTAAAAAGGATTGTCAAGTCTTTTTAGAGGCTTATGGATGCATGGGTTGGCACTACATTTCCGCCCTTCCCATCTATGCCACCTAACAATTTCAATGACTTATACCTATATCTGGGCTTACAACTGTCGAAAATGAGTCATACCCTTCCACCAGTCCTTCGGCCAGGCGGGCCACCTCGGGCGGAAAAAATTGAAGTTCGGCGGAAAAGAAATGATATTGGGGCAGATAGCGCAGGATCAGTTCAGCCAGGACCGCGGCGCAGCACCGGTCCCGAGTTTGCTGGACGGGCTCCCGGTCCTCCTGCCGGCTCAGCCAGAGCTTGTGCAGGGCCAGGGCCCGGGGATCGGGAACCGCCATGGTCACCGGGTCGCCGCGCCGGCCGATAACCACCTGGGAAAACTTGGGCGCGCCCATGAGCGCGGCCAGATCGCCGGATTCAGCCGGCACCGCGCCCCCTGGGGCGTCCCTGGCCATCATCCGGTGGCCGGAGGGCGCCGTTGGGGGCCGCAATAATCTGACTCGAAAGCCCTGCTTATTGACAGCCGCGAGGCCGTCGCCGGGGAGGTTTTCATAAGAGTAAGAGCGGTCCGCCCGGCGCAGCAGGCGCAGGAACGCGTCCGGCGCCACCGGTGCCGCCGCCCCCAGGGTGAGCCGTTGGGCGGCGGCGGAGAAGAAGGGCGAATCCTTAGGGGCGCCAAGAAAGACCCCGGCGGCAAACTCAAAGGCGTGGAGGGCGTTGGTGTCGATTACTATGAGCGGGGCGTTGGTGAGATCGCCCGGCGGAAGATACCGCAAGATCCGGGTGACCGGGTCGGGGACCCGGTGAATTAACGCCGCCCGGCAGAATCTGGCCGCCTCGGCCAGATTCTGGCGCCGGGCGGCCAGTTGGGCCGCCATTTCCCGGCGCTGGCGCCCAAATTCGGCCCAGACGCGCTCCGTGTGGGGGGAGCGGGGCCCCAGAGAGGCGCCGCGCCCATACCGGTCCCGGTATTTATAGAGATATTCCCTGCCCTTGACCTTCTTCCAGTGCATGCCGCCCTTCAGAGGCCGGCGGGCCTGCACGGCCTCCAGATAGGCCTGGTATGCCTCCACGGCCCGGTTCAGGGTCCGCTGCTGGTTCTCCTGAAACTCCTGAAAAAAACAATCGGCCGCCATGATTATCCTTCATTTGACAGATTATCACTTGTTGAAGGATAATTCAACCTAGCCGTTGAAATTTCGTTGCCAAGTCTTTATTAATTTGCGATAAAGATAAGACGATATTTTTGTAAAGGAGACTAGCCGACATGAGACCCAGCAGCGAAATCGATACCTTGCGCCAGCAGCTCCCCTACCACCGGCTGCGGCAAGTCAGGAAGAGCAAAGTCCTGCCCATCGACTGGCCTACCGAATGGGAGCGCTTTGACGCCAACGAACTCTTTGCCTTTGACCTGGCCGCCATCCCCCCCACCCTGCTCGAGAATATGCGTAAACGCCAGGAAGTC
Source organism: Deltaproteobacteria bacterium (assembly GCA_016875015.1). Taxonomy (GTDB): domain Bacteria; phylum Desulfobacterota; class Desulfobaccia; order Desulfobaccales; family 0-14-0-80-60-11; genus 0-14-0-80-60-11. The sequence goes on along the minus strand of VGSJ01000047.1, from coordinate 21,934 downwards.
TTGATGGATGGCAACCAGGCGGCCATTTCGGTGCTGACTCGCCTGGTCGACGGTCTCTGCGGCTATCCCATCACCCCTTCCACCCCCATTGCCGAAACCTTCGCCCGGGTGGCGGCCCAAGGCCAAAAGAACCTCTTCGGCAGCGAGCTCATGTATTTCCAGCCCTCCGACGAACTCTCGGCCATCGCCGCGGTGGAGGCCATGGCCTCCCAGGGCGGGCGCTATGCCGACAACACTTCGTCTCAGGGCCTGTTGCTCAAGACCAAGAATCTCTTTTCGGTGGCGGGCAAGCGCCTGCCAGTGGTAATGACGATCATGGCCCGGGAGGTCAACAAGGGCTCTTTGAGCATCCATTGCGGCCACACCGACTTCTACGCGGTGCGCAACGCCGGCTGGGCCCAGCTGCTGAGCGAGGACAACCAGGAGCTGCACGACCTGTTGCCCGTGGCCTTCAAGGTGAGCGAGCTCAAACAGGTGATGCTGCCCGCGATGGTCATCGGCGACGGCTTCATCAAGAGCCACGCCATCGAAAACATCAAGGAACTTTCCGACGCCTTCCTGGAGTATTACGTGGGGCCGCCCAACCGGATGTACCAGCCCAACTTCGAGTACGGCACCCTCACCGGCACCTTCACCGACACGGACCTGACCATGGAAGGCCAGGTGGCCCAGGACCTGGCGTACCGTTTTTTCCGGCGGGGCTTCGTGATGGCCATGAACAATATGAACAAAATCCTGGGCACCAACCTCAAGGTGGTGGACTGCTACCGCACCGAAGATGCCGACATGGTGGTGGTCATCCTGGGCTCCGCCGCGGGCGTGATCAAAGATGTGGTGGACTACTACCGGGACGTGAAGGGCTATAAGATCGGGGTGGTGCGCCCGGTATTGTTCAACCCGCCCTGCTATGAAGAGCTGGCGTACGGCATGCGCAAGGCCAAGGTGATCTCCGTCCTGGAGCGGGCCGGCACCGCCCACAACCAACTCCTGTTGGCGGACGTCCAGGCTTCCCTGCAAATCTCCATCCGGGCCGGCCGGGAAGGCAAGAAAGAGCACCGCATCTATGGCCGCGAGGACATGCCCACCCTGTTCCACGGGGTCTACGGCCTGGGCAGCAAGGACTTCAACAAGTACGACGCCGCCGCGGTGGTGGAGAACATGCTCTCCTTTTACGAAAAGAAGCGGCGCTTCCAGCGGGATTTTTACGTGGGGATCGAAGGCCCCATGACGCTCCGGGCCACCCCCCTGCCCGGCTACCTGGAGCGGGAGTTGGGCATGACCTTCATCGGCGTGGGCGCCGAAGGCGTCAAGACCGCCCTGGAGTCCGCGGCCCTCATCTATGCCCAGGACATCGGCACGGGCAAGAAATACATCCAGTCCGGGGCCCGCTACGGCGCTGCCCGCAAAGGCGCCCCGGTCTTCATGAACCTGCGCATCTCGGGGCAGCCAATCCGCAACAGTTCGGAATTGACGGAACGGGACGTCCTGGCCTTCTTCAATGAGAAGTTCCTCTCGGACCAGATTCTGAGGGAGTACGTGGGCGGTTTGAAAGAAAACGGCCTGCTGGTGATCAACTCCTCCAAGAGCTGCTACGACATCATGGCCACCTTTTCGGCCCAGGTGCAGTCCCTGATCAAGTACCGGCAGATCAAGCTCATGACCATCGACGGCACCCGGGCCGCCCTCCAGCACCTGAACCGGAACCTCCCCGGCGCCGCCTTCCTGGGCCTTATCAACCGGGAGATGGGCATCCTCCCCGAAAAGGAATTCGAACAGCGCTTCAAGAAAATCCTGGAAAAGATGCTGGGCACCAAGAAGCGGGAAATGCTGGAGTCCAACGTCGCCCTGCTCAAGTACGGCGCCGAGCAGGCCTCCGGCCACGTCGCTGAAAAAGCCCCCGGGGCCCTGGCCCTGGACGCCACCACCCCGGTCTACACCCCGCCGCTGTCGGAGAACTTCGGCCAGGGTCCGAGAACCGCGGGGCTCCCGGTGGTCCTCTCCGATAAAGACCAGATGGGCATCATCAAACCGGTGAACCTGATGGAGAACTACCAGGAAGTCTTCTACGAGGAAATGATCAAGCCCATCCTGGATGGGAAAAAAGTCCCCTGGGATCGTTTCCTGCCCATCGTGCCGGCAGGCACCAGCCGCTACCGGGATATGAGCTACATCGCCGCCCAGCTGCCGGTCTATGACGCCGCCAAGTGCATCGCCTGTGGGATTTGCACCGCCTCATGCCCCGATTCGGCCCTCATTTCTACGGTCACTGACCGGCCGGTGGACGAAGCGGCCCGGCACTTCAAGAAGTTTAAGAATCCGCCCAAGGGCATCCCCTGGGAGCGCTTCGCCTTGAACATCAACGCCGACCCCGCCGCGTGCAAGGGCTGCGGGGTGTGCGTCCAGGTGTGCCCCGCCGACGCCCTGAAAATGGCGGATAAAACTGCGTTGACAGACGAGGACTTTCTCCCCGCGGCCTGCCGGGCCTGGGACAATACGGTCAACCTGGCTCCCTACGTGGACAAGCTCTCCCTCAACCACCAGGTGCTCTTCGTCTTTTCCAAGCTCTACCCCGGCAAGCACACCCTGTGCCCGGGCTGCTCCGAGGGGTCATCAACCTGCTGGCCTTCTATGCCGCGGAGTCCCTGCGCAACAACCCTCAGGGCATCGCCACCTTCTACCAGGGCCTCAAAATCCTGTCGGAGAAGAACAAGCGGGCCATCGAGCACATGCTGGACCACGGCTTCAACATCTATTCCATCAACGCCACCGGCTGCGACCAGGTGTCGGAACTGGTGAACCCCTTCAATACCCGGATGTATCCCTCGGGCCACTACGGCTTCGGCACCGCTTCCGCCGCCGCCCTGGGGGCCAAGTTCAGCCTGGACCAGGCCTATCAGAACCGCTACAACAGCGTGCTCACCAAGATCATCGTCTTTGCCGGAGACGGCGCCATCTACGACATCGGCAACGGTCCCTTCAACTACGCCATGGGCGAGAATTTCGACATCACCTGGGTGATCTTCAACAACGAAGGCTACATGAACACCGGGATGCAGAAGTCCGGGGCCACCCGTTTCGGGACCGACCGCTCCACCTCCCCCATCGGCAGGAAGTTGGCCGGCAAGACCACCCTCCACCGCCGGATCATCAGCCAGGCCATGGCCATCTCCCACGTTTACGCCGCCAAGCTCACTATCGACAACCCCTTCTACGCCATCAAGATCCTCAAGGAAGCCATCGCTTACAACGGCCCCTCCATGGTGGAGTTCTTCTCCGCCTGCCCCACGGGCCATGTGACCAGCGATTGGGCCGGGCCGATGATCTCCCGGATGATGGTGGAGTCCCGGAAATGGCAGGTGGCGGTGCGGCGGCCCTTCCAGCGCATCGACATCTCAGGCAACCCGGCCCCGGACCTGATCTATCCCACGGAGGGCAAGTCCTTCAAGCGGGGCATCAAGCGGGACGCCGCCACCTTCTACGACGTGGTCTCCATGCTGGGCCAGTATAACCAGCACATCAAGACGGTAAAAAGCGGCGACATCCCCGAGATCGTCCGGATCAATGAGACCGTCAGCCTCTTCAGGTGGCTTAGGAACCAGTACATGGCCGGCTACCGGGACAACATGCCCTCGGAAGAGGAAGTGGAAAAGATCGTGGAAGAGCGGTATCGGTTGTAAAATCGGTTATCCCAAGATAATCTTAGGGGTCAGGGGTTTCCCTGGCCCCTTTTTTGTGTGGCGCCTGGTTTGCCCGGCGCCGGTGGCGGGCACGGAGGCCCGCCCCACCAAAAAAAGAGGTGGGGCGGCCGTCTCTGGCCGCCTAAGCGGGCCAATTCGCGACGTAGGGGCACGGCGGGCCGCGCCCCAAAACACCAACATGGACGAGCCAACCATCGAATACCGCCATAGCCCCCGGCGCCGGAGCATCGGGATCATGGTCACCCCCCAGGGCAAAGTGGTGGTCACCCTGCCCCGGGGGGCCACCAAGGAGAGCCTCGCCCAGGCCCTCGCCAGGCACCGGACCTGGATCGAGCGCCGGGTGGCGGAAACCCAGGCGGCCTGGGGCCAGCTCAAGGAGGGGCAAGCCTACTTCCTGGGGCAGCCTTACCGGCTCACGGAGCGCGCGGCAACAACGGAGGCCGTATCCCTGAACGGCAACGAAATCCGGGTGCCGCAGCTCGGGGGGGCCGACCTCTGGCCCCGGCTTGCGGCCTGGTACCGGGAGCAGGCCTTCCGGCTGCTGCAGGAGCGGGTGCGTCATTTTGCGGCCCATATGGGCCTTGAACCGGGGCCGGTGGCGCTCAAGGAGTGGAAGCGGCGCTGGGGCGAATGCCAACCGGACGGCTTGCTCCGCTTCAACTGGCGCCTCATCATGTGCCCGCCGGCGGTCATCGACTACGTGGTGGTGCATGAACTGGCGCACCTGCTGGTCCTGGGGCACAACCCCCGCTTCTGGGGCCAGGTGGCAAAGGTTTTGCCGGACTATGCCGCCCGCCGCCGCTGGCTGAACCGGGAAGGCGCCCCGTTTCTCCTGTGGCGGCCATAGCTGTGGCTCAGGGGAGGTTGGAGGAAAATATCGACAAAAACGAGAAAATCATTTAAATATTTGGAACATGGGCGAAATGAGGGAAGTTGAGATCAACGCGCCTCTGGCCGTGGGCCGACCCACGCCGGAGGAACTCATCCAGGGCGGAGCCGGCCAGGCGCGCATCAAGCCCCGGCTCGCCCGTGCCTGCGCAACAATCTGATATAATGATTTGCCAGCCAAAGTTTTATCAGCTTCGCCCCCCTCCCGACCGAAGGTCGGGAGGGGCTTGCGGGGAAGGCGGGGAATCACTCAAACATACGGAAATTTCTCCGGCCCGCCCGCCAGTAATCAGAGGAGAACATCACCATGCACGAACACGCCTCGGCCCGCCAGGCCGTGGAAACCATGATTCGCAGCCGCGACCTCGAAGGGTTGTTGCGCCACGCCGAGACCATACACGGGCACCGCTGCCCCTTCCTGGCCCTGGGGGTCAAGGCCGGGCAGTACGCCATGACCTACCTGGACCAGGAGAACACCGGCATGGAGGAGGTGGTGGCCATCGTGGAGTGCAACAACTGTTTCACCGACGGCATCCAGGTGGTCACCGGCTGCACCTTCGGCAACAACGCCTTGATTTATAAAGACCTGGGCAAAACCGCGGTCACCGTGGCCCGGCGCCAGGACGGGGCCGCGGTGCGCCTGGTGGTGCATCCCGATTTTAGGGGGCGCCTGTTCGCCCGCTACCCCGCGGTGGGACCGTTGTTCGAGAAAGTCATGGTGCAGCGCCTGGGGACTCCGGAGGACCACCACCGCTTCCACCACCTGTGGGAGGCAGTGGCCCGGCGGGAGCTCACCGAGGTAGACCTCTCTGAGCAGTTCCTGATCGAGACTTGCACCATCCAGATGCCCGCCGTGGCCCGAATTTTGGCCACGGAGGTGTGCGAACGCTGCGGTGAGGGGGTAATGGAGTCCCGCATCAGGGTGCAGGCCGGCCAGAAGGTCTGCCTGGCCTGCGCCGGGGAGGAATATTCTCTCCTCACCGCCCAGGGCATCGGCTGCAGCCGGGAATTTTGAGGTGAGCGCCGCTTCAGGCGCGACTGACCTGAAAAGTTTTTCGTTTTTCGTTTTTCGTTTTTCGTAAGGGGCCTGTTACGCACCACCGGCGGGCACTGCCCGCCATCTGCCACCAGCCGGGCGAGCCGGTTGCTTCAGCGGCCGGGAGTCGGCCTTCCGAAGGGTGATGACCGCAGCCGAGCCTGTGGTCCGGCCGCAAGGTTCGCCGGGTGCAGAGACATCCAGCCCTCGGGCGGTCCATGGAGATGGAGGTTTCGTTATGGCGCGGACCAGAACGGTTAGGGGCAAGCGGCGGGGGTACTGGTGGTTGCTGCTGGTCCTGGCGGTCCCGGGAGTGGCCTGGGGGGCGGAGTTTTCCGCCATGATGATGGTCAAAGATGACTCCAAAGTCATGCCGGGGAAGATTTATGTCCACAACGGCAAGATGCGCCAGGAATTTGTGGATGAGCAGGGGCAGACCATCACCATTGTGCGCCCGGACCTGAAGGTGGTCTGGGTGATCCTCCCCCTCCAGCGGAACTACATGGAGATCCCCCTGACGAAAAAGCTGCCCGGCCAGTTCATCCAGATTCCCCCCCAGGCGGTGGGCAAGCGCCTGGTGGGCCAAGAACGGGTGAACGGCTACGACGCCGAAAAATATGAGGTCAGCGTGCCCGTGGGTCGCGGCCTGGAAAAACAGACCTACTGGGTGGCGGCCAAATTGGGCCTGCCCATCAAGATGGAGTGCCGGGAGCGGCGATTTTCCTTGGAATACAAAAGCATCAGGGAGGAAAAGGTCCCGGACCGGCTGTTCAATCTGCCCCCGGGCCTGCAAAAGCTGGATTCCATCGGCGGCTTTGCCGATAAAGTGGAGGAATGAAGCGCGGACCGCACTCCGGGCCGCCCCGGCGGCACCCCTCAATGGTGATTCCGCGCCGCCGGGTGGAGGCCTTGGAGGGACTCATGCTCCGGGCTCGGACCCGGCCACACCCCCACCAAGGCACTCCGCCTGATTTCCCGCCAGGGCTGCTTGAGACCGGGCCCGATCTTGCTCCCCAACCCCCGTTAACGGTACCGGGTTGTCTTTTTCAGTGACCGGATTTATAATATTCACCTGAGAGTTACGGAAGTGCGAGGTTCACTGGTGGGGCCCCCGGACTTCAAATCCGGTGTGCCGTCTGACGAAGGCGGTAGGTGGGTTCGATTCCCATGCACTTCCGCCAATCTTTTCCAGGAGGCGCGGGACAAACCGCAGCAACAGTTTGACCCGCCAGCGTGGCGGCCGCCCCTGAAGGGAGCCGCCGCCTTAGTAACCATCAAGCAACTGGCGCGGCAGGCCTGACATCTCCTGCCCCCAGACCGATAGGAGAAGTTATGAGCAAAGTTAAGAATGGCGATTTTGTCCAATTGCACTACACCGGCACCCTGGATGACGGCTCGGTCTTTGACAGCAGTGACGGCCGCCCTCCCCTGGAGTTTCAGGTGGGCGGCGGGGGGATTATCCAGGGCTTCAATGATTCGGTTATCGATATGGCCCTCGAAGAAGAGAAGAAAGTGGTTCTCGCCCCGGACCAGGCTTATGGCGCCCCCCGGGAGGATCTCAAGCGGGATTTTCCCGCCTCGATGTTGGAAGGCCACCCGGTTGAGGTGGGCCAGCAACTGCGGTTCTCCAGCCCCAACGGCCCCGTGTCCGGAACGGTGTTGAGCATCGATCCCGAGAAGTTCGTGGTGGACTTCAACCATCCTTTGGCCGGGAAAACGCTGGCCTTCATGATCAAAGTCGTGGGCATCAGCGATACCCCCACCCAGCCCCAGGGTGGGTGCGGCTGCGCTCCTACCTCCTGCTCTTCCGGCTGCGACTCCTGCGGCTAATTTAGCTGGGGTCAAAAAAGGGATGGCGCCGGGTAACTCCGGAGCCATCCCTGGTCATTTCGGGAAGCCGTGCCCGCGCGCGTCCTAGGTTTGAGGTGCGCCCGGGGCAGGGCGCCGGCAAAAAACCGCCCCCTCCCCGGGGGGAGGAAAGAGGGGGCGGCGTTTGCGGTGAGGGCGTTACGTTTGAAGTTATTGGGTTGGGGGAACCGTGGGCTGGGTGTTGGGCTGATTGGCGCGGCCGGCGCCCCGGGGACCCCGGCGCCCGGTGCTGGCCTGGGAGTTGTTGCCCGAGTTGCCCTGGCCGCTCTGGTAGGCCGGGTAATTGGGACAGGTGCTATACCCCGCTCCCTGGCCCTGCCCGCAGCCCTGGCCCTGGCCACCCTGGCCTTTACCGCGCCCCTGGGCCAGAGTCGGCGCCGCCCAGAGCATTACCACCGCCAGGGCGAGGGCTGCGCTGATCGACAGCCATCTATGGCTTTTCATGTTAATCCTCCTTCTTGCCGGCTCTATAAATTCCGCTTAATGATCCCCTGATTAGTTGCCGGGATACCCCTAAGGCCTTCCCCGGGGTCCCATGCCGGGTCCCCGCCGGCGCCCGTCGCCAGACCCGGGGCCGCAGGCCCTTTCCGGACTACAGCCCAGGCGGGTTTGCACCAGATTCAAAAAAGCGGCATGCTGTTCGGGATTCAAGTTCTTCTTAAACTCCAGCATAAACCGCGCCATCTCTTCTTCCAGGCTGCCTTGCCGGGCGCTGATCTCCTGGACCTTGGCCTGGATGGCGCTCCAGGGGGCCGACTCCGCCTTGATCAGGTCAAAGAGCTCCTGGCGCTTTTGGGCCAACTCCTGCCTGACGGCCTTCACCTGCTGATGGTGCTCCGGGAACAAGTGGCGCCAAGCCTGGCGCTGGGACTCGTCCATCTTAAGCTCCTGCCACAACGATTTCGGGGGCAGCGGCGGGGGCGACGGGCCGGCGGCCACCTGCGGAGGGTCCTGGTAGCGCAGGTAGACGATGGTGCCGATGGTCCCCAGGTTCAGCGCCAGGGAAAACATGACCAGGTAGATGAGCCAATCTCGCTTCACTGGAGGTTACCATTTCCTTCTTCGGGCTGATAAGAGGCCACCACCGCGCCCAGGGACCCCTGGGGAAAGTCCTGGAAGACCTCCAGGCTGGCCACTTCCGCCCCGGCCTCGTTGGGCGGCGCCGCGCCATAAAAACTCCGGGCCACGGCGCCGCCCAGGGCGATCCCCAGGATCAGGCAGGCGGCCAGGGCCGCAGACTGCCACCCTGGCCGGCGGCGGGGCCGCCTAACCTTCGCCGCCACTTTCTCCGCCAGCCCCATGGGCGCCGGCGCCGCCAGGTTGCCCAGGGCGGCGTCCAGGGCCGTCAGCTCCCGCCATTCGCTCCGGCAGGCCTCACACCTTTCCAGGTGCGCGGTCAGTATGGCCCCGGTGGCCTCGGACAGCTCGCCGTCCAGCCAGGCGGAAAGTTGCGCTTGTACTGCTTGGCATTCCATGGCGTTTCGTGGTCCCTTAAGAAATTTTTCCTTTACCCATTAAAACACCATACTTGAGGAAATCCGGCGCGCCAAGCACAATTTTTCTCAAGGTCGAGGCCGAAGACCCCTTCGCTTTTTTGCCTTGACGCGGCTGCCTGCCATGCTTATTTTTCAACCAAACCGACCACACACAACCGCCCCTGCCGGGGCCAAGGGAGGGAGTTTATGCTGTCACAACTGCCGGCGGATTTTACCAAAGTCGCCAAAGCGCATCTCAACCAGGAAATCCTCCGGGCGGCCATCATCGCTGAGCTGGACGCCATCAATTTCTACGAGCAGATGGCGGCCCTCACTGATGACGGCGACCTCAAAAAGGTCCTGCAGGATATCGCCCGGGAGGAAAAAACCCACGTGGGGGAATTCCATACTATGCTGTTGCGCTTCGACGCGGAACAGGTCGAGGAAATGGAGCACGCCAAAAGGGAGATCAAGGAGCTCACCGGCAAGTAACGCGCTGGCCGCGCCGCGTTAACCGTCGCCATCCCCCTCTCATCCAGGGGGATTTTTTTGTCCCGGGCCGGTCCCTTATAAATAATCCTTAAGCGCCTTTTTCAGGAACTGCCGGGCCCGCTTCAGCAGGCCGTCCACCGCCTGGGGGCTGAGGCCCATTTCGTCGCCGATCTCCTGGTAGGAGAGTCCGGCGAAGCGCTTCAGGACCAGGGCCCGGCGCTGGTTTTCCGGGAGGGCGTCCAGGAGCTGCTCCAGCCGGCGGCTCAGGTCCCGCTCCTCCAGGGCCTGAAGGGGCGTGGCCCCGGCATCGGCCAGGCTGGGGGCGCCCTCCTGATCCAGGGATTCCTGGGAGCGCCGCCGCCTCAGGAGGTTCAGGCAGTGGTTGGCGGTGATGCGGTGGAGCCAGGCGGAGACCGACGCCTGGGGCTCGAAGCGGTGGGCATGCTCGTAGGCCTTGAGAAAGACCTCTTGTAAGGCGTCCTCCGCCTCCATGGGGTCCTTTAAGAGGCGGTAGGCCACCTGGTAGAGACGGCCCTGGTGGCGGCGGATGAGCTCCGCCAGGGCGGCCTGGTCTCCCCGGGCCACCCGCCGGAGCACCGCATAATCCAGGTCGGTGGGCTCGGAGGTCAAAACAGGGTGAGTTGGATGATATTATCCTTCTTACAGCCCCGGAGCTTTTCCATGTGGCGCAGCGGCGCGAACTCCCGGCGCAGGTCGTCTTCGCTCAGGCCCAGGTGGGCGCAGGCCTCGGGAATCGGCACCTCGCCCCGTTCCTTAACCAGATCGTAGAGCCGTTGCTGCACCGGGGTCAAGTCGTGCCCCCCCGGCAGGTCCTTGAGGCTCTTGGCCGTGTGCACCGCCCAGGGGTCGCAGACCTGGGTGGGGCTCATGACGTCCAGGTAACAGTCCTCGCAGAGTTCCTCCCCGCGGTATTCCTTAACCTCTTCAGCGTCAACCGCGGCGCCGCATTTCGTGCACTTCTTATCCGACATGATGCGTCACCTCCTGACTGTTAGAGTGCTGAAACTGCGAGGAGTTAGGGCGCCAGCCGCAGAGATTTTCGCCTGGCCGGCCGGCGGGCGCCAAAGTGGCGGGGGCGGAGCGCGCACCGCCCCCACGGCCTCTCCCACCCGAAACCTCCCGTGGGGGAGGGTGGATTTGGGGGACCGGCTACCAGGATGGCGCGGCATTCCCTATAATTCGTAGGTCCCTTCCATCTCCAGGACAAATGCGCCGTGCTGGTCGGAGGGCTTCACCACAAAAATGCCGGACCCTTTGAGGGTGCTCAACTTGCCGATGCCTTTGTAAACCTCCCATTTACCCGTGGTCGCGGCGCCCTTCTTGTCCCCCTGAAAGCGGGAGTAAACCGCGCCGTTCTGGTAGATGGTGGTGGCATAACCCGTCATCGGCCCGTCGCCTTTGACGCGGTCGTGGAAGCCGACGCTGCGGCGGGAGACAAAGTCCCCGGCCACCCCGGGGGTGTAATTGATGGGCTCGCCTTCCATTTCGGTGAGCATCAGGGTGTGATCCGGGACATCGCCCACGGACAGCATTTCCCGGCGAGTGACGAAAATCTTAAAGCTGGCCTTGCGCTGCATGGTTTTTCCTCCTTTGGCCGTGAGGGGTCATGGATGCAAGCAGAGGTCTCGCTCCTGGTTACTTCAGATGTTAGATATCAAGTTCGTTCAATTCAAGTACGTTGTTCTGAATAAATTCACGCCGGGGCTCCACCTTGTCCCCCATGAGGATGGTGAAGATCTCGTCCGCCGCCACCGCGTCTTCGATGTTGACCTTCAGCAGGGTCCGGGTCTCAGGATCCATGGTGGTCTCCCAGAGCTGGTCCGGGTTCATTTCCCCCAGGCCTTTGAAGCGCTGGATATTGATGCCCTTCTGCCCTTCCTCCAGGATGAGGGTCACCAGTTCGCCCAGGGTGGAAAATTCCCAGGTGCGGTCCTTGCCCTCCAGGTGGTGGGGCGGGGTTTTGAAGTCCGCCAGGCCCTGATCCAGCCGCACCAGGGCTTGAAAATCGCTGCTGCCCATCAGTTCCCAGTCGAGGCGCATCTCGTTTGCATCCCGCGAAGGTTCGGTGATGATGACGGCCCAGGACTGGTGCTCTTCGTCGGCCGCAAGCATGGCCGTCCACCGGGGAGTGGCATTCAGGGCCGCCACCAGGGTTTCCAGGCGCTCCTCGTGGCGCAGATCGTCTTTGGAGACCATACCGTGCCCCAGGAGCAGCTGCAAAACTTCCCGGGCCAGGCCCCGCTTGGCGAAGCGTTGGAAATATTCCTGGTAAGCGATGACCTTTTCCAGGGCCTCAGATAGAGGGGCGCCTTCCAGGGTCCGCTGGGGACCCAGGCGCAGGCGCTTCTTTTCGATGCCCCGGGCCAGCAGGTATTTTTTGAACTCATCGTCGTCTTTGAGATACGTCTTTTCATTGCCCCGGGTCAGGCGGTACAGGGGGGGCTGGGCGATGTAGAGGTAGCCGCCCTCCACCAGCGAGACCATCTGCCGGTAGAAAAAAGTCAGGAGCAGGGTGCGGATGTGGGCCCCGTCCACGTCCGCGTCCGTCATGACGATGACCTTGTGGTAGCGCAGGTTGTCCATGTTGACCACGTCCTGAGACAGGTCGGAGCCCAGGGAGGAGATCAGGGTGCGGATCTCTTGGTTTTCCAGCATCTTTTCGAAGCGGGCCTTCTCCACGTTGATGATCTTGCCCTTGAGGGGCAGGATGGCCTGGAAGCGCCGGTCCCGGGCCTGCTTGGCGGAGCCGCCGGCGGAGTCGCCCTCCACCAGGTAGATCTCCCGCCGGGCCGGGTCCCGTTCCTGGCAGTCGGCCAGCTTCCCCGGCAGGGTCATGTCCCCCAAGGCCCCTTTCTTGCGCACCAGGTCACGGGCGCGGCGGGCCGCTTCCCGGGCCCGGGCCGCATCCAGGAGCTTGGTGAGGATGCGCTTGGCCACCGCGGGGTTTTCGCCCAGGAAGGTCAGCAGATGCTCGTATAAAAGATTTTCCACCAGGCCCTTGACGTCGCTGTTGCCCAGCTTGGTCTTGGTCTGGCCCTCGAACTGGGGGTGGGGCAGCTTGACGCTGATCACCGCGATCAGGCCCTCCCGGACGTCCTCGCCCTGGAGGTGGCCGTTCTTGAGGCTTTTCGGCAGGTCGCTGGCGCCCATGTACTGGTTGATGGCCCGGGTGAGCCCGGCCTTGAAGCCGGAGAGATGCGAGCCGCCTTCCCGGGTGTTGATGTTGTTGGCAAAGGTGAAAATTTGCTCGTTATAGGTGTCATTATACTGACAGGCGATCTCCATCTGGATGCCGCCCTTGGCCCCGAAGAGATAAATGGGGTCCGGGTGGATGGGGGTCTTGTTGCGGTTGAGGTACTGGACGAAGGAGACGATGCCGCCTTCGTAGATAAATTCGTTCTTGCGGCCCGAGAGCTCGTCCAGCAGATTGATGCGCACCCCGCCGTTGAGGAAGGAGAGCTCCCGGAGACGCTGGGCCAAGAGGTCGTAACTGAAGTTAATCTCGGCAAAAATTTGGCCATCGGGAAAAAAGGTCACCTTGGTGCCCCGGCGCTTGGTCTTGCCGGTGATGGTCAAGGGCGTGGCGGTCTTGCCCCGTTCGTAGCGCTGGTGATAGACCTTGCCGTCCCGGCGGATCTCCACCTCGAGATATTCGGACAGGGCATTGACCACCGAGACGCCCACGCCGTGGAGGCCGCCGGAGACCTTGTAGGCGCCGGAATCGAACTTGCCGCCGGCGTGCAGGCGGGTCATAACCACCTCCACCGCGGGCAGGTTTTCGCCGGGGTGCAGGTCCACTGGAATGCCCCGGCCGTTGTCCTCCACCGTGACGCGGTTGTCCGAATGAACGGTAACCTTGATTTCGTCGCAATGCCCGCCCATGGCCTCGTCGATGGCGTTGTCCACCACCTCGTAGACCAGGTGGTGGAGGCCTTCGGGGCCGGTATTGCCGATATACATGGCCGGCCGTTCCCGCACGGGCTCCAGGCCTTTGAGGACCTGAATTTTATCAGCGTCGTACTGCCCTTTACTAGAAAGTTTCGGGGTACCGCCGGCTACAACAGGTGAATCGTTTTCAGGCAAATGTCACTCCTCTTAAAAATCATCACTCCTGAGGGATCTTTAAGGTTCCCCGGATCAAATCGTTCATGGTTTGAGGGCGGGCCAGGGTCTGGCACAGCAACTCTTTGACCCCTCGTTTGAAGCGGTCGCGATCCGCCGGCTGATGGGTCCCCATCACGATATTTATACCAGGAAATTCACGTTTTATCAATGCCGTATAGGGTTTGATAAAAGGGCAGAGGGTCACCATACAGAAGGACAGGTGGAGCGCGTCCAGGCGGAACTCGGCCACCGCCCGGACCCGCTTGAGAATCTTTTCCGGCACCGCCAGCGTGGGGCAGCCGGCGCAATTAATGGTGCCGATTAAATCCAGCGGCTCATCTGTGGGGTATGATTCAAAAAAGCCCCGGCGTTTGCGCATATCGGCCAGACAGACGACGGAGGCGCAGTTAGCGTCCTGGGTGCAATTGGAGCAGGTGAGAATTGCAATACGGGCCATGAGGTGGTCTCCGGTGAGTTGCTCATAAGCCTTTGCCCCACCCCTAGATCATGCAAAGATGGGTGGGGTGGCCCTCCGTGCCCGCCGCCTTGGTGGCGCAGGCTTTCCAGCCTGCGCCGGGGACAGCCGGGGCGGCTGTAATACATATTGCCAGGAACTTTTCAGGACATTTGCTCATGGGCCTTCGGCCCACCCATAAATGATGAAAAGATTCAGTGGGGCGGGCGTCCCCGCCCGCCAGTCGGTTCGCACAGGCTGGAAAGCCTGTGCTACTGGAAGAACTTTTCGGAGCAGTGCCCACCCTGCGTTTCTCAAGGCCGCGGCTTCGACTCCTTCACCCGAGGCACCACCTTGACCTCGAACCGCACTTCGCCGTAGCCGCCGCAGGCGACGCCCACGTCCAGGCAGCGGACCTGATGCATGAAATGAAACTGGTTGGGGTCCAGCCCTTCGCTCAGGCGTTCGTTGATGAGGGCCACCGGCACCGCCAACTGCGAGACGGCGTAAACACACAGCCTGGAGGGACAGAATTTAGTGATGAAATTGCCATCTACATCCAAGATAAACTTATCCCCCGCCTGATAACCAGAGTTGCAGTTCCGGGCCTGCACCACCTGGGCCTGGATGGAATAGCGGGCCGCGGCCCGCCCCAGCCGCTCCATTTGGCGCACCCGGGGGTCTCCGGGCTGAAAAAGGGCTAATTCATCCTCGGTATAACCGACGAGTTCTCCAAAACGCTTGAGGGCTTTATTTTCTTCCATCGATCCTCGCATGGCGGGCTTTGGTGGCACATCGCGGCCTATGGCCGCAACCAAACTGAAAAAATGACCTAATTACTGTGTAAAATCATCATGATACAGGCTAAATCTTGTTGAAAAAACCAGAAACTCAAGTTCAGTGGCACAGGCTTCCAGCCTGTGCACCGCACCGGCAAGATGCCGATGCCACCAAAAACTTTTCGGGACAAACCCATGGGGCGCGGTGCGCACCCTACACGCTCTACACCCAGAACCTAAAACCCAAAACCCGCCTTTTACAGGCTCATGGGCATAATAATGCTGAGGTAATGGGGGTCCGTCTGCTCCACCAGGCAGCAGGGGCGGTCCTTTTCGTTGACCTGGAGGATCACCATGTCGCTGGCCATGGCGTTCAAGGGCTCCAGGAAATACCGGGCGTTGAAGCCGATCTCCATGGGCAGGGCGTCGGCATCGCCTTGCTCGATAAACAGACCCACCACTTCCCGGCCTTCGCCCACCTCCGGGTTGTTGAAGGTGACTTCCAGGTGATCCGGCATAAGCTTTAAGATCACGCCTTTGAAGCGCTCCGTGGACAACAGCGCAATCCGCCGGATGGTGTCGAGCAAGACCCGCCGGTTGATGGCGAACCGGTAGGCGAAGCTCTCCGGGATGATGCGGCGGTAGTCGGGGAATTTCTTGTCCGTTAACAGCCGGATGAAGAGGTAGCGGTCGTCCGCTTTTAAAGCCAGGCTCTGCTTGCCCAGGCCCAAGGAGACCTTTTCTTCCTCGGCCAGGAAGCGGATGACTTCCGCCATGCCCTTCCGGGGGATGAGGATGCCTTTGTCCATAGGGAACTGGCCGGATTCCGTCAGGTGGCGCTCGATGAGCGTGAGGCGGTGGCCGTCGGTGGAGATCAGGCGCAGCCAATAGTCCACGTCACGCTCCGCCCCTTCCTCCTGGGGTTGGTCCGGCGTCGGCTCATGACGTGGAATTCCCACCCGCTCCCAAAAAATACTGGAGAGGTGGTACTGGAGGTCATCGGCGGACACGGAAAAAATGGTCTTTTCGATCATCTCCTTGACCATGCCGCTTTCCACCTGCACCAACTCCTGATCGGTGATCTCCGGGACCGGAGGGAACTGGTCCGCCGGCAGGCCGTGGAGTTGGTACCGGGCATCCCCCACCTGGATCTTCAGGTTGGAATTTTCCGTGCCCTCGAGGTTCAGGGTCTCCCCCGGCAGCTCCTTGATCAGGTTAAAGAAGTAGTGGGCCTGGACCGTGAGAGCCCCGTGCTCTTGTACTTCCGCCGGGTAGAAACCCCGGAAGCTCACCTCCAGGTCGGTGGCTGAAATGACTACCCGGTTTTCATCGGTCTGCAGGAGAAAATTAGCCAGGATGGGCATGGTGCCCCGGCGGTCCACCACTCCCAGGGTCCGCCCCACTCCCTTCAACAAGGTTTCCCGATCAATGGACAGGCGCATATTGTTCTTCTCCTAAAAGATTAGAAATCTAGTTGTTTTAATAAGAGGCCAGCGGTTAGTCGATAAGTAAGTTAAGAGCTTGTTTTTAACCATATTTTTATCTACAAAGAATCTTTCCTACCTTGATGTGGTCACCGGGTTATCCTCAGCCGCCTCCGGGCCAGTTCCGGGGCCTTGTTGAAAAGTCGACGCCTGAGACAGGTCCGCGCTATATTATGTCAGTAGGTTTCGCCATTTCCCGGGTTCCCGGCGTTCTGGTTCCCAAGTTTAACTTGGGAACCAGAACGCCGGAACTATATTAATCACTTACACACCGCGCCCTGGCTGCCGGAACTCACCATGCGGCTGTAGCGGGACAGATAGCCCTCGCTGATCTTGGGCTCCGGGGGCTGCCAGGTTTGGAGGCGCCGGGCCAGTTCGGCGTCGTCCACCAGCAGGGTCAGGGTTTTGGCCGGGATATCGATCTTGATCCGGTCGTCTTCCCTGACCAGGGCGATGGGGCCGCCCTCGGCGGCCTCAGGCGAGATGTGGCCGATGGCCGCGCCTCTCGTGCCGCCGCTGAAACGGCCGTCGGTCAACAGCGCCACTTCCTTGTCCAGGCCCATGCCGGCGATGGCCGAGGTGGGGGTGAGCATCTCCCGCATGCCGGGGCCGCCCTTGGGGCCCTCGTAGCGGATGACGACGATGTCGCCGGGCTTGATGCGACCTTCCAAAATGGCCTGGGTGGCCGCTTCTTCGGACTCAAAGACCCGGGCGGCGCCAACATTCATCAGCATCTGGGGGTCAACCGCGGATTGTTTGACCACCGCGCCGTCCGGGGCCAGGTTGCCCTTAAGAATGGCGATGCCCCCCTGGCGGTGATAGGGGGAGCTCAGGGAGCGAATGACGTTTTCATCCAGAACCCGGACCGCGGTCAGGTTGTCGGCCACGGTGACGCCGGTGGCGGTCAGGGGGGCGCCGTCCACCAGGCCGGCCTCCATGAGGACGGCCATGACCGCGGGGACGCCGCCGGCCGCATCCAGGTCCTCCAGGTGATGGGAACCGCCGGGGCTCATGGAGCACAGGTGCGGCGTTTTAACGCTGACCTCGTTGAACAGGTCCAGGGACAGGTCAATCCCGGCTTCCCGGGCGATGGCCGGCACGTGGAGCACGGTGTTGGTGGAGCAGCCCAGGGCCATGTCCACCGCCATGGCGTTTTTGAAGGCCGTGAGCGTCGCGATCTGCCGGGGCAGGATCTGTTTGGCCACCATCTCCATGATCTTGAAGCCGGCCTCCTTGGCCAGGCGGAAGCGGGCCGCGGCGACCGCCGGGATGGTGCCGTTGCCGGGCAAGGCCATACCTAAGGCCTCGCTAAGGCAGTTCATGGAATTGGCGGTGAACATGCCGGCGCAGGAGCCGCAACCGGGGCAGGCGCACTCCGAGATCTCTTTGAGTTCGTCCTCCCCGATCTTCCCGGCCTTCACCGCCCCCACGCCCTCAAAGACCGTGATCAGGTCCACCGCCTGGCCTTTAAAGCGCCCGGCCAGCATGGGCCCGCCGGAAATCAGGATGGCGGGGATGTTGAGGCGCAGGGCCGCCATGAGCATGCCGGGGACGATCTTGTCGCAGTTGGCCACCAGGATGAGGCCGTCCACGGGATGGGCCGTGGCCATGATCTCGATGGAGTCGGCGATGAGCTCCCGGGAGGGCAGGGAATATTTCATGCCGGCGTGGTGCATGGCCAAGCCGTCGCAGACCCCGATGACCCCGAACTCCAGAGGGGTGCCCCCATTGAGGCGCACTCCGGCCTTGGCCGCCTGGGTAATCTTGTCCAGGTGGATGTGCCCGGGGATAAACTCATTAAAGGAGTTGGCCACGCCGATGATGGGCTGGTCGATCTCCCGGTCGGTCAAGCCCATGGCCTTGAGGAGGGATCGGTGGGGATATTTTTCCAGGCCCTGTTTCATCAGGTTGCTGCGCATGCCACTGCTCCTTTAGGGTGAGTCGGACTTTGCCGGCGCCGGCAGGTTCGTTTCTCCTGCGCCCTCAGGCGCAGGCTCACCCTTTCCCGGTTCGGGGGCGGGTTTCTTCCTTGATCTGCCGGCCCCCCGTCTGGGCCTGCCGGTCTTTTTGGGCGCGGCGGCCTTGGGGGGCTCAGGCCCGGGTTCACTTATGGGCTGGGCTTCCGGCAGGTTCGCTTCTCCTGCGCCTTCGGGCGCAGGCTCACCCCTTCCCGGTTCGGGGGTGGGTTTCTTCCTTAATCTGCCGGCCCCCCGTCTGGGCCTGCCGGTCTTTTTGGGCGCGGGAGCCGGTGGTGGTTCGCCCGCCTTTTGGGGCTCAGGCGCGGTTTGGGGTTCGGCCGCGGGTTTGGGCTCGGGGCCGGGTTTAGCCTCCGAGGGCTCCCGCTTGATATATTCCACCAGAATCTCTTCAGGCCCCAGACCTTCTTTGGGGAGCACCACGATCTTGAGTTGGTAATGCTCTTCCAGGTTATGGATTTCTTTGCGTTTCTTGTTGAGCAGAAAGTTGCTCACTTCCAGGGGCACCGCGGCCCGGACCTCCTGGATCTGGCCTTGGGCCACCTGGGTGGAGATTTGGCGGAGGAGGCTCAGGCTCAGGGTATCCACCCGTTTAATGCGGCCCCGCCCCTGGCAGGCAGGGCAGGGCGTATAGGCGCTGACCTCCGCGGTGGGGCGCAGACGCTGGCGGGAGAGCTCCAGCAATCCGAACTTCGACAACGTCCCCACCGTGACCCGGGCCTTGTCCTTCTTCAGGCTTTGCTTAAGGGCCTGCTCCACTTGCTTCTGGTGCTTTTTGTCCTTCATGTCGATGAAATCGATGACCACCAGGCCGCCCAGGTCCCGGAGGCGAAGCTGCCGAGCAACCTCATCCGCGGCCTCGAGGTTGGTCTTCAAAGCCGTGTCTTCAATTTCTTTCTGACTGGTGCAGCGCCCGGAGTTGACGTCGATGGAAACCAGCGCCTCGGTGGGGTTGATGACGATGGTGCCGCCGGATTTCAGGGGCACGCGCTCCGAGTGGATGCGGTCGATCTGGTCTTCCAGTTGGAAGCGGGTGAAGATAGGCAGATTGTCTTTGTAGAGTTTCAAGGTGTGGACGTGCCGGGGGGACATTTCCAGGATAAAGGTGCGCAGCGTCTGGTAAACCTCGACATTGTCCACCAGGATGGTGGTGATATCCGGGGAAAAATAATCCCTGACGGTCCGGGTGATGAGGTCCAGGTCCCGGTGCAGCAGGCACGGGGCGCTTTGGGTGGCCGCAACCTGATTGAGAGTTTCCCAGAGTTTCAGGAGATATTTCATGTCCTTGGCCAGTTCCTGGGTCTTGGCGGTCTCGCCGGCGGTGCGGACGATCAGGCCCATCTCCGGCGGCAGCCCCAATTTCTGGGCCAATTCTTTGAGGCGCTGGCGCTCTTCTTCCTTTTCGATCTTGCGGGAAACCCCCAGGTGGGTCTGTTGGGGCAGGAGCACCAGGCGGCGTCCGGGAAGAGAGATATAGGTGCTGAGGTAGGCGCCCTTGGTGGCGGACTCCTCTTTGTAGACCTGGACGATGAGCTCCTGGCCTTTGCGCAGCACCCGCTGAATTTTGGTCTGGGCCCTATTCTGGGGTTTTTCCTGGTAATAGTCGGGATGCACTTCCGACAGGGGCAGGAAACCGTGGCGTTCCCCGCCGTAGTTGACAAACGACGCCTGAAGGCTGGGCTCGATATTGACCACTACGCCTTTGTAAATATTGGCCTTGGTGGGTTCCCGGGAGGCGGACTCCAGGGCCAGCTCTTCAATATGGCCTTCTTCGACGATGGCGACCCGAAATACCTCCGGGTCGGCGGCGTTAACAAACATCTTACGTGGTGGGCTCATGATTACCCCTGGTGACACCGTTGGGCGAATTCTTTAAACCCGGGCTGGTTGTCCTGGGCATACATACGATTAATCGCCAGGGGCAAGGCCGCGGGACTTTTTAAATTGCGAATGGGGCGCATCTCCTGGCGGCGGAAGAATGCGGTTTTCACCAAAAAATTGATATCTCCCTGGACCGGCTGGAAATAAAGGAACCCCTCCTTGACGGCGATGGGCATGGGCAGGCCTTGTTCCTTGATGCGGCCCCAACACACCCAGGGACTGGGATAATGATTGAAATTGCGGTTCAAGAACTTGATGTTCCGGTTCTCAATGTCGCCCAACTGAAAGCTTTCAATCATCACATCCCGCCCGAGCTCCGGGTCCCACGCCAGCATCCCGCCTTTCTGAGGTTTGGCGGGGTTGTTGGCGCTCACTTCCATGACCATGTTGTACCCCTGGTCCCCCAGTTCCAGGGCCAATCCCAGGCCGTGGAAATCCAGGGACCCGGTCAGATAATCCAGGTCCTCGATATTATAAGAAATTTTATCGGCAAACCCCTGCAGCCAGTCGGCCACCTCTCGCCGGGAGTGAAATCTCGTGTCCCAGGCGTGGGCCCCCACCAGGGTGAAAAGCTGGCGCGACGCGGTCTGCTGCATCACCATCTGCCCGTGGTTGTGGAGGCGGCGGGGGCTGTTGACATCATAGAAAAAATTCCCCCGTTTGAGGTTGAGGCCGTGAAAGCTCTCCTGCACCATGAAATAGACCTGGGCGGGGTTGAAGCCGAAAAAATGCCACTGGTAAAAATCTTTTTCGACGTGGGCCAACATTTCCCGGCCAATGACTATCAGCAGGTGCTGACGCCCGAGCACCTCCCGGGGAGATGCCCCCAAATCCCGGGCCAGGTTTTCCAGGTCAAAGGCGAGCTGGAGCATGTGGCGGGCTCCCAGGGACAGCGGCAGGAGCTCCTGGGGCAGGCAGTCCAGTTGCGCCGCCACCTCCTGGGGGGCAATAACCCGGCCGGCTTCCTGGCTCATGAGGTGGGCGGTGCGCTCGACGGTGATCTCCCGGGAGATCGTGAGGAAATATTTGGAACCCAGCATTAACCGGGTGCCCTCACCCGCGGCGGCATGTTCGAAGAGAATTTCTCCCCGCAGCACGGCGGCCTGGGCCCGGGCCAGTCCTTCCGAGCGCCCGTCATGTTCATCGAGCACCAGGATTTGCCGGGGCTCCGCCAGGCGTTCCAGGCGGGGGTAACGGTTGAGGTCCTTTTCCCGGGCGGCAATTTCGGCCAGCGAGGAGAAGGGGCGTAAATTCTCTTGGGCCAGGGCCACGCAGGAGCTGATATAGGGTTCAAGGGCGCCGGGAGCAATGACGGCTTTGGTCGCTTGGGGCATGAAAGGCCTGTAATATTGAGAAGTTATTAAAATAAACTATCACGGCTCCCCAAGATTGTCAAGGAACAATGCGCCGTCAGGCGGGCAAAGAGCCTGGGCGAGGGCAAGAGGTGCTGTAAAAAAAAGCCGTATCCGGGGAAGGCCGGGATGCGGGCGCTCTCCCCGGTCTGGTGATTGGTGAAGGCCAGCACTTTTGGGTTATCTATAAGGAATTGCCAAAAGTTTTTTCCGCTCAGGGAACCCTTATAATCCCCCCTGCCCCCCTTTAAAAAAGGGGGGAAACTACAAGGAATTGCAGGAAAAGTCCCCCTTTGGAAAAGGGGGATTTAGGGGCAATACGGTTCACTTAAGGTTTGGCTATTTCGATGGGTTGCTGGGGCGAGGATGCCCCCCCTCACCCCAGCCCTCTCCCCCCGCCGGGGGGAGAGGGAGAATTACCGGAT
>VGSJ01000046.1 GCA_016875015.1 Deltaproteobacteria bacterium | reverse complement strand
TCGACGGCCGTGTCAGAAAGCCCCCACCATTCCGGGTGGACTGCTTCCACTTTACCCTTACCGAAAATCACCTTGCCGGGGCCGGAAAAGACCTGGTGCGCCTCGTTTTTAAACGGGCCGTTAATGGTCAAGGTCTTGCCGGTGGAGACGGCCAAAACGGCGCCCCGGACAACCTCTAGGGAGACATTGGCAGGGATGGTCAGGTTGTCATCAAGACTCCAGGTAACCGTCCCTCCGGGAGTGTCCGGGCCCACCACCAGCTTACGGGGAGAAGTGTCAATCAGCGCCAGGGCGGCAACCAGGGCGGCCCGGCCGGGGACTCCATGATCCCGGGCCAAACGCGCCCCGCTGCCGAAGGGCCAGACGCCGGGGCGGGTCGTGTTGACCGCCGCCCCCAGGAGGCCGGAGGTGAGATTGGCGGTATTGACGGTCACCGTAGTGACCCCGCCCACATAAGAGGAGGCGCCCACGCTGTTTGGCACTATTGCGGTGCCCAGATCCAGCCAGAGGCGGCGGCCGGTGGAGAATTGCGAGGTAAAATTGCCCGGCGCCGTGAAATGGGTGCTGTCAATATAGGTGAGGGGCGCCTGGATCTGAATCCAGGAGCTCTCGCTGTCCAACAGGCTGGGAATGCTGTTGATCGCCGCTCCGATGGCGTCAAGGGCATTGTTAACTTTGGTGTGCCAGCTCTTCTCACCAAAAATCAGGTGGTGGGTGGATGAATCAAAGCCCATGGCCGTCATGCTGCCCAGGGCCAGGCCGACGGTTAGTATGCAGATGGTGATGGTTTTGAGTAATCTGGTCATGGCCAACTCCTTATAGTGACTCGATAAACGTTATCTCTAAATCGGATAAACCTTTAGCCCACTGACTCAAATCGGGAATATCTTGAAAGCGGCCATAGAGAGAAGTGAAATGCCGAGATGAAACCCCTTCGGGGATCGGATCAATGACCCAATCGCTACTTTTACCAACCTTCATGAGCATGAAATAAAATCTCCAGAACAAGTCCTCATCGCTGAAGCGCTCATTCCAGCCCAGATTCAGGCGGCGCCGAAACTCACGTTTGTCGGTCCAGGGCGTGCCGCCGGGATTATAGGTGATGGTACTGTCATCCTCGCCCCCTAAACCGAAGGGATAAGCCCAGTCGTACTTATACTCATCGAAATAGGTGAGAAAGATGCGGCCCACCTGGAGGTAACCATCGGGGTTGCCGGGGTCGCTGAAGGAGAGCTTCCACCAGCCTTTAGCCTCCAGGGGGATATTGAGGTAAATAATGCGCATGGGGTTGGGGGCATACCAGGCACGGTGGCAATCAAAAATGACCCCGCCGGCGCCCGGCGGTCCGCCGGCGCCGCCCTCACCGGCCCCGATGATGTCCGCCCAGGCATTATGGGTCTCCGACAGCAGCGGGGCGCTGAAATCATTGGTCGGGGCAGCCTGCAAGGTCACCGTAGCATGGCGGGTCAGATTATGATTGATAAGCACCAAGGCGGTTATCGCCGGCCGCACGTCTTCGGGATTGGTGGGAGTACCCAGGTCGGCAATGAGAAACTGATCATTCAAGCCGGTGGTGCGCCAGGGCCTTTGGCGCACAGGATCCTGAACATTCCGGGCCGGCAAGGTCGCCACCTCGGAGGAGGGCGTAAGGGCGGCCGTGTCGAAAAACCGATTATCCCAGATCGCCCGGAGCTTCTTTCTTGCCGCCATAGGTTATCGCCACAGGCTGAGGATCGCCTCAGAGGTTGTGAAGTTCAATTCGGCGCCATGAATTTCAAAAATCTGCCCCGTAGCGATGCCGAAACTGCTGCGCCGGACTTTGATTTTATCCCCCAAATTAAGGTGGAACGACTGGTGTTTAATTAAGACCGTCACCTTCGGATGTTTCACTTTTACGAGATCAAGCACCTTATTTGCCAGGGCCTGAGCGTCGGCCCGATGCACCAGACACGTGTCCAGGGGGCCTAAATCTGTAGCCCAGGGGTAATTTACCAAGACCGCTTCATCCCGGGCCGAGACCTGGCGAAACTCCCGCCGCAACCACTCAACCCGCTCCTGGCTGGGGGCGCCTTGGGGGTTTTTGTCGGCCTCGGGATTACGGTCATAGTGCAGATAGACCCGGCGGTAGAGATCATCATCGCCGTCAGCGCCCTCGGGAGACTGGAGAAATTCGACATCCGTCAATTCCAGGATCGGTTCGCCGGTCAACGGGGCAATTTCCGCCAGGAAAAAGCGGCCGTCATTTTTCACGGCATACAGGGCCGGGAGTCCCGTGAGCAATTGATCGGTAATGTCGGCCAGGGCCGTGGGGGAATCCACCATCAGCCCCGCCTCATACGGGAAGGCGACATTAAACGCGGCCAGGGCAGGCAGGTCAAAATCCGCCACCGCGTTCCATTTGCCCCAGAGTACCAATGCCGCCCGGATCATCTCGCCGATCAGGTGTGTATAGGCACCCAGAGCCGGGGAGATGAGACCCCGAACGTCCACCGTGATGTTGACGCCACTCCCCACCTCGGCCAGTAACAGAGTCGATCCCAGGATAAAACTCCATTCATCCCACCGGTAAAAATCCTGGCCGGCCTGGGTTAAAAACTGGATGGTCACCCCGTCCGCCAGGGGAATGGGAATTTCCTTGAAAGAGAAAGCCCACGTATCATTGACTATAAATGCTGGGGCGTAATAACTCCCCAATACTGACTGATCGCCGACCTCATAATCGTCAAGCCCCGCGGGATCGGTAAAGGCCACTCTATACCCCGGATAAATTTCCTGAGCGAAAGGGTGTGTAACACCGCTGCCGGAGTTTATGCCAATCTGCCAGTCAAAGGTGGCCGCCATACAAGGACCACTGAGCGTTATGATTATAAAAACGTCTTGCGGGTCCCCCTCAGTCACAGAACAGACACCGGTCGCGGCGCCAATCGGCGTCCACGTCCAGGTGGGTTCCATGTGGCCGGCGCCGGAAAAGGTGACGCTCAGCCCTCGGTTGAGGACTATGGGAGCGGCAGCGATGTTAATAGCAGAGGTGCTGCTGCCGGCATCACCGGCATCATAGTCGTTTACCCCCGGCACACCTGGAGCGGTGAACTGGATTGAATACCCCGGAAACAACTCAATGGGAGAGGTATTGGGAATCTGATTATTTGTATCCCAGGTAGCGCCCCCGTCCTGGCTCCACTTGAACCGGACGGCCCCGCCGACGTTGCCGCCGGTGGTGATTTCCACCCTGACCGAATCACCCGGATTATGGGCGGCTACCGACATAACCCCAGGAGCCGCAGCTATGGGCGTCCAGGTACAAACATCATCCGGTTTCCAGGTAACTCCTCCGTCATCAGACCAGATAAACTGCGGAGGGACTGGATCACCAATATCACCGGATCGGGTGACCTTAGCTTTGTAGGCCAGTTTGCAATCACCGGTATAAATCCCGGATACCGCCATGACTCCATGACTGACCGATGGGCTTTTAACCAGAGTGGTGCTGTCGTAGGCCAGTTTCCAGGTGAGGATGCCTTCCCCCCGCCAGTCCGCATCGCCGCCCAACTTCCACCTGTACGTGGCCAGCCCAACCTCAGGCCCGGAGGACCCTTGGCTGTTCAGGGCGGTGATGCTGTCGATCTGGATTATCCATTCAGCCCGGATCAAACTGCCGGTATAGGGGCCGAAGGTGTACATGCCAGCCGAGCCTTCGCCGTCCTTGCGGGCCGGGAAGACGTCTTTTGGAGCCCACCCGTGACTGATCGGGGCATTATCGCCGTTGACTGCATCCAAAGCATGGCAAACGTGGCAGGCCAGGGCATATTTCCAGGGATAAATACCCGGATTGGTGGTGGTAATCAGGATGGGCTTATAATTTTTGACCCGCCCTAAAATCGCCGGAACGGTCTGGTCCCAGCTCTCCTCTACCACCTGGACAGATTCAGGCAGTTCATAATCCGGGATGGTGATTTCCAAGCTCTTGGTTTTGTCGTAAATGGCCAGAGTTAATTTGTTATCAACCCAATTATATTGACCCACCCGTCCGGTAAAGACCTGCCTAAAGTCGCCATAGGCAAACCCTTCCCCGCCCATCAAAATAATGAGGGGCTGATCCCGCAGGTTCCAGGCCGGGGACAGGAGTTCCAGCCAGGTGACGCTGCTAAAGGCGTCCGGCCGGTAATTCGGTTCTATGTCCAGTTCCAGTTCGCCCCAGGTGGAGACATGATTGGGGCTCAGAATAGGGTTGGCCGGACTGGAGAGACGGGGCAATCCGATCTGCGTGCCCAGATAACAGCGCTCGTCTAAAATCACGGTATGGGTAGCGAAATACAGGGGCAGGAGGAAACCATCTGCGATGCGCATGGCGCTGGTTTCCACCAGGAATATCCTCACCGCATCGGATTTTTGGATCCACCGGTCAAAATCAATGGGCGGCATAGGCATCTCTACCGTCGCGCCGGAGCCGGAATCCGGATCTCGCCGCGCTTAATGCCCTGATTGGTGAGATCGAAGAACAGGGTCTTGTTTGCCTTCAGGATGGTGCGGCCGTCCGGGGTGACTACCGTAATGGGAATTTTGGCCACCAGGTGGGACGGCCCGCCCCCGCCCCCGCCCCCGCCCGGGGCGGCCACGGCCCGGAGCTTCTCTGGCCAGTCCGCGGGCAAAATCTTCTCATCCTTATGGACAAAAGCCAGGGTGTCATGAGGCACATCCCAGCCGCCCGCGGCTGAAGCCAAAGCCAGGACCCCGAATGAGGCGGCCATGGCCGCGGCAGCTGTGCCGACCATCGGAGCCAAGATCGTATTGAAAGGAAACGGCACGGCGGCCATGACCGAGGCCACGCCGGCGGCGCCAGCTATGGCCGCTTGGCTCCCGACACCGGACGCTGCTCTTTTCTTGTCCGCCCCCTCCCCAAAAATCAGCATCACCAACT
Source organism: Deltaproteobacteria bacterium (assembly GCA_016875015.1). Lineage (GTDB taxonomy): Bacteria > Desulfobacterota > Desulfobaccia > Desulfobaccales > 0-14-0-80-60-11 > 0-14-0-80-60-11. Next base: position 18,929 of record VGSJ01000046.1, on the reverse strand, counting down.
GCGCAGCAATCCACTGAAGCACCATCTGTGCAATCATCTCCACAAACGAAGATAGGATAGATTGCCAGATATTTTTCAGAGCGTCCTTGAGCGTCACGGTGCCGGTAATGATCCCTTGGAGGCTCATAGTAAAGGCCCGGCTCACCGACTCCCAAACCTGGCCCCATTGCTCCTTTATGGCCTGGGTGATTCCAAAGTCCGCCTTTTTCATGTCCAGGGCGTGTTTCTTTTTAAGTAATTCCATGTCTTTTAGATGTTTTTGGTAGGCCCGTAGGTCACCCTTTTCTAAGTTTGCTTTATTCTGCGCCGCCTCCAAATCTTCTAAGTGTTGCTGTTGCTTTAATTTCTTATATTCTCTCAACTCCTGGACCCGGCTCATGACCCCCATTTTGGCCAGGTGGGCGATATTCTCCTGCTTCATTTCGATATCTAATTTGTTGAGCTGGTTTTCATGGTCTATCAGGTCCTTCTTGTGTTTAATCGCATCCTCGCCGGCCTTGATCTTGCTCTTGATGAGGTCAATTTCCGACTGCAACCTGAGCTTGTTTTGCTGCTGTTCCAGGGTAACGATCTTATGCTGCACCTCTTGATAATCCTTGGTGCCCACACTGGCGAGCAACAGTTTGCCCTTCCAATAATCGGCCTCAGCCTTGAGGCGCGCGGCCGCGCTGGCCAATTCCTGGGCTTTGAGGGCCTCCTTCTCCTCGGAGGTGGCGGCTTTGCCGGTGGCCAGTTTCTTGGCCCAGAAGGCCTTTTCCATCTGCAGGCTCTGGGACTGGAATTTAGCCTCAACCGCCTTGATTTGCTCCAGTTCTTGGACCCACTGCTGGACCCGGGAGGACCCGCCGGTGCCCTTGCCCGGTTCCTTGGGGTTAAAAAGGTCTCCGTCGCTTTTTGAGTCCTCTTTACCCTTACCCGCCCCGCCGGGAAACTTCGCAAATAGTTTCTCGATATTTCCCAAGGCATCTTCATATATTTTGGCGGTGTTCGCCATGGCCGCCTGAGTTATGGCCTGCACCCGGAGGTTGCCTCGTGCCCAGGCCTCGGTGATTTCCTTCCAAGATAAATGTGTGGCGGCAGTTAAAACGTCCAGCCATCCTTTCCACTCCGCCGTCAACCCCGCCCATTGCGCTGACAGCCGGTTAATTAAATCAGATGTACCGGCCCGGATTAACTCGAAAGTCAGCAGGATACTCTTCAGGGAGTTTCCGAAGGTGACCACCGCCTGTGGCCCCTCTTTGCTGAAATAACTTCCCAATGTAATTAAGACCGGGATAAGTTCTTCTCCAACTTTGTATTTTAAGGCGTCGGCCACCAGGCCAACGTCAGACATCCCCTCCTTGAACGCCTTAGACTTGGCAGCTGAAATGTCGTCCAGGGTCATGCCAAGGTCAGATAGGCGTTTTTTCATTGCTTCTGCAGCGTCTTCGGTCATTTTCATCAACCCGGGCAAATCGGAAACCGAACGGCCAAAGAGGCTAGTGGCCAGCATATTGCGCTCGGTACCCTCTTTCATCTCCTTGAGGCGGTTGATGGCATTGAACATAATCTCGTTCATGCTCAAGAGGTTGCCGCCGGCATCTCGAGTCACAACTTTATTGGCAACGAACGCCCCCTCATTAGCTTTAAGCTGCCGAGTCATGACGATCATGGCCCGGATAACGGTGTCGCCTTCAACCCCGAAACGCTTGAAAGTTTGCAGCAAGGCCTGGGCATCGCCGATATTCATTCCCATGACCACGCTAAATTTTTTTGCCTCCGAGTTCATCTGCACATAGGTGTCAACGGAACTCTTGAACAAGGCCCCCCCGGCCAGGATGGCGCCGATGCCCATTGCAAACTTACCCAAACTACCCAGAGAGGAGGATATGGCGGAGACGGAATTGGTGACGCTGCCCTGCATCTGCTTCATGCCGCCGGTGACGCTTTGGGCCATGCGATCGAAGGGCGTCTGCATACCCTGCACGCCCCGCGTGACCGTCTGTACGGCCTGGTCCATGCCGGTTTTGAGCTCGCCGGTGCTGGCCCCTACTCTTACGTCGATCCGGTCGTCAGACATTGTGGTTCCTGTTTTAGGCCATCAACCCGCCGAGGGCCTGCCAATCGGCGATGAATTCCTGCAAGGTGGCGGTTTCTCCCGGGCCGTCCGCCGGGGCCGGGCCGTCCGCGAGGCCGGCTAGGCCCGACATCAACCTCGCCATCTGGACGTGCGCCGGGGGATAGCGCCGCCAGTAGCTGCCCAGTTCCCGCAGCCGGGGGAAGGTCATGTACTCGTCGATATACTCATACGTCCAGCCCGTCGCGGTGATCAGGCCAGCGTAGAGTTCTCCCCAAGCGAGTCCATCTCCTCCACCGGCGCCGGTTCCCCCTGGAGCAGCCCGCTCAGGCCCATGATCGCCCTGATCAGCTTAGGGGCGTTGACCAGGTCCACCAGGTCTTCCAACTCATCCCGGGTGAGATCGGGATAATTACGGCTGACCGCCTCAAAGATCAGCGTCAGACAATCGTCCAGCATCTCTGTGGTAAGAGTGAGACCTAATGACGGGCCAACTGCCCCCATCCGTTCGATGATGGGCATGACCTTGCGGATACGCCGCCAATTCAGCGGCGGGACCACGAATTCTCGGTCGCCCAGTTTAATCTGCTCGCCGTCAAAGCGGGGTACAGTTTCGGTCATGCCCTAACTCCCCAGACTCAGCAGGCCCAGTGCATCGTCATCGTCCGCCTGAGCGCTAAAATCCATCTCCTGGATCGTGAAATCGCCCCGCTTGGTGGGCAGGGTGAGTTTGTCGCTGACACACCGGTTAAGGATGAGGGTCACTTTTTCACCGTCGAAGTTGCCGATCAGGATGGCCTTGAAGGTCGGCGTGGTGCCCGCCTCCGGGTTGACAATGGTGATGGTTTTCCCCACCAGGGTCGAGGTGTAGAGATAGTCGAACTTCAGCAGCTTGCCCTGGTCCGCGGCCGCATAGGTATAGGTCCCGGTGGCTTCAACCAGGGAGTATTCACCGGTGGCAGGGGCGCCGCTCACCCGCGTTAAAGGCTGCCCGTCCGTGGCCAAATTGTTCTTGCGGAAGACCACCCCCAGGTTGGTGTGGAAGGTGGCGCCGTTGGCCACGGTGATGGTGTAGGGGCCGGGGGTGGCGGGGATGGTGCCCGTCTCGCCCACCACGGGCACCACCTGGCCCGTGGCCGGGGTGGCTCCGAAAAACAGGCCGCCCATGAGGTCGGCGGACAACCGAGCCAGCTTAGCTTTGCAAGTGATCTTGCCTTCGGAGACGCCCACGGCGTCGGGAAAGACCTTCTGGCCGATGAGTTCCTTTTTGGTGAGTGCTACTTCAACGCCCACTTCCTGGAGGATTCCGAATTTAACCGGAGTGGGGACCAACACGCCGCGGCTGATGCCGTAAAGATTTCCGGCCCCGAAAATGATAGGTTTGCCCATGACTTATTCTCCTCTCAGGCGCTGCTTCAAAACGTCCTTGGCCCGGAGCAGCAGATTCCAGGCTTCGGTATCCCGGGACACGGGGGAATTGGGGAAAAACTCCTTGAACCAGGCCTCTACCAGCCCGTCGGCATCCATTGCCTTCTCCACCTGGTGCGTGACCACAACTTCGTTATCGTCCTTGCTCTTGCTCATAAATCACCTCACGTAACTAGAATTTCCACCGGGATCACCACGCTGGCCTGGCCGTCCAGGAGTCCCTCGTTTTTCTCGATCTTGCCGCTGATCCGGCAGTAAATCACCAGGCCTCCCAGGGTCTGGTCTTCTTGATCCGAATCGGGCGCCAGGGCGGCCTCAATGGCATCGATCAGGGGATTGAGGATGTTGCCCGGCGCCGCGTTTTTGTCCTCATTCAGCCGGGCATAAAACCCCATATCCACGTACAGCAAATGCTTCGCCGGCAACCCCTGCCCCTGGTGCTGCACGTTCTCACCCGGGCCTTCCTCCATAAACAGGGCCGGCTGCTCCTCCGGGGCCACATCCTTGGCCAGGCGAGCCCGGCGCGAGGTGGTAACGAACCCGGACAGGCTCTTGACCTGGTCGAACAGGGCCTGATAAATGGCTTCCCGGTTAATCAACCCTTCACCCCTTTAAGCACCGCCGCCGCAATGGCGGCCTTGATCCGGGCCTCGTTATCCCTGAGGCTCGACCGCAAGAAGGATCGCTCCGGCATCTTTGATCCCGGATGCTGCACCGATTTGCGCACCAGGCCCTGGCCGCCAGCCTGAAAGGCCAGGGCCTTTTTGTTGCGGGGGCGAATCACATGCGCACGGGTGACGCCGCCGTATTCGTGGATGGCCCCGTAGGCTAAGGCCAGGCCGACGCTGCCGATGATGCTGGCCCCATCATCCTTAAATTCGGAGTTGATCTTGCGGCGCAGGGTACCGCTGCGGTTTTTTAACACTACACCGGAAACCTTTTGTTTGGCCGTCCGCTCCACGTTATAGGTCTCCGCCCTCACCGCCTGGCGCACCAGCCCGTCCACCCGGGGGTGCACCTGGCCCAGGTGGGCGATCACCTGTTCCTGTCCGGTCACCACGGCCCTGATCATACCGGCGCCACCTTTTTGTAGGCCTGGAGCACGGTCTTGACGCTGGCAGGCATGTCCCTGGTTGAGAAGGTAATGTTCTGGCCGGACATGGTGGCCGCATCCTGGCCGATGTGATCCCGCTCCTTGAAGCGCACCCCGATCAACTCCAGGGCGGCCTGTTCCAGGTCGGCCGGAGTGGCGGCATAGCCCCGGGTGCAGGCTAACTCCACGTTGCCCCGGCCCCTGGTAAAGACATAACCCTTAAGCCAGACGGCGCTGGGACTGAAGCGATAACCGTAGGCAGTGGAGGTGGACGCCGGGAGAATCGTCACTCCGTCGATCACCAGAGACGCCACCGCGGTCAGGGGCGGCCGGCCCAGCACCAGGACGTCCCCGCCATGGCCGTTCAACACCAGTGAATAGTTCTGAGATGGCACCTGGTAGCCGAGGGCCTCCGGCCCCTGGATAAAGGCGCTCACCGCAGTGATGAGCCGGGCCAGAAGGGTGTCCGCCGCATCCGTGGTGAGATTCAGCCAGGCCCTGAGGTTTGACAGGGTGGTGAGGTCGCCGGCAGCCATTTAGCTCTTTTTGGCCTTGGCCTTGTCCGGAGCCTCTGTTTCCGGCGCCTCTGTTTCCGGCGTAGGTGCGGCCGGTGACACGATCTGGGTGAAGCCGTAACCCGGTTCCAGGAAGACCTGGGCCTCGTCGGGGACTTCCACGACGCCTTTGACCACCGGATATTCCTGGCCCTGGAAGCTCACGTTGCCGCAGCCCTTGGGAGCTTTTAGTTTCATTCATGTCTCCTGAATAAGGGCGGACACATGGATCCGCCCCTACGGTCAGCCGTCGGCGATGTTGGTGATCAGTCCCCAGGCCGGCGGGAAGTAGTTCTGCAGCACCTCGTCCACGGTGATGGAGAAATCCCGCTTCAGGCTGGTGAGTACCCAGTCGATCTGCATGTACTCCCAGCGGGTGCGCACCTGGACCACGTTCTGCACCCCGGAGAGGGTGTAGGGCAGGGTCATGCACTCGAACAGGATGGTGCCCGGCGGCAGATCCGGATGCACCTCCACCGGGATTTCCATCCCGGTAATGGGGTGGATATAGCCGGTGACGTTGACGCCGCCCAGCACCGCCCCCTGGCGGGTGTCGATGGCAAAAGTCACGACGGTGCCCGACGCCCCGGTGAGCACCTTGGCGCCCATGTTCCGCTTTTCCCGACCGTTCACCCAGATCGTGGTGGGACTCACCTTGTAATTGTTCCAGAAACTCACTAGGGCCTCGTTGATCTCAACGATCCCGGTCTTGGTATCCGCGGTCAGGGGCGTGCCCGTCCCGGGGGTGCCGGTGGCCATCGTCTTGATATAGGCCCCACTGCCGCTCTTGAAAATCTGATACAGCAGACCGTCGAAAATCAGGGCGTTTTTAGAATTGTCCGAGCCCGGCAGGTCGCCGATCACCTGGGTGCCCGTGGCCACCGGAGTGGTGATCAGGCAGCTGTTAATGGTGGTGATGTTCCCCAGTTTCAGGGCCTGACCGTCCTCGCCCCAGTACCAGGCATAGGCCACCGCCCCGGAAACCGCGACGACGCTGGCCCTGATGGAGTGGGTGTTGACGCCGTCGTCGGCGGTGGTGACGTTAGCCGCGGCCGATTTCTGGCCCGAGCCGCCGCCGTAAATCTCGGTGGTGCCGTCGCCATTGGCCCGGCTGACCACCGCGGGGACGCCCCCGGCCACCGAGGCGTTGCGGTAGCCCTCCAGGGTCAGGGCCACGCAGTGCACCACGTACTTGGTCTTGAGTTTGCAGCTGCCCCCGGTGGCCACGTCCGCCAGGGTCGGGGTGGGTGTGGTGCCCAGGGCCACCGCAGCGCCGTTGCCGCCCAGGATAATGAACTCCTCCTGGATCATCAGGGAGCGCAGCAGCCCTTCCACCGCCGCCGCGGTGATATCCATGTAGCCCTTGCCCGCGGCCTGGGCCTGGAAGGTGACGTAGTCGTCCAGCACCAGGGTGCGGTAGGCCGCCAAATAATCGGCCACGGCGGTGGTGACGATGCCGCCCCGCCGCCCCTCTCCAGCCCCGGCGCTGAGGCCGGCGGTGTTGATGCCGGTGATGGCCTTCCAGTTGGCCTGGACGCCTAAGCCGCCTCCCACCCGGGGAATTTTGTTGCGCAGGGGGGTGAGCACGGGGTAAAGGGTCTTGGCCGGGGCTTCCAGGTCATAACCCTTGAGGCCTTGCGTGGCCCCGGTGCCGCCCAGGGCCGTGGTGAAGGCCTTGACCATCTCGAGGCTGGGCTCTTGCAGCGCTTGCGTGATCAGTTGCAGAGTCTCGTTAATCATGGCAATTCTCCTTCCTTTCAACCCAGGCTGAGGGGTTTTTCGTGGGCCGCCTTGATGAGGCCCAGGGTGTCTTTGTTCTTGATCATGTCCTCTTCCGAGGGGCCGTCCGTCTTGGCCAGGGGCAGGGCGTCAGCGTCTTTGCCCACGGCCTTCAGCACACCCTTGGCCGGGGCCGGCTGGGCCTCCACCTTGGCCAGGCGCTCCTTGAGATCGGCGTTTTCCGATTTCACCTTGCCCAACTGCTCTACCTGGGCGCTAAAGTCGCCCTCCACCTTCTCCAGGCGCTCGCCCAGGTCCTTTACCACTCCTTCCAACTGCTCCAGTGTGGTCATATATGTACTTCCTCCTTGTGGCGCAGGCGTCGCCCCCTGCGAATAATAAACCTTGTTCATGGCCATCTCGCCCACGGGCTGCTCCAGGAGCGCCCGGACGTTGACCGCCAACTCCTCGGCCTCCTCGGCCGCAAAGTCCTTGAAAATCTCCACCAGGTTAAGAAAGGCCGCCTGCAGGCGGGCCGGAATACTGGAGCCGTCCCCCTCCGCCTCGGCCTCATAGGCCACATCGCCCAGCAAGCAGCGGAGGTCATAGAGCCGGGACGCCATGCGGCCCACGTCATTAAGCCGCTTTTGCAATGTCCCGGCCTCAGCCGCCGGTAGCGCAGGCGTTCCCGCCTGCGGTCTTTGAAAATCTTTCTCTTCCTGGCTGCCGTCCACCTTCACCAGCGTGAAGCGTGCGGATTTGATCATGGGATTGTCGGCCAGGGAGAGTTCCGTGGGCACTGCGGCGTAGTAGGTCAGGCCATCCACAACCCGTTTGGGGCCATAAGCTCCGCCGAAGGAAAAGCCGGTGTAAACCCCCGCCCGCACTTTGTTGACTTCGTTGGCGTCCACCACCTTGGCCACTACATCCACAGCCTGCTCAGTGTCGTTGAACTCCAGGGCGGTGAGCTTGCCCGCAGCCACCCGGGGATTGTGCATGGCCCGGAGGTTGCCCAGGCTTTGGCCGCCGCTGGCCTGAAAGATGTCGTCCGACCAGGTCTTGATGAAGGGCTTACTGGCCTCGTAATCGAAGACCTCTTTCTGGGGGTCAGGCTCCTGGGCCGCGGCCCGGCCATGAGCTTCCACCGTGCCGTCATCCAGTTCCACCACCTTGGTCAGGGGCGCAAAAAGAATTCTTTTCATTCTAACCTCCCAACATGGCCGTCATTTGGGCCATCTTTTCAGGATCGATCTGCACCGGGGTCTGACCCCAGAGCAGGCGCAGCGTGCTCTGTCCCTCCCGGGTGGAGAGCACATACCTCAGCCACTGAAATTTCTCCGGCAGGGCAGTGACGCCGGCGTCCCCGCCGGCAGACAAATACCTGTTCCAATCCCCAATCGCCTGTTGCAGTTCCCGGTTGGCGAAATCCTGATAGACTACTTGCATCCGCAGAGCTTCAGCCAGGGGCAGGGGCGCCTCCGGACAATGCCCCCGGGGACAACTGATTGGGAAAGTCCCCGCCAACTCCACCAAGGCCTGGTCATCCGGGGCTACCACCCCAAACAGGCGGCAGATCAGCGGCCGCCGGGTATAAATCTCGCAGCCGAACTCCCCCAAAAAGGGGCAGGCGGCCAGTGCCGGGCCGGTGGCATACTTCCCCGGATGCCTGATCTCCCTCCACTCAGACAGGGTCATGGTCCGGGCGTCCCCTTCGCAGCATTCCCGGCAACCCGGCTCACAGCTCATGGCCGGGATCTGCTTCTTCCAGGATTTGAGGAGGCGTTGGATCATTCCCCTTCTCCCTGTTGTTCCGACACCACCGGCAGTACATCGCAGACGCAATTAGGATGATAGGGCGGGCCCATATCCCCTGACGGGAAGGCCTCATCCAGGGGAATCACCCCGGCGTCGGCGTTGTCGTCACACTCGTCCGGCGCGTCGTGCTCGCTGCCCAGGATAGATTCCTTGCCGCTCACCACCCCGGATTCCCGGTAGGCCATCAGATTGCCTTCCACGTCTGCCCGAGCGATCTCGGTGCGGGCGATCATGTCGCTGCGCGATTCCGAAAAGCCGAAATTCTCCTGCAGGGCCTGGCCCAACTGCTTGGTGCTCCAGCCTTCTTCCACCGCCTGGGTGACATCGGCCCGGAGATAATCCCGGGTGGACTCCTGGATCTTGGTCACCAGCTCGGCGGCCCGGTTCTCGGCCCACTCCACCGCCAGCGTATTGACCTGGCTGACGATGGCCTTATCCTCAACATCTATCTGAGTGAAGGCCGCCAGGCCGCCGTTCTGCGCTGCCTGGGCCAGCAGCGCCGCTACCTCATCCTGAGTGGCCTCGATCCCCTCAAACCGCAACTCCATGAGGAGCCGCCAAATCTTGGCCCCCTGATCCTCATCCGTTTTGGACAGGCCCAGGGCCTCGCCGAGCCGCTCCGCCGAAGCCTGGGCATCGGCCTTGAGGGCCGCTTGCATCAACTTCTGCAACTCAGCCCGGGCACTGACAACCTCCGGCCGCTCCCGGTCTATGGGCTTTATTTTTTTGTTCTTAGCGACCTTGGCCAGCTTCTGAGCCGGGTGTGGATGCGGCCCTGCCACATCCGTGGACTTCTTGCCATCCCCCGGCTCTGGGGTCCCTGGTTCCCCATTGGTATTCAGTGGCGCCGACGTCCCCACCTGCGGTCCTTCCGGCAGCGCCGGCGGCGCCTTCCCAATGTCATCCAGCAGCACCGGGCCCGCCACGGTCATGAGGAAATCCGGCACGCCGTCTTTCTCATAGCCCCGGTCCTGGCGGATTTCGCTGCGCCGCCGCACCCCGGAGCGCAGACGAATCTCATCAATCTCCGCCTGCTCCTTGGGCTTGGTGGTGCTCTCTTCTTCCCAGGCAAACTCTACCAGGTTAAAACCGCCCCGCTCCAAACCCTCGTCAACCCCGTCCTTGACCCATTCCTGCAAGGGCGCCAGGCCCTCCTCCAGGGACGCCTGCTCGGCGGTTTCGGCGGTGGCCCGGTTCATCTGCTGCACAAAGGCCTTGGGCGACAGGGAGAAACAGTAGCACACCACCCGGGCGAACCACTCGTCAATGGGGTCTTTGAGGGCGGCCTCTTTCATGGAATGCGGCGTCATGCCCTTGGGCACCCAGGTGCCCCGGCGGCGCTGGGCGGTGTTGCCGGCGAAGAGGCTGTCCCAATATTGCTGCCACTCCCGGATCTGCTCGGTGGACCAGGATTCGGACACCTCCAGCAGGGAGTCCGGCAGATTCCCCTCAGTGTAGTATTGCAGCAGGTGGAGCTGCCGCCGGATGACGAGGTTGACGGTGATGATGATCTGCTCCACCGGGGAGAGGCCGTAAACCCGCCAGGATAAGGGATTGCGGGGAAAGTAGATCAGCTCCGCCTGGGTATAGTTCGCGGCCACCACGCCCTTAAGGACCTGCTGGTAGGCCGGCAGCGGCGGCGCCGGCGTCCGCCCGGAGTCGTCCAGCACCGGCTTGATCAGGGCCCCGTCCATCACTTCCAGGGCATAAAGGCCGCCGCCCCGGTCGGGCCGGGGATAGAGGGTGGCGCAGTCGCCCACGAACATATCCTCCATCCACATGCGCAGCCATTGATTCCAGCGATGCATCCGGTCGGGCTTTTTAAACAGGGCCTTGGCCTGCTTGGCTTGGGCCTCCGCCGCGGCCAGGAGGCGCTTGCCGCCGGCGGCGGTCTCCTCCGTGGCCTGGATGTTCCAGGAGAGCTTGCACAACTGGTCCTTGCGGGTCTCGATGGCCAGGCGCACCAGGTCGCAGTTCAGGGCCAGGGCCCGGAGGTGCCCGAAGGAAAGGGGCTCCTCGCCCCGGGGCTGGGTCCTGAGGTTGTAGCCCGGCGGGTAATCCCACTGGCGGCCTTTGACCGACGGCGGGGCCGCCGGGGCCTGGGGCTCGCCGGGGCCGAACCAGGCCTCGTCGAATCGTGGGGCGGGCGTCCCCGCCCGCCAGACGCTCGTCTTGCCGCTCACCCGATCCACGATGCCCAAATCCAAGGGCTTTTTATTGCCTGAGTTGAGCAAGCTCCGCCTCGGTTTTTTCCATCAGCACGTCGGCCAACTGCCTCTGGGCTTTAAGCCCCAACAGCCGCTCCTCCAAAACCTGAATCTGCAACTGGCGGTTTTCCTCCGCCAGGGCCTGGACAATTTCGATTGCCGCTGGTTTTGTGTCAGCCATGCAGCCCCCTAAAAGTAAACAGTGCACTTCAAAATAGCGTTCTCGCCTCCGGTTCGGATGGCCTTGAAGCAGTATTCAGATTTTTCATTTTCAGCTAACCATCAACCCCTGGCCCCTGACCCCTGCCGTCTGCCCCTTCCTCCGGGCCTCCTCCGCCTGTTGCTTCTCCACCTCATCCCGGTAATAATCGAACAAGCCCATGCCGGCGCCCCCTTCCAGGAGCGTCATGGCCCCTTGGAGGGCGTCGGGGCCGTCGTCATTCACCGTCTTGGAGGGGAAATAGAGCAACTGCTCCATGAGCAGGTCCTGGTTGCCCTGGCCCCGGCAGAAGCGGATCTGGCCCCGCTCCACCTTGGGGGACATGCCGGAGATCCGGGTTTCCTTGTTGACCGTCTGATCCGTGCCCTTGATCGGCAGATGAAAGCCCCGCTGGGCCGCGGCCCGGTCAAATTCACGAAGCAGCAATTTCTGGAAGGCCACCACCTCTACCCCGAACTGCCAGTAGCCCCACTGCTCATGCCGGGCGTATGCCGCGGCAATAGCGGCGTCGATGGAGGCCTTGCGGATATAGGCGTCCAGGACGTAATAGATCATCTCCCGCCGGTCCCAGCCCACGGTGATGATGGCCTTGAAATCGGAGCTGGCGTTGGCCTCGACGCTCGGGTCGAAAAACCCGGCCACCACCAGGTGCTTGCCGCTCAACTCCTCGGGGTGATAAAACTTGAACCAGTCCTCCTGGAAGACGCCTTCCTCATTCACCGGGTTGTTCTGCTTCTCGGTGTTGAAGGCCAGGCTGCCCATCATTTTTTTCTGTTCCAGCAGCTTGGCTACCGGGTGCAGGGACGGCCAGAACGACACCAGCATGGTCTTGCCGTCTGGCCCGGTCTCCTCGTTCAAGGCTCGGTACAGGTGCCGCTGCCAGTGGCGCCAGGGCTCGTCCTGCGAGTGGATGGCAATCCACAGGGCGCTCCTGTTGGCCAGAATCGTCCCGATCCACAGAAGGCTCCCGGTGGCGTCGATGGACGGGTAGACCGCCCGGGTGACCCAGGCCAGGAGCTTGCGCACCAGGTCGGGGCTCTTGACGTTCTGGTCGTTTTCCAGGTCGTCCAGAATCACCAGGTCAGGGCGAAACTGCTTATGCTTCAAGCCCCGCAAGCGCTGGCCCCGGCCCCGGGCCTTGAGACGCACGTCGTTGAGGGTGACAAAATCGTCCACGGCCCAGTTGTCCCGCACTAACTCGCCGAAATCACACTTGATCCGCTCGTTGTAGAGCAGCTCCAAATAGATGTAGCCGGTGAGGTCTGAGGCCAGGTCCTCGGTATCGCTGCCCAGGATGATGAAATGGCGCAGACCGTGGCAGATCTGGTGCAGAGAATACCCGAAGGATACGATGGTGGACTTGGCCCCTTCCCGGGGCGCGGCGTCCACCGTCGGGGTCACCACCTCCCCGGGGCCGGGGCGCCGGTCAACCTGGGCGATTAATTCATGATGAAACGGCGCCTCCGGGGCACTGAAATAATGGGGCAGGTAGGTGCGGAAAAACTCGAAATGATCGGTCTTGCAGCGATCCCGCCGGGCCGCCTTGGCGGCCTCGGAGGTATCCACAAAGGCGGAGACTTCCCGGAAGAGGCGGCCGAGGATCTGGTCGGCCTTCTCCTGAAACTGCTTGCGGGTGAGCTTCAGCTTGAGGGTGCGCGTCGCCATGATTTATTTATTCCAGGCTCCGGAACCAGGTGCGGATGCGGCCGCCGATAAGCTGCAATTCCCCCGGCGGTAGGTTCTCGGCCTTGAGAAAATCGGTGAATTCCTTCATAACCTCAACCGCCATGACCCGGAGATCCATCGCCTGGCGCTCCACCGACTTGATGGCCGCCATGGCCTTGTTGATGGCATCGAAGGTGGCGTTATCCAACACCCCTTCTTCTGCCTTACCCTCCAGGGTGGTCAGGTATCTCTCCAGGGCCCGGCGCATCCGCTCGGCCAGGTCCCGCGGGCTGGCCAGGGCCGCGGCCCGCTTGGCTTCCCAGCCTCCCTTGGTGCGCCACTTATACAGGGTGTTGGCGCTCACCGGCAGGATCTGGGCGATTTGCTCGGCGGTTTTGTTCTCCCGGACGTAGAGACGCTCGGCCTCATCCCAGTATGCTTCTTCCTTGCGCCCGGCCATCAGCCCCCCAGGTCCTTCTGCAGCTTGCGGGCCTCCGCCAAAACCTCCATTAATTCCTTGGCCGCCTGGAACACGTGTCCATCCTTGATGGAGTCCAGGTCGTCATCCCGGAGTCGGAAGGTGCTGACATTGATATTTTCTATGAGCTGGTCTATCTTGATCAGCAAGGCCCGGAAGCGCTCCTGCTTCTCCACCATTGCCCCTTTTTTCATCAGGTCCAAAGCGTCCGCCATATCATCTCCCCAGTAAAAACGGCAGCGCCCGGGCCGTCAGGTCCAGCAAAAACGCCAGGAGCCACAGGGCGCCCAGGAGGTAGGCCAGCTTCAATTTGAGGGGGCTGATTTTGGCGTCCACCTTGGCCTCGATCCGGGCCAGCGCATCCTTGGTATCCAGGACCACGCAGGTGTGACCCGGGTCCCGATGTACCGCACAGGGGCAGTTTTCCAGCTTTTGCAATCTCCCCTCCCGATTTTTGCTCCCGGCCTCCTGCCGTTCCATCCGGCCGCTGATCTGCGCCCGCAGCAGGCTGATTTGGTGCATGAAGCGCCCGTCGATCCGCTCCAGCAACAGGGGGAAGTTTCTCCGGGCTTCCTCGCTCAAGCCATCCAGCAGCGTCGAATTCTCCGGATCAGGATACACGGCGGCTCAGTCCCGTAGCCCCGGGCGTCCCGCCTGAGGACCGGCGTCGATGCCGGGGAAGGGACTGGGGGCTTGCTCATCTTTCAGTCCCACCGGCTCTTTGGTGATCAGGCGCAAGACCAGGTTGATAACGGTCAGGATGCCCCCCTGCACCTCGGCGTCGATGACAAATCCGAACCGGCTCTGGGCCACCAGGGCCACCCCGGCCACCAGGTTGATCCACAAAGTCTTTGACCTATACCAGGCTTTCTTGTCCACGACCCCTCCCTCTTAAATCGGTGATCCCCCGAACCGGCCTGACGGCACGGCTAACGGCCTCGGGGGCACGGCCAGCCACGACATGGGCTTACTTGACGCCGGCCTGTCCGGCTAATTCCTGGGCCGCCTGGGCCTGCAAATCCAACTGTTCAATCTGCCCGGCGCTGGCGCATTTCTGCTTTTCAATGACATCGGCCAGGGCCAGGGCCGTATCAGCGGCCACCACTGCCAGCCGGACCTTGTCGTCCACCTGCGACCCCGGCGACCCCAACTGCCCCACCAGGAAATCATAAAACCCGTTGACCAGACCCACCGCTCCCTTGACCTTGCCGAAATTGCCGGGCTTATCGCAGCAGCCCGTTAGCAGTATCAACAGTCCGGCCAAAACCAGGATCAACCGAAAGTATTTCATTGTTGTTCTCCCTAAAAGTTCAGGTTCGTTTCCTCATCTTTCCATAATTGCAAACTTTTTTGTTGCCGCTATTGCCGCTATTGCCGCTAAAGTTGCATCAAGGCAAAAAAAATGGCCCCCGAAGGGGCCATTTCGCCATGTAGGGCGGGCATTACCCGCCATCGTTAAGCCGGTTGAGGACCGCCAGGTATTCATCGAGGGACGATTTCGCAATCAGCCACTTGCGGCCGGTCTTGATACCCACCAGGGTTTGGTTTTCGCAGAGCTGGCGCACCCGCCGCTCTTTCAGGTGCAGCCGGTCCGCCGCCTGGTCAGTCCGCAACCACTTCTCCTCCCGACTCTGCGCCGCCACCGCCGGATGCCAGTTAGCCATTGTGCTCTCCCTGCCCTATTTCCTCAAGGCCGCCAGGGTCAGCGGCCCCTCAACCTCCAGCGGGCATCCCGCCCGCCGTCCTTCTTCAGGTCGCCACCCGGTCCCAGGGGTACCTGGGGCCGGGGTCGGCCTTGCGGCCCGGGGGGGTCGCCACGTCCTCATGCCCCACCACGTCTTCCAGCCCATAGGCGGCAAACAGGGCCTCGATAATGGCCCGGTTAGCCTCTACCTGGCTCGCCGGCCAGGCATCCCCCCGGCCGACGTTTTCAATGCCGATGGAGAAATTATTGACCCCGGACTCGCCGTCATACGACGACACCCCGGCGTGCCAGCCCCGGAGATTGAAGGGCAGCAGCTGGTAGACCGTGCCGTCCTTGCCAATGACCAGGTGCGCCGACACCCCGGCCTTGGGGCTGCACAGCCACGACAGCGCCCCGCTTAGGCTGTTGTCGCCGGTGTAGTGAATGACGATAATCCGGGGAGTGATCACCCCGCCATGATTCGGCGACGGCCGGTGTGTCACCCTTTTTCCGTTGAGATACAGCCAATGGTTTTTAACGGAGTACATCTGACTCCCTCCCTCAAATCAATCCCAAATCCCGGAGCACCGCCCGGGTCATGGTTTTGGGGTCATACCATCCCGGTTTAAATTTGCCGGTTTTGGACCTTTTTAGGGACGGCGTCCCACCGGGACCCGAAAAGCTGCTCATCATCACCGCCGGATCCCGATTCGGTTGTCCCACTTCGGCCTCAATTTCATCCCCTTCCATCTCGCCGCACCAACCGATCAGCCCCTCCCAGATTCTGGCCCGGTCCAGACAAGCCGTTTCCTTGGGGGCATCAGGTTTCAATCGTCCGCCCTGGCGGCCATCACCAGGAGCAACCACAGCAACAGCAGCAACAGCCGTCCCAATATCACCCCGGCCAAAATCACATATTGCATGCCTGTTCCCTCCGCCCCATTGCCTTGATGGCCTCGATGACCCGCTGGGCCTGAGCCAGGGTCAGCCATTCCGGGGCCGCCGCCTTAAAGCGGCCCCAGAGAAAGGCCTTCAGGGCCTGGTGGGCCTGGGCCGACTCCGGCCCCCACTCCTGTCCCGCCCGGCTCACCCGGCCCCAGAGGCGGCGGATGGTGAGCAGTTGCGCCTCGGTAGCTTTGAGCGGCAGGTTGCGGGCTGACCCCTGACCCCTGACCCCTGACCCCTGCTTCCCCAGGCACTTCTCCAGGTGCTTGATCACCAACGAGATCTTCGGCCCCTTCAGATCCTTGCAGCTCTTGACCCGGGCCACGCCCCAGAGCATCTCCCGGTAGCCGTCGTCACCCAGGCCCACGGCCCGCTGGAGCACCTTGATTTTCTTGATTTGCCCTTTGCTGATTTTCATCATGGCTATCTCCCTAGTTCAGGTAAGCCTGCTTGCCCCGTATCACGTTCTGCTCCATCATCTTTCCCTGGTACAGCGCCTCGATGTGGGCCACACCGATACGCATGAGCAAGAGCGCCACTGCATCACAGGACTTGTCTGCTTCTTGCCGCCAAAGTTCATCCATGCAAGCCATCCGCTCCAGCGCCTCGATGTGGGCCACACCGACACGCATGAGCAAGAGCGCCACTGCATCACAGGACTTGTCTGCTTCTTGCCGCCAAAGTTCATCCATGCAAGCCATCCGCTCCTTGGCGTGCAGGACGAGTTTGGCCCGGGCTTTGGCATTTTCATTCGTTCCCTTGAGCCACTTGATAAATTTCTTCACGCTTCCGCCCGCCTTGATAAATTTCTTCACTCTTCCTCAAGTCTGTCCAGCCATAAACCAATCCGGGCGAGGATACAACCCATCAGGACAGCCGCAATCCCGAGTCCGAGGACGAAGGCCACAATTCTAACGAGTCTCATGCGCCCTCCCGCTCCAAATCATCTTTTACGCCACCGGCCCGGCGCCACAAAGTCTCGGGCGCAATCGCCGATAGGATCACGTGATTGCTGTCGGTGATTATGATGGCCCTGGTTTTACGCCCGAAAGTGGCGTCCACTAAGCGCGCCTCTGCCGCCGCCCGGCGCTTCAACCTTTTCATGGGAGAGGACCCCGGCATCAAGATGGCGTCCACTTTTGCGGCCGCCACCAAATTACCGTAACCTATATGGATATATCCATTTCCCGGCACAAACTTCTCTTTGCCGTTCATTTCGTGCGGCCTCCCTCCCCCATAAACGCCTCGCAGGCCGCCGCCGCCTGGCTGGCCTCGTGCAGATTTATCTCAGCCCCACAAGCTGGACAGCGTAACCCCAGGCTCACGCCGTTACCGCCTTCTTGATCTGCAAGAAGAAATCCTCGCTCTTCTTGATCACCGGCCCGGCCCAGGCGCACTTGAGTTCCCCGATATAAGTGCCCTCCGGCTGGTTAGTGTCCGTGCCCGTCAGATCGACGCTCACAATCCCCTGGGCCGCCCGAGCCTTATTAAATGAGGCGTCCAGCTTGGAAAAGGTGTAGGCGCTATCCGATTTGTCCTTTTTCACGCCCAGGAGTAATGTCGCCCCGGAGAGATCCACCCCGGTCCCCAGGGCGTCCTTCACGGTAAAGGTGATAGTCTTGGCTTCCCCCTGCTTGATTGCTGTCTTTTTCATTCGGCTTCTTTTCGCCTCCCCGGGGTTCTGGGCTTAGGGTCAACTCAACCTTCGTCTATCTCCACGGTGATTTGATCTGCCTCCAGAGTGATCTCAATCGGCCCCTCAATGATTTGGGTTGTGCTTTCCCCGGCGCCAATATCTCCGAGATAACCCCAGGAGGCCACCGCCTTGATCCGTTCCGCGTCTACGGCCATGTGGGGGCGCTCCTGCCGGTCCCGGAAATAGTCCCGGTGACCAACGGTGTTACGCCGTCATCGGCGTAAATCGTGTAGGCCCCGGTAGCAGGGTTGACTACCAGGCGATTTGTCAGGGCCGCGATCACCCGGGCAGTCAGGGCCGCGAGCTCCGCCTTGTCGGAGGTGGCCTCGGCCCGGGTGGGCGGGTCATAAGCATTGAGGGCAGCAGTCGCCCCGGCCTGAGCCCCGGCCTGAGAGAGGTCTTGCAGGGCATCCAAGGTCGTCTTTGTCCCGGAGATGGTGAACCCGGCCTTGTCGGTGAGGCTGCGGGTGACGCTGGCCCACACTGCCGTGGCGATGTCCGCCACCAGCGTCCCGAAACTGCTCAGGGTCCTGGTGGCATACTCCCATACCTGCTGCGCCGTCAGGGTGGAGCGGCTGGAAATGGTGGCATTGACGTTGTCCCCGACGATTTTTCCCGCCGTCCCGGCCCCGTAGGCCCCGGGAATGGGGGTGCTCCAGGGGTCGCCGGCCGAACCCGCGGCGTTGAGGGCGTTGCCGGTGGACCCGGCCCCCAGGTGGTCGGCTATGGCCTCATCCCACACCTGGTCGGCAATGGCCGCGGCGGTGGGAATATCCCCGGTAGCCGCCGGGTCAGCCGGGAGGTTATCCGTCTTGGTCTTGATCGCCGAGATTCCGGAGTTGTCCGGAGCGGTATAACCTGAAGTAGCCAGGCGGGTGTTGACTTGGGTGTTACTCGCCGGGTCAGCCGGGAGGTTATCCGTCTTGGCTTTGATTGCCGCCACGTTGCCTCCTGATTCAGGGGCCGCAACCTTAGCTGCGTCGTATGCAGATGTCAACGTCATGGCCGAGCCCGCCGCGAGGTCATTCAAGTCGGCCAGCCTTTTGCTGTCAATAAAGAAACTTCCAATCACCGCCTTGGCCGTCACGCCTCCGGCAACGACTGTGACCACCACGTTATAAGATTTCCCCACCTCAAAGCCGTTGCCGGTAGTAGCAACCACCGCCACACGATAATTACCGGTTTTGCCTACTCGTTTCGTAACAGTTCCGCCAGACAGAGTTGTATCCGTCTCATCCTCCCAAACTTCAACCGTGGGTAGGGCGTCAGCATCAGATACGGCGCCTGTGGTGGGGAGGTGGACCGTGAAATCGAGAACTATCGTATCCGCTAACTTACGATTCATTATGCCGCCCTCGCAGGTTGAATT
>VGSJ01000045.1 GCA_016875015.1 Deltaproteobacteria bacterium | reverse complement strand
TCTTGCAGCTCAACCTGTTTCGTACCTGCTCCTTGCAGGAACTTTTTAATCCGCCAGGCCCGGTTCCGGATAATATGAATGTTAATAATCAGTTAACCTTGGCTTGGGCCTAGCCGGACAGAAATGAGCGGAACTGATAGAAAACTGGGAATCGATAGTGAATAATCAACCTCCTCGTAAAATAGCGCCACTCGATTAGCAGGTGCAACCGATGTATTATGATGCGGTGTCAGCCGAATATTTAGAGAATTATAAATTAAAGATATGGTTTGCCGATGGCAAATCAGGGATTGTTGACTTCACGCTTTACATCCGGAAGGGCGGAATTTTCGGCAAGTTAGCTGATTTGGAAAATTTTAAGAGGTTTACCGTAAACCAAGAATTGGGGGTCATAACCTGGGATGGGGAAATAGACATCGCTCCCGAAACCCTTTATAGCGAAGCCACTCAGGAACCTTTACCTCAATGGGTGGAAAAGGCGGGGCTCAAAAGGGGTGCTTGAATCAGCTGTTGACGTTGTCGTAAAACCAAGGGCGCACCGCGGTGCGCCTTTTTTATTATCTGCCGAACAAATGCCGGTAATCAGCGGTTCATGGCCGCCATAAACTCGGCGTTGTTCTTGGTCCCCCGCAGTTTTTCCAGCAAGAATTCCATGCTGTCCACCGGGCTCAAAGGCGACAGGAGCTTGCGCAGGATCCAGATACGGTTGAGGTCCTCCGGCGCCAGCAGCAGCTCCTCCTTCCGGGTGCCGGAGCGGTTGATGTCGATGGACGGGAAGATGCGCTTCTCAGTGAGCTTCCGGTCCAGGTGAATCTCCATGTTGCCGGTGCCCTTGAATTCCTCGAAGATGACCTCGTCCATGCGGCTGCCGGTCTCGATCAGGGCGCTGGCGATGATGGTGAGGCTGCCCCCTTCCTCGATGTTCCGGGCGGCGCCGAAAAAGCGTTTGGGGCGCTGCAGGGCATTGGCATCCAGCCCGCCGGAGAGGATCTTGCCGCTGGCCGGCACCACCGTGTTGTAGGCCCGGGCCAACCGGGTGATGGAATCCAGCAGGATGACCACATCCCGCTTGTGCTCCACCAGGCGCTTGGCCTTTTCCAGGACCATTTCCGCCACCTGGATGTGGCGCTGGGGCGGCTCGTCAAAGGTGGAACTGACCACTTCAGCCTTGACGCTGCGCTGCATGTCCGTCACTTCTTCGGGCCTCTCGTCGATGAGCAGCACGATAAGCACGGCTTCGGGATGGTTCCTGGCGATGCTGTTGGCCAGGTTCTGGAGGAGCATGGTCTTTCCGGTGCGGGGGGCGGCGACGATGAGACCCCTCTGGCCCATACCCACGGGGGTCATCAAGTCCATGATCCGGGCGGAGTAGTTGTCCGGGTCCGTCTCCAGCTTGAGACGCTGGTCGGGATACAGGGGTGTCAAGTTGTCGAAGAGGATCTTGTCCCGGGCCACGGCGGGGTCTTCAAAGTTGACCGTCTCCACCTTGAGCAGGGCGAAATAGCGCTCCCCCTCTTTGGGCGGGCGGATCTGCCCGGCGATGGTGTCCCCGGTGCGCAGATTGAACCGGCGGATCTGGGAGGGAGAGACATAGATGTCGTCGGGCCCCGGGAGATAATTGTAGTCCTGGGCCCTGAGGAACCCGAAACCGTCCGGCAGGATTTCCAATACCCCCCCGCCGGAGATGACCCCGTTTTTCTCCACCTGGGCCTGCAGAATGGCGAAGATGAGATCCTGCTTGCGCATCCCGGCCGCGCCTTCCACGCTGAGGTCCCGGGCCATGGAAGTCAGATCATTGATTTTCTTGTGTTTCAATTCCGATAAATTCATGGTTACCTCTTGATTATGCAAACCTATAATTCCTACGCCGGGAGATAGTTAGTTGTCGATAACCTGAAATTCTACCAACTATGATGTTTTATGATCCACGGCTGGCCAACGCCCATGCAAGGCCCGGAGCCGTAATGTAGAAGATAAGTGCGGCCAAGTTCTAACTCAAACCAAGGGGATATACGGGTTTTTTCCTTAAGTTCTGCGTGTATCGGGTCAGTAGATTGCTTTAAGGAAGGTTATGGTGGACACTAACTTTTTTCGCTGCCGCTGTCAAGCTGATTTTTCAGGTCCCCCCAGATGTTTTTCACCTGCCGCTGCGTGTGCCGACGCGACCCGCCATTGTCCACTACGTAGTCGGCCCGGGCCACCTTGTCGGCAAGAGGCCACTGGGCCGCCAGAATTCCCCGGATCTCCGCCTCCCCCCGACGGTCCCGCCCCCGAAGCCGCCGGATTTGAAGCGCTTCCGGGGCCGCCACCACGATGACCCGGTCAAAGGCCGCGTCCCGGCCGGTTTCGAACAAGAGCGGCACCTCCACCAGCACCAACCGTGCGCCCCGGCGCTCCAACTCCGCCCCCCGGGCCTTAAGCTCCGCCTCTACCCGGGGGTGGATGAGCCCGTCCAGGCGGCGGCGCGCCTCCGGGTCGGCGAACACCAGTTGTGCTAGCCTAGATCGGTTCAAGGCGCCGTTTTCATGAAAATAATCTGGTCCATAGAGGCGGCGCAGCTCGGCCCAGGCCGGTTGGCCCACCGCCACCGCGTCCCGGGCCGCTTGATCGGCGTCCAGGACCTCGGCCCCCAGTTCGGCAAACATCCGGGCCACGGTGCTCTTGCCGGAGCCGGCCCCCCCGGTGATGGCGATTTTTAGCATGGTATGAAAAGGTTTGTTGCGGGAGGTGGCCAGGGGCACCCGCCCCTGCCCCCTCCCTCAAACTCCCTCCCCCAACCCCTTGAGGGGAAAATTGAATATTATAGGCTGCACAATGCGCAGCCTATATTTACTTGGGTTTGATCCTGAAAATCCAAAGTGGAAAGTGTTTGCCTTTGTACCCTTTCGGTATGGCGATTCCCAGTGAGCCTGGAGCGGCGCTTGGACTAAGCTGTTGAATCTCGCCAGACTCGGCGGTAATGTCATTGTAACTGCGGGAGATCATCTCGCTTAGGAAGCCGAGTATTTGAAACCCCTGGTTCGGGACCGGTTCTTGAGGCTCTGCGACGTATTCTAAATATACGAGTAGGTCCTCCTCGAGTTTCGCTTTTGCGTCTTCGATATGCCAATCCGAGTTACGCATGAAGTAGAATGCAAGGGTCTGTTCCAAGCTATCTTCGATTCGCATACCATTACAGTACAAATCAACGCTGCCAATAGTGAAGGTGCAATCTTCGTCCTGGGCAACATCACGTGGTTTAGAGGGGTCTGCAACGATTCGGAGCGAAAGTGGCGGAGTGGTGCCCACCATTACGTCCCCGAGCAATGACATTTCGTTCTTCTTGAATGCCTCAAGGAAACTAATTGACGGCCGCTCAGTAAGGATGAGACTGGCCGGCCGAATTAACGTCCATTTGCGCAAGCTTGACCAGAAAATGGCTATGTACAGATCACGGCCCAAAATGGTGGCGTATTTGCTTAGTGCGCTAAGATAGGACGATTTGAACGAAAACCTGTATTTTGGGTCAGCCTTATGGCAGTTTTTGACTTCAACGAAGATTTCTGCGCCGCCGTCGAGAACAATGCGAAAGTCAGGAGGACGGATTTCTGGGTCGGCAGCGCAAACATCTCCAGAATCCTCGCGCTTGATAAGGATTGAGTTGCCTAGTCCTGCGACGACATATTCGAACATGCTTTCGACCCGCCGCCCATGGAGGATTATCGGGTTGTCCTTGCTGCTGTTAAGGCTATTGGAAACGCTGTCGATGAAACTCTTATGACTCGAAGGGTCGTTTAACTTGAGCCCACGCTTCCGCGCCATCGCCTCGAATAGGTCAATTACCTCGAACCGCTCAGGATTCCGGTCAATGCGTTTCATTGGTGGATTTGGTAGCAGCTAACCTTCCTTAATGTTTTCCAGTTTATCCACCACCGCCCGAAAATCCTCCGGCCGCGGCGCCTCCCAGTTAAGCGTCTCGCCGGTGCGGGGGCGGGTCACTCCCAGGCGCCAGGCGTGCAGGAGCTGGCGGTGCATTGGGGCTGCCTACCGATACGCTTTTCCCCGCGGGCGAAAGGCGATAACCATGATCTCCTGGGTTAATTCATTGACTCGATAAATGATGCGCCAATCTCCGACCCGGGAAGTGCGTTGTCCCGGCTCCATTTTTACGGCCTTGGAGATTCTGGTGGAATAAGGGTCGAAGGCCAATTCTTTAAGACGACCGTCCAAACGCCTTGCAGTCACCTGGTCTAATCGGTCCAATTGCTTTTTTGCCGGCAGCGATAATTGAACGCGGTAGCTCACAGACCGCGTTCCTTTTCATAATCTTCCAGGCTGATAAATTCGCCCCGCTTGAAGGCCTCTTCGCCTTCTTGTATGGCAGCCAGGTCTTCAGGTGAGAAGGGCTCTTCGTCAAACTCTTCTCGCCGCTCGGCCTGCTCATAGAGAACATCCACCAATTTACGCAGCAATTCGGCGTTCGGCCCCTGAGCAATGGCCTCAACTTTTATCATCAGGTCATCGATTGAGGTTTCCATGATTTCTCCTTCCCTTGGCAGCCATGATCTTAACTTAATTCAAGTCTTCCAGCTTGTCCACCACCGCCTGAAAATCCTCCGGCAACTGCGCCTCCCATTGCATCGGTTCCCCGGTGCGGGGGTGGGTGATCCCCAGGCGCCAGGCGTGCAACAGCTGGCGGTGCACCAGGGGTTTCACGCCTTTAAGGCGCGGGTGGCCCGTGAGGCGGCTCACCCCGCCGCCGTAGGTGGCGTCCCCCAGGACCGGGTGGCCCTCCGAGGCC
The DNA here is from genome assembly GCA_016875015.1 of Deltaproteobacteria bacterium. Classification (GTDB taxonomy): domain Bacteria; phylum Desulfobacterota; class Desulfobaccia; order Desulfobaccales; family 0-14-0-80-60-11; genus 0-14-0-80-60-11. Next base: position 19,444 of record VGSJ01000045.1, on the reverse strand, counting down.
AGGTGCACCCGGAGTTGATGGGTGCGCCCGGTCTGGGGGGTGAGTTCCGCCAGGGTCAGGGGGCCGGGAAATTCCTGGATGACCCGCCAGAAGGTTATGGCGCGCTTGCCCCGCCGGGCGTTTACGCTCATCTTCCGGCGCGCCGTGGGGTGGCGGCCCACCTCCCGGTCGATTTTCCCCTGGATTTCCGGCAGGCGCCCCCACACCAGGGCCAGGTACCGCTTGGTGATGGCGCGGGCCTGGAACTGGGCGACGAGAGCGGCGTGGGCCAGGGAGGTCTTGGCCACCATGATGAGGCCGCTGGTGTCTTTGTCCAGGCGGTGCACCAGGCCGGGGCGGCTTACCTCGCCGATGTCTTTCAGGTCCGGGCAGTAGTGCACCAGGGCGTTTAAGAGGGTGCCTTTGCTGTGCCCGGCGCCGGGATGGACCACCAGATGAGCGGGCTTGTTCACCACCAACAGGTCCCGGTCTTCAAAGAGGATGGTCAGGGGGAGGGCTTCGGGGGCGAGGTGGCTGGGCGAAGGCGGGGGCACCGACACCACCAGGGTATCGCCCTCCCGCACCCGGTAGGAGGCTGGCCGGGGCTCGCCGTTGACCAGGACCCGCTTGGATTTCACCAGCTTTTGCAGCCGGGCCCGGGACCACCTGAGGGACTGGGCCAGAAATTGATCCAGGCGGGCGCCCGACTGTTCCGACTCCACCACCTGCCTTAAAGTTTCAATGCCGCTGGTGTCTGTTTGCAAGAATCAGCACACGACGTATCGGAGGATTAATTGCCCCATTTATTAGGCGGAGCGAAAAAGAGATTGCCTTCCCCCTCCCGCCAGGGGAGGGGGTAAAAAGAGAAATTTTTTCAGGCACAGATTTCTTTTGCTGAAAGCTGACTGCTCTTAATCACACTTTCCGGGGCGCGCCGCCGTTCTTGATTTCGCTGAAGATCATGCGCCCGGCGGTGGTCTGCAAGACGCTGGTGACCGCGACCTCCACTTCCCGGCCGATGAAGCGCCGGGCGTTTTCGATCACCACCATGGTGCCGTCGTCGAGATAGGCGATCCCCTGGCCCTGGGATTTCCCCTCCCGGAGGATCTGGACGTGCAGGCTCTCGCCGGGCAGGACCGCGGGCTTCATGGCGTTGGCCAGCTGATTGATGTTCAGGACCTCGATCCCCTGAAGTTCCGCCACCTTGTGCAGATTAAAATCATTGGTCAGGACCTTGGCGCGCAATTTTAAGGCCAGGGCCACCAGTTTGGAGTCCACTCCGGCGGCGCCGGGAATATCGTCATCGATGAACTCCACCCGGAGGGGGTTCTGTTGCTGGAGCCGTTTCAGAATGTCCAGGCCCCGGCGGCCCCGGGTGCGCCTGAGGTCGTCGGAGGAATCGGCCACATACTGCAGCTCTTCCAGGATAAATTTCGGGACCACCAGGGTGCCTTCCACAAAGCCCGTTTCGGCGATATCCGCAATGCGGCCGTCAATGATGACGCTGGTATCCAGGATTTTCAAAAAATAACGCGGCAGTTTGCCGGCGGGGTCCAGGAAGTAGGGGGTGCTGACCTCGGACATTTTCTTGCCCCCCAGGACCAGACCGATATAACCGAAAATTGCGGAAAAAAAAATGTATAAAGGAATTTGCAGGTTGGGGAGTTCCAGGTATTTGTCAAAGGGGTAGCTGGCCAGCTTGCCGATCCCCAGGCCGACGAACAGGCCCAGGGTGCTGCCGATAATGGTTTTCAAGGGTATCCGCTTAATGACCTGCTCCAGCCCCAGAGTCAGGCAAGCCGCGGCCAGCCCCGCGGCGGCGCCGGCATAACCGGCCCACCACAGGTGGTCGAATCTCGGGATTTGATCGGCGATCAGATAGCCGCTGATGGCGCAAATAGTCCCCAGGATAGCCCCGGTGACCATCTTTTGTAGCACGGAGATCTCACCTCCTTTCCCAGGAAAAAATCAAGGTGGGACGAAAGACTCCCGACGTCGCCGCGTTGGGGGCTCGCAGTTGACGTCGGACAGAAAGCATGGTCCCGGCACTCCTTGCCGTGGTTACACCGTTATAGGTATGGGTGTGGCGGTTCAAGCCCTGCTAGTTAAGATGTTGGGACGGGTGGATCATTGGTAGCTTCCAGCAACGCCAGGAGTTGAGCCTCAATCTCGTCTGCATCCATGTTGTTTACCAGGGAAAGCTCCTTAACCAGGAGGTTTTTGGCAGTATCCAGCATCTTCCGCTCGCCGAAGGAGAGATCCTTTTCCGTTTTGAGGAGAGTCAGATCCCGCAGGACTTCCGCCACCCGGAAAGGGGAACCGGTCTTGATTTTATCCATGTAGTCCCGGTACCGGCGATTCCAGGTCTGGTTGTTCACGCGGAGGGGCCGATGACGGAGGATTTCATAGACTTCGGTGACCGCCTGGAGATCGATAATGTCTCGGAGTCCGATGTTCCGGGCATTACCGGTGGGGATCATGATGATCATGTCGCTATCCAGGAGGCGCATGATGTAGAATTTTTGCTGGTTTCCCGAGACGTCGCGTTCTTTGACCGATTCGATCCTTCCAACCCCGTGGGCCGGGTACACGGCCAACTGGCCAACTTGGAACATACTTTTCCACCTCCTCGCCTACTCTTTTTATCACAAAGTTGCATAAAAAGCAATTCTTCAGGATAAAGGGAATTCAACGCTGAAAGCGGAACAGAAGGATGTCCCCATCGGCCACGAGATAATCCCGGCCTTCCACCTTAAGGAGGCCCGCCTCCTTGACCCGGGCGGGGGAGCCCAACGCATCCAGGGCGGCGAAGGGCATCACTTCGGCCCGGATGAAACCTTTCTCCATGTCGGAATGGACCTGGCCCGCGGCCTTGGGGGCCGGGGTGCCGGCGGGGACTTGCCAGGCCCGCACCTCGGGGCCCACGATGGTATAAAAGGTCACCAGACCCAACAGCCGGGAGGCCTCCCGGACGAGGCGGGCCATGCCGGTTTCGCTAAGGCCCAAACCGGCCAGGAATTCCTGGCGCTCCTCGGGGGGGAAAGCCTGGAGCTCCACCTCCAGGTCCCCCAGGATGGGCGCCACCGGCCGGCGGCGAACCCCGGCCAAAGCCTGCAGGGCCGCATAAAGGGAGCCGCCGGTAAGCTCCGCCTCGCTCAGGTTGGCCACGTACAGGCAGGGCTGCATGGTTAACAGCGGCGTGCCTTCCAGGCGTTTCAGCTCCGCCGGGTCCAATTTAAGGTCCCGGGCCCAGGTCCCGCGGTTGAGGCCGGCCTCCACCTTGACCAGGGTGGGGAGGGTTTGAACCGCGGCCTGGTCGCCGGCTTGGGCTGGTTTCTCCATCTTGAGACGCTGCCGGCCCAGGAGCGCCAGGTCGGCCAACAGGAGTTCGGTTTCCACCACCTCCACGTCCCGCACCGGGTCCGGGTTGCCCAGGGGGTGGGGACACCTCTCCTGGCCGAAGCAGCGCACCACGTGGACCAGGAGGTCCACCTCCCGGATGTGCCCCAGAAACTGGTTGCCCAGGCCCTCGCCCCGGGAGGCGCCCTCGATAAGTCCGGCTACGTCGACGAATTCGATGGCCGCCGGGGTGAGGCGCTGGGGTTTCAGCAACTCGCCCAGGCGGGCCAGGCGGGGGTCCGGGACGGGCGCCACCCCGGTGTTGGGACTGATGGTGCAGAAGGGGTAGGGGGCCACTTCCGCCGCACTTAAGGTCAGGGCATTGAAGATGGTGGTCTTCCCGGCGTTGGGGAGGCCGATGATGCCGCAGCGCCAACTCATGGCAAAAAGCCGGTTTGCGGTTGCGAAAGGGAGAGTGAATCGGAGTTAAGATTCATGAGGCAAGGTCCTGGTCAAAAAGTTGCCAGCATCGAATACCAAGTTTAAGACCCAGGTTATTTATAAACTATGGAACCATGGGGGCGCAAGGTATGCGTGCCAAGGCGTAATAACTCACCCCCCAGGGTGTTTGGTTAGAGTTTTCCTAACATGGGATGGTGGGGACGATGCGCGGTCCCGCCCAGGCTAAAAGCCTGTGGCCACCCTGCCCAGCTTACCGGGGGCTGGGTGGGAGGGCATTCCAGGGCCTCGTAGCGCTCCGGGAAGGGACCTTCCTTGCCGGCCCCGCCGGGGACGAAGAGCCGGCTCTTCCCTTCGGGCAGCATGAGAAAAGACGCCTTGGCCGATTCTTCGGGTCCCACGTGGATCTTGCCCGGCTTTCAGGAGGGCGGCGGCGGCGGTTTTCGGCGGGGCGGCGTTCCCGGCCCAGGCGGAGGGCGGGTGAATTTACCCGAAAAACTCGGCCAGCAGGGTAGCCATGGCCGCGGTCTGGTCGGGGTGAAACCAGCGGATCTCCGGGTCGGAGCCGAACCAGGTGAACTGGCGCTTGGCGTAGCGGCGGGTGTCCCGGGTAAGCCACGTCAGGGCTTCTTCCCAACTCCAGCGGCCGGCGAGGTAGTTGATGAGGTGGCGGTAACCCAGGGCCTGCAGGGGCTTCAACGTCGGCGGGTAGCGGCTCAAAAGCCCTTCGACTTCATCGAGCCACCCTTCTTTCAGCATGGTTCCCACCCGGAGGTCGATCCTCCGGTAGAGCTCCTCCCGAGGAAGCAGGAGGCCCAGCTTCAGCACCTGAAAGGGCGCGTCCTTAAAACGGTGGGAGGCGATGAACTCGGATAGCGGCCGGCCGGTGGCCGAAATCACTTCCAGGGCCCGGATGATCCGGTAGGTGTCGTGGGGGTGGAGCCGGGAGGCGGTCACCGGGTCCAGGTGGAGCAGGCGCGCATAAAGGGCGGGCAGCCCCAGGGCGCCCAACTCCCGGCGCACCCGGTCCCTTACCCCCGCGGCCGGTTCGCCCTCGGCAAACAGGCCCGAGAGGAGCGCCTTGAGATAGAGGCCGGTGCCGCCCACCACCAACGGCGGCGTCCCCCGCTGATAGAGATCGTTGATGACTTCCCGCCCTTCCCGACAGTAGCGGGCCGCATCAAAGGCCTCCGGGGGGTCCGCCACGTCGATGAGGTGGTGAGGCGCTAGCGCCCGCTCCTCTCTGGTGGGCTTGGCGGTGCCGATATTCAGCTCCCGGTAGACCTGGAGGGAGTCGGCGTTGACGATCTCGGCGCCTAAGCCTGCCGCCAGGGTCAGGGCCACCGCGGTCTTGCCCGAGGCGGTGGCGCCCACCAGCGCCGCCACCCGGGGTTTTTCGGCGACATGGGAAGGGGTTATTGCCATTCAACCATCGCAGTTGCCCGAGCCTCTCCTGGCCAAAAACCTCGGGGGAAAAGGGGAAAGGGCGAAAAGGGAAAAAGGCCAGGAATGGACCGGACAGGTTTGTTGCCTTTTTCCCTTTTCACCTTTTCACCCCCGGTCTTTTATCTGCGAAAGCTCTGCCGGATGTCCTGGTAGCTCATGAGACGCCACAAGGGCCGCCCGTGGGGGCAGTGGGAGGAGACGGGAATCTCGTCCAACTGGGCCAGCAGGGAGTGAATGGCCTCGGGGGCCAACACCTCCCCGGCCTTGACCGCCCCCCGGCAGGCCATGATCTGGAGGGCCGCTTCCCGAACCTCCTGGGGGTTTGTGAAGCTTTTTGACGGCGCCAGTGCCTCCACCGCCTCGGCCACCACCGCCTCCAGGTCGGCGTGCGCCAGGGCCGCCGGTACCGCAATGAGCATAAAGCTCGCCCCCCCGAAAGGCTCGAGCGTCAGCCCGGCCTGGGCCAAAAGGTCCAGGTGCTCTTTCACCCAATCCGCCTGGGGGGGTGTAACTTCCACCACCCGGGGAAAAAGCAGGGTTTGAGCCGCCCCGGCCGGCCCCCGGGATTTAAGGGCCTCGTAGAGGACGCGTTCGTGAGCCGCGTGCTGGTCGATGAGGATGAGCCCGTCGGGTCCCTGGGCCAGGATGTAGGTCTGGGCCAGGGTGCCGAAGACGGTCAGGTCTTGAAAGCGAAAGCCCCGGGGGCCTGGGTGAGAAACGGGGCCCGGGGCCAGGGTGCTCCCGGTGAACGAGGCCGCCGGCGGAAACCCCGCCGGCCCCGGCGCGGTTGCGCCCCGGGGAAATAGCTCGCCCGCCTGGCTTTCCGCCGCCCGGGGGGGTGGGTCCGGCTGCCAGGTCACCCGGTACCGGGGGCTCTCCCCGTACAGGGGCCCCAGGCCCTGGCGCAGGGCCGTCAGGAGGAGCGGGTAAACCTTGCCCGGCTGGTGAAAGCGAATTTCGGTTTTGGCGGGATGGACGTTGACGTCCACGGCCTCGGGGGGCACGCTCAGGTTCACCACCGCCCCGGGGTGCCGGCCCCGAGGCAGGAGCCCGGCATAGACCTCGCGCAAAACCGCCCCCAGGATGCGGTCGGCCACCACCCGGCCGTTCACCAGGAAGACCTGGAAGCGGGAGCTGGCCAGGGTAAAATCCGGCTCCGTCGTGAGACCCGTCACCTGCCAGGCCCCCTGGGAAAAAGACAGGGGGAGCATATGGGCTGCGAGTTCGGGCGTAAAAACCGCGGCCACCCTTTCCAAAAGACTCGTGGCGGCCGGGGCCGCCAGCAGGGTCCGGGTCGGGGTGCTCAGGGTGAAGTGGACCTGGGGGTAGCCCAGGGCCAGGTGGCGGAGAGAGCCCAGGATCTGGGCCTGCTCGGCTTCCTGGCTCTTCAAAAATTTCTGCCGGGCCGGGGTGTTGAAAAAGAGTTCCGCCACCTCCACCTGGGTGCCGGGCGGAGCCGCCCAGGGCGAGGCCGAAAGGATCTCCCCGGCCCGGGCCTCCACCCGGTAGCCCCCCTGGGCTCCCGGGGGGCAGCTAATGAGGGTGAGCCGGCTCACCGCGGCGATGGACGGCAGGGCCTCCCCCCGAAAACCCAGGGTGGTGATGTCCAAAAGGTCGGCTTCGGCGGCCAGCTTGCTGGTGGCGTGGCGCTTGAGGCTCAGGGGCACCTCCTCCGGGGTCATGCCGAATCCGTCGTCCACCACCCGGATGAGCCGGCGGCCGCCTTCCTCCACCACCACCGTGATGGTGCGGGCGAAAGCGTCCAGAGCGTTCTCCACCAGTTCCTTGACCGCCGCCGCGGGGCGGATGATGACTTCCCCGGCGGCGATTTTGGCAGCCACCATGGGGTTAAGGATGCGGATGCGGCTCACGGATTCCCCCTTGCCTTGCGGGTGTGCCTGGTTTATCATGTGCCTTAAGGAGGGCTGTGCTCCGGTTCTTCTTACCCGCCCGCCGGCCATTTGAATTGGCCTTCTTCTGGCCGGCGGGGAATTTTTCAGTGAGCAGTTAGCCGTTAGGAAAGCGTTGGTCAAAGTGGCCGTTGAGGATCTCGGGGCTGACGGCTTTCTGATCACTGGTTACTGCTCACTATACCAAAAAATTACCCCCTTTGGGAGGCGCATACATGGCCCGGGACAAAGAATCGCCGCCACCCCTGACCCCCCGGGAAGAACTGCTCCTGAAGGTGGCCAAGGAGATCGTGGTCAAGTTCATCGAAGTGGGGCGCATCTCGCCAGCTTCCTTTGCCGACACCTTCACCATGGTCATCGACACCTTGCGCCGTTCTCTTAAAACCGGGGAAAAAGGGTAAGAGGGAAAAAGGCGAAAAGGTTAATAAAACCGAAGGGTTTTTTCGCCTGGCGCCGTTAAAGGCAGGCGTGGGGGTTAGGGAAACCTGGGGTCAGCCGGGCAAGTTAGGTCAAGAGGAAAAAATATGCGACAGCCCGGCGCCCGCCAGGACCATGAGCTGCGGGAGATTGCCATCACCCCGGGGTATCTGGATTTTGCCGACGGCTCCTGCCTCATCACCTGGGGCCGCACCCGGGTCATCTGCGCCGCCACCGTGACCGAGCAGGTACCCCCGTTCCGGCTCTCTTCCGGCGGCGGCTGGGTCACCGGCGAGTACGCCATGCTGCCCGGGGCCACCCATCCCCGGGGGGACCGGGAGTCCCTCAAGGGCCGGGCGGGGGGCCGCACCATGGAGATCCAGCGCCTCATCGGCCGGTCCCTGCGGGCGGTGGTGGATTTAACGGCCCTGGGCCCCCGCACCGTCACCGTGGACTGCGACGTCATTCAGGCCGACGGCGGCACCCGCACCGCCAGCATCACCGGGGCCTTCGTGGCCCTGTGCCTGGCCCTGGAAGGCTTGAAGCGCCGGGGGGCGCTCACGGCCTCCCCCCTCCGGGACCAGGTGGCCGCGGTGAGCGTCGGGCTCCTGGGGGAGCGGCTGCTCCTGGACCTCGATTACGCCGAGGACTCCCAGGCCCGGGTGGACGCCAATTTCGTGGGCACCGGCCTTGGCGACCTGGTGGAGGTGCAGTTAACCGGAGAGGGCGGCCCCTTTCCCGCCACCCAGCTCAATCGGATGCTGGAGCTGGCCCAGCTGGGTATCCGCCGGCTCACCCGGATCCAGGCAGAGGTGTTGACCCCGTGGCTTCCCCGGCCCTGGTGATGGCCACCCGCAATCCCGGGAAGATCCGGGAGATGAAGGCGCTTCTCCAGGACTCCGGGATTACCCTCCTGAGCCTGGCGGATTTTCCCCTTCTCCCCGAAATCCCGGAAGAGGGCGCCACCTTTGCGGAGAATGCCGCGGCCAAGGCCAAGGCGGTGGCCCGGCTCACCGGACACCCCGCCCTGGCCGACGACTCGGGCCTCATGGTGGACGCGCTTCAGGGCGCCCCCGGGGTCTTCTCGGCCCGCTACGCCCAGGACCGGACCACCCCTTCCCCCCCCACCGATGCCGACAACTGGGGGAAACTCCTTACTGAGCTGCAGGGCGTCCCCTGGGGCGAACGGGGCGCCCGCTTCGTGTGCGAGCTCGCCCTGGCCCGGCCCGACGGGAGGCTCCGGCGGGCCCGGGGCGAGTGCGCCGGCGTCATCGCTTTTAAGCCCCGGGGCGAGACGGGCTTCGGCTACGACCCGGTCTTCTGGGTGCCGGAATATTCCGCCACCATGGCCCAACTGGGACCGGAGATCAAAAATCAGATCAGCCATCGGGCGAAGGCCCTGGCGGCCCTCAAAACGCTTCTCCGGTCCTGGCTAAAAGAGCAAGAAACTGGCGGCTCTGGCAATTTTATGACAAATTTAGAGTAAGAAAGCCCTTTGGGGTGGTTTTAAATACTGAAAACTGAAAACCGTTTTTCCTCGGGACGTGGCGCAGCCTGGTTAGCGCGCCTGCTTTGGGAGCAGGAAGCCGGCGGTTCGAATCCGCCCGTCCCGACCAGTGATTTCCCCAGGGTGAGGTCAACGGCCTCACCCTTTGGCCTTGTCTGGGGGAGGCAGCGGCGCTAGTGGTTGATTGCGTTAATCTAACGCATATTAAAGACGGCGAAAAATTCCCCCCTTTTCTAAAGGGGGGTAGAGGCGGGATTCAATAACCGCTTAATAATCCCCCTTTAAAAAAGGGGGACTTAAAATACCCGGGATTCAAGATAGTCTGGTTTTATACAATACTACTTATAAATCACGACACGAGCCCCTAACGATTGCCGATCCTGATGAGGCAATGATAAGGGAGACCTCCATGGACCCAGCCGAGAAGATCGGCCCCATCCTGAAGCTGCTGGACGAGTATTACGGGGACGCGCACGTCACCCTGGACTTCACCAACCCCCTGGAGTTGCTGGTGGCCACGGTGCTCTCGGCCCAGTGCACCGATGTCCGGGTCAACCAGGTCACCCCGGCCATATTCAGTAAATACCCCACCGCGGCCCACTACGCGAGAGCCGACCTTACGGACCTTTCGCAGGCCATCTACACCACCGGCTTCTACCGCCAGAAGGCCAAGAGCCTCAAGGCCCTCTGCCGGGACCTGGTTTCGAAGTTCGGCGGCCAGGTGCCGGCTTCCCTGGATGACCTGGTAAAATTGCCGGGGATCGGCCGCAAGACGGCAAACGTCATCCTGGGCAACGCCTTCGGCATCCCGGGCATTGTCGTGGACACCCACATCGGCCGGGTCGCCCAGCGCCTGGGGCTCACGCCCCAGAGGGACCCGGTAAAGATTGAGTTCGACCTGATGCCCCTGGTGCCCCAGGAGCGCTGGGTGAAATTTTCCCATCAGCTGATCGCCCATGGACGCCGGATCTGCTCTGCCAAAAAACCCGACTGCCCCCACTGCCCCTTGCTGCCCTTTTGCGATTACGGGGCCAAGGCCATGGGCCAGGCTGCTTGACACGCCGACGGATTCGTGGCATAAGACGGAAAAACAGGGGGAGGTCTGGAACCATGCAGAGACAACGGCGGCTTAAACTGGCGGCGGTCCTGGTGGCCATGGCGATGACGGCGGGTTGTGTCACGACTCTACTCATGGGGGTTGGGGGTTTAGCGGCCCTGGGGACGTATAAGTGGATAGAAGGCACCATGGAAAAGGATTATCCCCGGCCCATGCAGGAAACCTTCAATGCCGCCATGGAAGCCGCAAAAAAGCTGAACTTAAAGATCGCCTCGGAGCTGTATAACCCCTCGGAGTCCAAGATTCTGGCCGCGACCCAGGACGGCACCTCGGTCAAGGTTGAACTGCTCGCCCGGCCCAACGAGATCACCACCGTCAAGATCCGCTTCGGCATGATGGGCAACGTCGACTGGTCGGCCTACTACCACCGCCAGATCATGAAGATTTTGCGCATCCCGGACCAGCCGTAAAAGCCGCGGGGCGACCACCGAGCCGCCGGGTCAGTGCGGGGCAGGACCCCAGGCGCACCCCGCACCCTCTTGAAATAACTTGAAATCACTCAGGCCGGAAGTTGCGAGTTCCGGCCTGAGTGATGAGAATTTACCCCGAATTGACCCCGATGCGATAAGCGCCAAGGCTGGGACGTGATTTATCACGCCCCGGTCTTGGCCAGCCGACCGGTTCCCTTTCAAATCAAACCAACCTGGAACTCATTGGCAAGTCTTAACTGTTAACCGAAAACCCAAAACCGGATTACATGGCCTTGGGTGGTTCGGCGGGCTTGGCTGGCTCCTTGGGAGCCGGCGCCCGGCGCTTGGGAACGGACCGCGGCCGGTCAGCCGGCACGGCCTGCAAATAGCGCAGAGAGGCCCAGCCTTCCATATTGCGGCGCAGGTCATACACCCGGCCCCAGCCCGAGCTGGTGTCCAGGAGCTCCACTTCGTCGTTGAACTGCAGGGTGCCAATCTGGGGCGCGCCGGTGGCGGGGCCGTCCCGGAGGGCCAGGCTGGAGACGTTCACAAAGTAAAGCGGGGGGGGCGGCGGCGGCGGAGTCTCCACCACCACTATGGGCGGCGGCGGGCCCGTTTCCACACAGCCCATGAACAGAGTCAGGGCCATCACACAGAGTGCCAGACCGGTAAGGGTACGTCTCAGGGTCATAAAAGCCTCCTTATCCGAGATTATGCGGCAGGCTAACCTGCTTCCGTCGAAACGCGGCATTTGAGACTTCTGGGCTCGCGGCAAATTTCCTCAACGATCCAGGTCTTAAAGCCCTATATTTTCGTGTGAGGCATGATAGCACATAATTTTTTAAAAAATCAATTTTGATCGAAAAGGTGAGCGGCGCCATCCTACGCCAGAGACACCTTGATCTGGTCTTCCCGGGGGTTGACGCGATCCAGGCGCACCAGGACGGTATCTCCCGGGGACAGCTTCACGGTGACCGGGGCCGCCATAAAGAACTCCAGCAGAATATCCGGCAGCATGATGCGGTAGCGGTGGTGCATGCTTTCCAGCACCAGGGCCTCGAACTTCTGTCCGACCCGGGTCGCCAGGTGCTTCAGGAGCCAGTAGCGCAGACGCCGGGTTTTCAGTTGCCCGGCCCGCCGCATGGCCGGCTCGATGGTGGCCAGGATCTGCTCCAGATCCTCTGGCCGGTAAACCGGCGGGTGGCCGCTCACCACCGCCAGAAGCTGCCGGTGGATCACCAGGTCCAGGTAGCGGCGGATGGGGGACGTGGCAAAGGTGTAGCAGGGCAGCCCCAGGCCCCAGTGGGGCGACGGCGAGAGGTCCATCACCACCCGGCTCAGGCGGCGCCGGTCCTGCCAGAGCTCCAGCAGGCTCTTGTCCGGGGACGGATTGATGGGCTCCCGGGGGTCGGGTTGGCTCCGGTAGATGGCCGCAATCCTCTGCTCGGCCATAAACTGGGATGCCAGGGTATTGGCCAGCACCATGGCTTCGCCCACCAGCTGGTGGCTGGCAGTCTCCTGGTCTTCCACCACCACCTGGACATCGCCCTGGGGGGTGAACGTGGCCCACACCTCCGGCAACTTAAGCTCATAGCCGCCCCGGGCCAGCCGCCGTTCCTTGAGGCGGCGGGTCAAGCGGGACAGGGTGTAAAACTGCTGGTCCTGGGTCAGGAGGGCGTCCACCTCATGGTAGGTCAGGCGCCGGGCCACCTTGATGCAGCTGGGGACGATCACCCAGTCCTTGATCTCGGCGTCGGCCGAAAGGGTCACCAGCACGCTCAAGGCCAGACGTTCCTGGAGGGCCACCAGGCTCACGGTATCTTCCGAGAGTTCTTCCGGCAGCATGGGCAGCCGCCGCTCCGGCAGGTAAATGGAGGTCCCCCGGGCCTGCGCCTCCATATCCAGGGGGGTTTGGGGCATCACGTGCGCCGAGACGTCCGCGATGTGAATCCCCAGGCGCCAACCGTCCGGCACTTCTTCCAGACTCAGGGCGTCGTCGAAGTCCCGGGTGCGCTCCCCGTCAATGGTCATGATGTTAAGGTGGGTCAGGTCCTGCCGGAAGGAAGCATAACGGTCCGGGGGCGGACTCTGGGCCAGCTGCCGGGCCAGGACCAGGACCTCCGGGGAAAATTCCAGGGGGACCTCCTGCCGGTAGAGGTCCAGGTCTTCATCCTCCTGCCACACCCCTAATCGCACCAGCAGGCGAAAGGGGGCCTCCACCGGGTTGAGCCGGGCCTTGTCCAGGAAAGCCTTCCCCTGGGCGTAGTCAGGGGCCTCGGCCCCCCACAACGCCATCCCGCGCAACAGCGAAACGACCCGGTCTTTCCAGGGTCCGGCCGCCGCCTTCTCTCCGGCCCAGGCCTTCTCAAGCCAGGCGGCGATCTCCTCCAGCTCCTGCTGGCGCTCCAACTCCCGGAAATGCTGCTCTTTCAGCTGCTCCACCCCTTCCGGGGGATTGGGGCTGACCAAGCCGTCTTTCTGCTTGAAGAGCAACCGGTCCTCCCTGAGGCTGCGGCCGGTGGCGGCCACCTGGTCGGGAGTCGTCTGGCCAAACCACAGGTCGGCCATCTCAGAAACCGACACGGTCTGCGCCTCTGAAGCCAGAAGGTCCCACAGATCTTCCAGGTTGATGGCATCCTTTAAAGCCTCACGTTTCCTGGCAGTGGCTTCCAGATGCCTCAGCAACTCCTGGCGGGATAGGGTGGCTACGGGCAGGCGGGGGCCCACGTGGAGGATCCGCTTGGGGGTCACGGTCATCTCCCGGCTGGTCTGGGTAAGCACATGGAGCCGCTCGCCTTTCATTTCCAGGACGACGCCGCAAAAAATGCGCTTATCTTCGAAGAATTCGACAATATCGCCGGGTTCCATGGTGGCCAGAAAGTAACAAAATCCCCGTAAAAGTCAAGGAAGCGCGGCAGGGCCGGCTTGCGGTTGGCAGTTTCCGGTTTTGGGTTAATAAACAATCTTTTGAGGCCCTTGTCGTTACATTGAGGTCAGAATGATATAAAATCACTTTAAATATTTAGTTTTTTGGGCAAAAATAATCGGGGCTGGGAGCGCTGCGGAAGTATTGGCGCCGCCCCGGACTGCCCCAACACCGGGAACCTCTTATGCGACTCGCGGTTATCGCTGATATTCATAGCAATAGGGAAGCCCTGGACAGCGTGTTGGCCCAGATCGATGGGGAGGGGGTAGAGGCCATCTTGAACCTGGGCGACCTGGTGGGCTACAATGCCAGCCCCAATGAGTGCCTGGAGTTGCTTAAGAGCCGCAACGCCTGGAATCTGGCCGGGAACCATGACCTGGCTTTGCTCTATCCTGAACGGGCCCAACATTTTAATATCATCGCGTATGAGGCCTTGATGTGGTGCCGGCAGCAGGTCCGCCCGGAATTCCTGGAATTTCTGCAAGGCCTGCCCTTGGTGCGGGAGCAGCCGGGCTCATTTATGGCTTGTCACGGCACCCCTGCCAGCGTTGACACCTACATCGCTTACCACTTCCAGGGCAAACGGGTCCTCAAGGATTTGTTCAAACGCGCTGATCTTCGGGTGTGCTTCTTCGGCCACACCCACCGGCGGGCCCTGTGGTACCGGGATATTCGGGGCACGGTGGCCGTGCGCCAGATTTCCCCGACCCCGATGAAGTTGTCCCCGGAGGAACACTATCTCATCAACCCCGGCAGCGTGGGCCAGCCCCGGGACGGCAACCCCGAAGCGGCCTACGCCATCTTCGACGACCAGGAGTTCTCCATTCAATTCAAGTCCGCTCCTTATGATGTGAGCGGAGCCCAACGCCGCATCCTGGATGCGGGCCTGCCCCCTTATCTGGCGGAGCGCCTGGCCCTGGGGGCTTAGAAGGGAGCAGTTAGCAGCTAATAGCTAACCAAAGGGGGATGAGAAGATGGCTTACCAAAAAGAGGGGGTGTTGAAAGACGGCGCCCGGGTAAAGCTGCGGCCCTTGGTAAAGGAAGACCGGGAGATGCTGCTGAAATTCTTCCAGGGTCTCGATGCAAAGGAATTGAGCTTCCTGCGCAATGACGTGCGGGACCCGGCCGTCATCGATCACTGGGTGAACCACATCGACTATCGCCGGGTCTTTCCCCTGGTGGCGGAAGCCGACGGCCGGATCGTGGGGGACATCACTCTCCACATGCGGAAGGTGGGGTGGAAGCGCCATCTGGGCAATGTGCGGGTGGTGGTGTCTCCCGACTACCAGGGCCGGGGCTTGGGCACCCTGCTGATCAATGAGATCGTCGAACTGGCCGGGGAATTCGGCCTGGAAAAGCTGATCGCCGAGGTTCACCTCCAGGCGCTGGGCGCTTTCAACGCCTTCAAAAAGGCCGGGTTTTCCGTGAAGGCGGTGTTTGAAGACCTGGTCAAGGACCTGACCGGCAAGAGCAGCGACCTGGTGGTCATGATCTGCGACATCCAGGCCCGGGATAAATAAGAGGGGAAAAGGCGAAAAGGCGAAAAGGGGAAGAGGGGGAAAGGGGGGGAGGATTGCCCACCTTTGCCTCAAGTGTAATGGTCAAAACTTGACCAGACAACCTCTCCATCAAGGCATAACAACATCGGACCCAAAAGGATTCTGAAAGTCCCCCCACAGAAGGTCAATTCGGCTATCCAGATGCATAACTGCGATTCAGATTATGCGAGATTTTTTATTTTTGCCCTCAATGTCAGGTTTAATCTGCCAGAAGAATGGGCCAGGGGGCAGGGCGCCGCCTGGTTGATTCTGCAGGAAAATTACAAAATTATTGAGGCTTGTTCATAAGTTATTTATGTTTTATAATCGTCGGAGCCAAGGAGGGCCCCGGTATGGACCGCGACGCCGCCCTGAGCCTGGTCCGCACCCTGACGCGGCCGGCGCTGGAGCTGTTTTCCCCGGCGCAGCTGAATGAGTTTGAAGACGATTTTGCCGCCTGGTCCCTGAGCGCCGGGGCTTTGGGGGTATCCGAACCATCCGTTTTTCTCACCCCTCCCGCCCACGGTCTCGACACCACCCTGGTGGCGGGGATGTTCTTCCAGGTGGTGATGGAGGCACACCGCTTACCGGTCGGTTCCCAGGAACGAGTCTCCTTCATCCGCAAGCGGGCCAAAGATTACCTGGTCACGCAACTGGCCGGGCAGATCACCCTGTCGCAGTTTTACCGCCTGCTCAACCTCATCGAGGAAGAGGCGGGTCTATATTTTGCCCGGCCGGATTGGTCCGGGGGCAAAGCCGCCCTCCGGGAGCCCCGGGAAGTTTGCCTGCCCCTGCCCCTGCCCCAGCCGGAGCCGGTCAAGAGCGAAGCCTTGCGCCAGGCCCTGGCCAAAATCGCCCTGCCCGTGAAAGGCCGCCGCAAGCTCACCCCCGAGACCCTGGGGGGCTATCTCCGGGAGACCGAAGGCCTCTGGTTTCGCCTGTTGGACTTCGAAGCCCGGTTTCAGGTGAACAAAAAGACCGCCTGGGGTTATTTAAACCTCTTGCTCCAGGAAGGCGTCTTGATCCACAACGGGGAGAAGGCCAACCGGGTGCGCTATGCCCTGGCGGCGCCCTTTCAGGCGGGTCCCGCCAGCCCCCCGGAGGCTTGAGCCTCTCAAAGCCGTTCCTCCCCCCGGTTAGCCTAAAGCCGCCCGGCTGCGATCCCGCGCCGGCGCCATCTCACCAAGCAGTTCCTCATGGACCCTTGGCCCACCCATAAATGATGAAAAATCTGGTGGGGCGGGTTTCTGTCCCCGGCCCCGTTGGTGGCACAGGTTTTTAACCTGTGCCACCCGCACCGGTAAGATACCGGTGCCACCAAAAACTTTTCAGGTCAGTAAGGCGGAGTATTTTCCGGGCGGCGCGCTGGCGTGGGGAAACCGAAACTTATTGATAAATTTGTAAAATGTTTGATATATACAGATAGAGTGAGTTTTGAGATTTATGATCAGGTTCGCTTGAGAGGAGCCTTTTTACTCCAGTCAGTCTTCAAGCCGGCCTTCTTTAGGAGTAATGGGGGGATCTCCAGGGGAAAGGCGCCATAATAAGAACTTACTCATATTAGAGGTCTGCCATGTCTGACCGTGAATCCCGAGATCATAGTGCCGCGGAGGAAGCCGCGCCTCTCTTAGAACTTACTGAACTGGCGGTACAGGCTGAAGACCTTGAAGGGCTGGCCCGGAGAGCGCTTCCCGGGTTGATGCGGGTGATGGGCGCGACTGCCGTCATCCTTAGCCTTGAAGAACCCAAACCCCCCTTTCACTCCCTCTTCCAAGAGGGGATTCAAGCCGGCACCCTGCCCTTGATCAAGAGAATTTGCACCGAGCAATTCCAGCAAGTTCCGATCCAGGACGATGCCCTTCCCATCATCGTCTCTTTATCCCCCAAAGAATCTGCCCATCTTTTCCTGTTTTCTCTAAGGCGCCAAACGAAAAATCTGGGGTTTTTGGGCGTAGTTCTGTCCGCGCCTGAAAAGCTGCCCCGGCAAAGTCTCATGCGCCAGATTACCGGCTTGCTGGCCTATTTTATCGGCCAATTCCTTGACCGGTTGGCCTACGACCAGAAGATCGCGCACCTCAATACCTACCTCGCAGTGAGCTCCAAAATCGCTCAGAGTTTTAACCTCCGTGAAGTTATCGAGGCCGTTTTGTACTCCAGTAAAGAAGCCGTTGCTGCAGAGGCGGCCTCGGTGCTGCTCCTTGATTCGGAGAAAAAAAACTTTCGATTTTACGGGGTGGAAGGACCTGCCAAGCCAGTCCTGTTGGATGTCACCTTTCCCGTTGATCAGGGGTTGGCAGGTTATGTCTTTCAAACGCAAAAATCCGCCATCTTCAACGAGGTGCAGCAACACCCCCGGTTTTATGGCAAGGTCGATTCGGTCTCGGGTTTTCAGACGAAAAACCTGGTGGCCATTCCCCTGGCGGCCGGGGATGAAAAGATCGGCGTTTTGGAGGTGCTGAACAAGGCCGGCGGCGAGCCGTTTTATGAAGAAGACCGCCTGCTGCTCGAATCGATTGCCGAAGAAATCGCCTTTGCCATCCGTAATGCCAATACCTGTGAGGAAAAACAGACCCTATCCGCAGAAATCCGCCGGATGCTCGAATTTCAGACCAAGCTGATCCAGACCTCCAACGACGGCATCATCGCCAACGATCAGCACGGCAATATTGTCATTTTTAATGAAGGGGCCGAAAGGGTCCTGGGCTATCGCCCCGATGAGGTGATCGGCAAGATCAAGGTGACTCAACTCTATCCTTCCGGCGTGGCCCAAGAGGTCAGGGCAAAAATAGATGGCCCGGAGTATGGGGGCCCGGGGCGCTTGATCCATTATGAGACCGTGGGGCTGAGCAAAACCGGAGAGCAGATTCCCGTCGAACTTTCTGCCAGTCTTATTCTGGGCAACGATCGCGAGGTAACCGCGGTGGGATTTTTTCGGGACCTGCGAGAGCGCCGCCAACTGCAAGAAAAGCTCCTGCAGTCCGAGCGCCTCGCGGCCCTGGGCCAAATGGCGGCCCACATCAGCCACGAGGTCAAAAACCCCCTGGTGGTTATCGGCGGGATAGCCCGTCAGGTTTTAAAGGCGCAAGGAGGAGGCCCGTCCAAGAGCGTCGAGAAACTCCGGATCATCGTTGAGGAAATTCGACGTTTGGAGGAATTTTTGGCCGAGGTGGGAAGCTTCGCGAAGTTATCGGAGCCCAGAAAGTGTCCCATAGATCTCAACTCCCTGATCCGGGAAATGTGCCTCAAGTTAGAAGCAACTCTGCAGGAAAGCCGCATAAAGTTAGCGGTGAATCTGGACCCCAACCTTCCTCAGGTTCAGTTCGACCCGCTCCTGTTGCGCCAGGTGCTGTTGAATATCGCCAAGAACGGCATCGAGGCTATGCCCGTCGGGGGTACTTTGACCTTGGCCAGCGGACGGGATAGCCACAGGGTGTCGGTGCGGATCAGCGATAGCGGTGAGGGGATTCATCCCGACAGCATGGATAAGATTTTCCGGCCCTTCTATTCCACCAAGCCCAAGGGCAGCGGGCTGGGACTGGCTATTTCCCAGGCCATTGTCACGGCGCACCAGGGGGAGATCAGAGTAGAAAGCGAACTTCACCGAGGCACCGGCGTGACGGTCTTCTTGCAGTTGGAATCAACGTAGGGTCAATTTTGATGGTTCCCTAAAAAGTTAAAAAATCCCTCCCCTTCATAATGATACTAATTTGCATTCAATGGGATACTTATAATCCAATTGAAGCCTGTGATTGAGGCTACCAAACTTTTGTTTTGCTCCAGGTATACCAAAGACTCCTCGAGGCGGTCTTCCACGCCATCAAGGGCATCAAAGACTATGTTGGCGAACCATTTTTCCCGCACTTCATCCCAGATATGCTCCGTGGGGTTAAGTTGTGGACTGTATGGAGGCAGAGACAATAATCTCATATTTTTTGGGACTACCAAAGTAGAGGCCCGGTGCCAAGCCGCCCCATCAAGCACCATCAAAATGAAGTCCTCGGGATGCCGCTGAGCCACTTCCGCCAGGAAAATAGACATGGCCTCCGCAGTGACCACTGGTAGAATCAGACTGACCAGGGCGCCGTCATGGGGGCTTACTGCACCGAAGGCATAGGTATACTCTCGAACGATCTGCCTGCCCACTTCCGGTCGCACCCCTGGTGGAGCCCAGCATCGGCGGGGGTCATTGGTCCTGCCGAAGCGAGCTTCGTCCTGAAACATTAATCGCACCTGCCGGCCCGCCTGCACTTGTTGACTTACCTCATATCCAACTCATTTTCGACAGTTGTAAGCCCAGATATAGGTATAAGTCATTGAAATTGTTAGGTGGCATAGATGGGAAGGGCGGAAATGTAGTGCCAACCCATGCATCCATAAGCCTCTAAAAAGACTTGAC
>VGSJ01000044.1 GCA_016875015.1 Deltaproteobacteria bacterium | reverse complement strand
TAATTGCCATTAATCAAGTTATTAATTATAATTACATGGGTACATATCTTAAGCTCAAAAACCAATTTATTTTTTAATTATCAATATGTTAACCTCAATTTTGCCCAGAAAAAGTGTGGAACTTCCGATATAAAACCAGACATGAAGAAATAGTGGTTAGTTGCATAAATAACCGCTCGATAAAACAAGCATTGCAGCCATAACAGGGTATTTAAAGTCCCCCTTTTCTAAAGGGGGATTTAGGGGCAATACGGTTCATTTAAGGCGCAGAAAATTTTTTGTCATGCTGAGCGAAGCGAAGCATCTCGCATTTGGAGATTCTTCGGTCGCTTCGCTCCCTCAGAATGACAGGAGAGATGGTCTCCGCAGAACTCTCTCCGATAAAGTGAACAGTATTAGATTTAGGGGGATTATCAAGCGGTTATTTAATCCCGCCTTACCCCCCTTTAAAAAAGGGGGGAATTTTTGCCGCAGGACGGGCACGAGGCCCCGGGCCCGGGGCTCTTCGCGGGGCCTTCTTCCCCTCGCATCAGGTCTTTGGCCAGCTCCATCATCTGCTTCAGCTTCTGGTCCACCCGGCAGTTCACCGTATCCGGTTCAAAGGCGCCGTCCGGGAGGCGTTTGCCGGCCGGGACCCCGGTGAGGAGTTCCAGGGCTTCATCGGCGTGGCCCACGGCCCAGACGTGAAACTTGCCTGCTTTCACCGCGTCCACCACTTCCTTTTTCAGCATCAACTCCAGGACATTGGCCTTGGGGATGATGACGCCGTGCGTGCCGTCCAGACCCCGGGCTTTGCAGACCTTATAAAACCCTTCGATCTTCCAGTTGACCCCGCCGATGGGCTGGGCCTCGCCCCGCTGGCTCACGGAGCCGGTCATGGCGAGGTTTTGGGCCAGGGGCAGCTCGGCCAGGGCGGACATGAGGGTGCAGAGTTCCGCCAGGGAGGCGCTGTCGCCTTCCACCAGGCCGTAGCTCTGCTCGAAGCAGAGGCTGGCAGACAGGGTCAGGGGCTTGTCCTGGGCAAAGCGGCTTTTCAGATAACCGGCCAGAATGAGGACCCCCTTGTTGTGAACGTTGCCGGAGAGTTGGGACTCCCGGTCGATGGTCATCACCCCGTCCTTACCCAGGCCGACGCTGGCGGTGATCCGGGACGGGCGGCCGAAAGAGTAGTCCCCCAGGGCATAAACCGACAGGCCGTTCATCTGGCCCACTACCCGGCCCCCGGTCTCGATGAAGAGCATCCCGTCATCGATGAACTCCTGGAGCTTTTCTTCCGGCAGGTCGGCCCGGTAGGTCTTTTCGGCGATGGCCTTGTCCACGTCGAAGCCCAAAATCGCGGCGTGGGTGTTGTTCCGGGCCCAGTAATTGGCTTCTTTGAGGACGTCCTGGACCTCTTTGAGCTGCAGGGTGAGCCTTTGCTGGTGCCCGGCCTTTTCCTGGGCATACTCCACCAGGCGGGCCATGCCGGTCTTGTGGAGGGGCATGAGCTTCTTCTCCCGGCAATAGCCGGCTAAGAGCTCGCAGAACTGCCGGAGGTGGTCGTCGGTCTTGCGCATCCGCCAGTCGAACTGGGCCTTGATCTTGAAGAATTTATGAAAATCTTCGTCGTAGGTATAGAGAAGTTGGTAGATGTAGGGGTCGCCCACCAGGATGATCTTGATGTTCAGGGAGATGGGCTGGGGCTGGAGGCTGCGGGTGGTGATCATCCCGAACATCTCCATAGGGTCCTCGATCTTGACCTCCCCGTTTTTCAGGCAGCGCTTCAGGGCCTCATACGAAAAGAACCAGCGCAGCAGGTCCAGGGCCTCCAGGACGAGATAGCCGCCGTTGGCCCGATGCAAAGCCCCGGCCCGGATCAGGGAAAAGTCGGTCACCAGGGCGCCGAACTGGGCCCGGCGTTCCACCGCCCCGAACAGGTTGGGGTAGGTGGGGTTGTTCTCCATGATCACCGGGGCGCCTTTGGTCTCGGAGTGGTCCACAAAGACGTTCACCTGGTACTGAATGAACGACGGCTCCGGCATGGGGAACGGAAAGGGGCCCTGGGCGGCGGGCCGGCGCTTCAGGTCGTCGATATTTTTCAGGATGTCTTCCTGGACCTCTTTGAGGTAGTCGAGGACCTGGGGCAGGTCGTGATATTTCTCCCGAAGTTCCTCCATGTGATGCCCCACCACATAGAGGGCCACGTCCTGGTCCAGCTTTTTCTCCTGTTCCTGGAACTCCTTTTCCATCTTGCGGATCTTGCGGATGGCCTCATTCATTTCGGTGTGGAGCTGGGCGGACTTCTGGCGCAGCGCCTCCCGGTCCTCGTCGTTTAAGGCCTTGAGTTCATCTTCGCTCAAGGGCTTGCCTTCCTTGCCGGGGAAAATCATGAGGCCGGTGGGGGAGATGTTGAGGATAAAGCCTTCTTCCCCTGCCTTGGCGTCCAGTTCCTGGAGGATCTTGTTGCGTTCCTGGGTGACGCCGTGCATAAGGGCCTCCCGCCGGCCGGAGTAGTCTTCGCTCTCGAACACCTCGGGGACCTGCACCTTCAGGTTGGAGATGAGCACTTCCATATCCGCCTTCAGGACCCTGCCTTTGCCGGTTGGCAGGCTCAAGCTCTGGGGCTTCTCCGGGTCCTTGAAGTTGTGGACGTAGATACAATCCGGCGGCGTGGGCTCGGTGGCGGCCAACTCCTGCACATAGGCCATGATGGCTTCGGTCTTTCCCGCCCGGGGCGGACCGGCCACGAAGATGTTGTATTCCAGGTCTTTCACCCCCAGGCCGAATTCCAGGGCGTGGACGGCCCGGTCCTGGGCCACGACCTTTTCCTTCAGGGGGCTGACGTCCAGGGTGGTTTCGAATCCCAAAGCGTCGGGGTCACAGACGGCGCGCAAGCTCTCGGGTTTCAGTTCCCAGCGGTCGGGCGACATGGTTCCTCCTCGGTAAAATCATTGACAACCGGCGGACCGCCAGGAGTCTCACGCGGTCGCATTATCCGGCGCCGCCTTCCCGGCGGTGTAAGGGACAGACCCGGGGGTCATGGAAATCCGGACCCTCGATCTGGATGGTGTTGTGCTCCAGGCCGAACTGCTGGCGCAGCAGTTCTTCCAGTTCCCAGGTAAGACAATCCCGGTTGCTCTGGTGGTCAATGGTCACGTGGACGCTCAGGGCGTAGATTCCCGAGGCGATGGTCCAGATATGCAGGTCGTGCACCTGCTTCACCTGGGGATGGCTCTCCAGGGACTGCTCCACCTCATCGAGAGCGATATGCCTGGGGGTGGACTCCAGCAGAATGTCGGCCGCCTCCCATACCAGCTGCCAGCTGCTGATGACGATCATCACCCCGACGATGAAGCCGGCCAGGGGGTCGAACCAGTACCAGCTTTGCCACCAGATGGCCACGCCGGCGGCGATGGCGGCCACCGACCCGAAGGCGTCGGCCAGCAGGTGCAGGAAGGCCGAACGCAGATTGAGGTTGTGCCCCCGGGACGGCATGAGCACATACATCCCGAACAGGTTAACCATCAGGCCCAGGCTGGCGATGATGATCAGCGGGCTGCCGCTGATGGCCGGCGGATTAAACAACCGTTGCGCGGCCTCAAAAAAGATATACGCGGCCATGGCCCAGAGCACCAACCCGTTGACCAGGGCCACCAGGATTTCCAGGCGGTGGTAGCCGAAGGTTTTCCGGGCGGTGGGGGGCCTGGCGGTCCACTGGAGGGCCAGGAGGCTCAATCCCAGGGCGCCCACGTCGCTCAGCATGTGCCCGGCGTCGGCCAACAGGGCCAGGCTGTTGGTGAGGATGCCGCCCCCCAGCTCCACCACGAAAAACGCCAGCTGGGTCCAAAAGGCCAGTTGCAGGCGCCGACGGCTGCTCTCGAACCGGTGTTGGTGGACGTGAGCCGCGTCGTTCATACCTTTTCCCGGTGAATTTCCAGAACCTGGTACAACCTCATTCCCCGGGGGGTCTGGACTTGCAGGCGGTCGCCCACGGCGCGGCCCAGCAGAGCTTTTCCCAAGGGCGAGGCCAGGGAGAGGCGCCCGGTGGCGGCGTCGGCCTCCAGGGGGCCCACCATTTTATACTCCCGCTCCTGGCCGGTGCTCAGATTGAGCACTCTGACCCGGGCGTTGAATCTTACCTTATCGGGAGACAGGTTGCTCCCCACCAGCACCTCGGCGTTGGCCAGGGTCTGCTGCAACTGCCTGATGCGGCGCTCCAGCTGCCGGCGATGGACCAGGGCGGACTGGAAATCGGGGTTTTTCTCCACCCGGCCTTCCTGGGCGACCTCCAGGATCTCCTGGATTACCTGGGGACGTTCCACCTGGCTGAGAAACTCCAACTCCCGGATGAGCTTCTCATAGCCGGCCCTGGTCAAAAGAATCTTTTCCATGCCACCCGACTGCCAGTCATTGATTGATTTCGCCGAGCAGTTGCTCGTGAGCCCTTGGTCCACCCGTACAGTATGAAAATACCGTATGGCAACCTTGCCCTGTGGTAGTCCATACCCCTCACTTTGAACCTTGAACTTTGAACCTTGCACTTTTCGGAACCGGAAGCCGTTACCTTCACTCCCACCTTAGTCCCCCGAGGCGCCGGGGGCCAAAAGACGGAACTTCTTTTATGGTCTCACGGTAATAAGTTTCGGCGAAACCGGCAGTTTCACTAAATTTCATCTCTTTTTATCTAAAAAGAGAGGCGGGGTCAACACCGGCGGCGGCGCGAATTTCCCTCCGGGGCCGCGCCTTGACAGTTGCGCCTGGGGCCGTCTATGATCAGGGTCAGGGTAAGGGCGATTCGACGGGTCGCCCCGCGGTCCGAGGTTGAAGAGCCCATGATGAGAAAGAAGCCGGGGCTTCAGGAGGTCGCCGCCTGACCATGTTTTACCGGTTTTCGCCTGAATTGGTGTTGCGGTCCAGCTGGCGGCCCTACCGGCCCCGGCCGGGGGAGCGGGTGCTGGTGCTGGCCGCGGCCTCGGTCTTCCCGCCGGGCCATACCGCCACCCGCCTGTGTCTGGATCTCCTGACGGAGACCCTGGCCGCGGCGCCCGGCTCGCGGCTCCTGGACGTGGGCTGCGGTTCGGGGGTGCTGCTCCTGGCCGGGGTGGCCGCCGGCGCCCAGGTCGGGGTGGGGGTGGATATCTCCGGGCGGGCGGTTGCCGCCACCCGGGACAACGCCCGGGCCAATGACCTGGCCGCGGCGGTGCAGGTGGTCCGGGGATCCACGGAATGTCTCCGGGGCGCCTTCGGGGTGATGCTGGGCAACCTGCCCTGGGCGGTCCAGATGGACAAAGTGGCGGAATTCACCCGCCTGGCCGCGCCCGACGCCTGCCTGATCCTGTCGGGTTTTAAGGATACCCAGGAGGACGATCTCCGTCTCCGCTATGAACAGGCGGGCTGGGTCCTTTCGTCCCGCCTCACCCGGGACGAGTCGGTCATCGAACTCCCGCCGGAGAAGAGCTTCACCTGGGTGGCCTGGCGGCTGACGCGGCACTGAGTAAAGGGCATCCGCACCGCCACAACCAGTTCGCCCTGCTGGCCAAGTGGATTCACTCCCAGGGCAACCGCGTCTGGGTCCGGCCGCTGGTTAATACCAGATTGCAGTCAAAAGGTGGCACAGGCTTTCCAGCCTGTGCAGGCGCAGGCTAAAGCCTGCGGCTACAGAAAATAGCCTTTTGAGCGCAACTTGGTATAAGAAGGTCACGGGGGAGGAGTTGACGCCCCGGTACTTGGGGCGCTACCTAAGGGGGAAATTCGGGGCGCGGTATGATTTCGCCGGAGAGGATAGCTAATTACTTTTTCATTGAAGTTTGGGAAATCATGCCGGGGTGAACCGGTGGGTCAGCCCTCCCGGGGCGCTCACCGGGGTCTGCCTCTCCGAGCCTAAACCCTGGCGGCGTCATCAGTTGACCAATAAATTGGGCGGCAGTTTATTGAATTGGCTGCGGTAACGGAGTTGACTGCCGGCGAACAGGAGAGAAAAGATGTTGTGATCGTCGCTGACCGGCCGGATGTTTTTCAGCCTCTCCCGATCAACCAGTCTGGCAGCCTTTAAGGTTTGATAATCTTTGGAAGGCATGGCGCCGGAATCGGCCAGGGCAATGGCCACCTCAGGAGAAAGCGGGGTGTCCGCCGCCACCAGACAGGCGCTGCTTACCAGACCGGCGGAGGAGGGGGAGCGTAATTCCAGAACGTGGGGGAACACCGCGCTCACGGTAGCCACAATCGTGTCGTTGGCAATCTCATTGACTGGATCAAAATAGGTGTTAATGATAGCTGCGCCGCCGGGCCGCAAACAGGCCTGCACTTCCAGGAAAAACTCGATGGTGAGCAGGTAGTCCGGCGTACAATCTCCCTGGAACAAGTCGGTGACCACCAGGTCATAAGCGTGGTGGTGACGGCGGACGAAAGTCCGGGCGTCTTCCAGGTGGACTTCGATGCCCTTGGGGTCGAACTCAAAGAACTCTATGGCCGCTTGTAAGGAATTGGGATTAATTTCCACCGCGGCAACCTGTTGGCCCTGGCGCTGGAGATAACGGGGTATCATCCCGGCCGCCATGCCCAACACCAACGATTTTTGCGCCGAGGGCGCATAGGCTTCAATTAATCGCATCATGAAGGCGGTGTGATCCAAAATCACCCCGTCCGAGGTCACCATATTTTGAATAATGCCGTCCTGAAGATATGCCCGGGCCGGTTTTCTGCCTTCCCCCTCCGGATATACCGTCAGAACTTTAATGTTGCCAAAAACCGAGGTATATTCGGCCAACACTTCAAAATTTTTGCCAATATCGCTCATGCCGGCGAGAAGTTTAAAGTAGGAGCGCTGTCCTGCCAGCAACCCGCCGCTCAGCAAGAGGACCACGGCACAACCGCAGAGCAGGCGCTTTTTCCCGGGTGCGGCAATTTCTCGATTCAGCAGCGTCATCCCGCCAACCAACAACCCCAAGCCCAAGCTCAAACCCAACAAGGCGCGAAAGTTGGTCAGATACGGAATCACCAGAAAAGCGGTCAGCAATACCCCCGCCACCGACCCCACGGTGCTGATAAAAAAGACCCTGCCCGCCCCGCCGTCCCCCGCCGACGTGGCATCGCGGCCCAAGGCGATGAGTAGCGGGTTCATAGCCGAAAGCACGACCAGGGGCAGGGCCAACAGGATGGTGCCGCCCAAAAAACTGGCCAGGATCAAATTGGCGGTGGACAGCCAGGGAAACACCACCGGGTAAACGGCGGCGGCGACCACGATGGACAACGCCGCCCAGAGCGGGGCGGACAGCAGGAATAACGGTAACGCCTCTTTACCCCGGCGTTGGGACATCTGTCCTCCGAGTTGGTAACCCAGGGCCAAGAATATCAGGGTGATGGAGAGGATACCGGCCCAGATATACAGGCTCACCCCAAAATAGGGGGTCATGATCCTTGAGGCCAGCACTTCCAGCGACAGGGTGACCGCACCGGTAATGAAGATCAGCGCTTCATACTGCTTGAGCCGCGGCGGCGGGGCGCTTTCCGGAATAATTTTCTTTTTCTTCACCATTTCTCCTCACGAGAACCGGGGGTAATTATTTCGATCATACCAGATAGGCGCCGGCCGGGGCAAGCGGATTGAGGGCGAGAGAGAAGACCCGTGGTTATCAGGTGGCCGCACCGGATAACCCAAATTTCTAGGGTTATGGTCCATGAATTATATGGCATAAAACCAGCCCTATCTTGAAGGCTGGGTGTTGTAAGTCCCCTTTTTTACAGGGTGATTTAGGGGTATTATTAAGCACTTATTTAATCCCCCCTGACCCCCCTTTAGAAAGGGGGGGGGGAAGAAAAAACCTAACTTTAATTGACCTATTAATTGTAAAACGTCACACTATCCTTAATAAGGTGATGAGCTATGGGCTCCGGCCTTAAGCCCCGCCTCATGCCGGAGGGCGAGATAATCTCCTTGACTCATCCGGGCAGAGTGGATAGCTTGAATCCATGCGCGGTTATTTCGTGGCGATTCCCACGTATTGGACCTATCCCGGGGGTGAAGGGCCGGAGGAGATCGTTTTTGATCACCCCACGCCCCTGGACGCGCCGGGGACGCTCCGGCGGACCCTGGAGAGCCTAACCCCCCTGGCCGCCCGGGGGGTGGAGGTGGGGGTAGTGGCCGCGGCCACCGCGCCTTCTCTTGAGGCCTTGGTGGCGCGCCGGGTCCAGGAGGTGATGGAGTCCCCGCCCCTCCCCTACCCGGTGAGATGGTTTGCGGCCTCGCATCTCAGCCGCCTCCGGGACTTCTGCCGGACCCGGGGTCGGGCGGAGTGGCTGCCCCTGCTGTCCCTGGCCGGTTATTCCCAGATCCGCAACCTCACCCTGATTCTCGCCAATATCTGCGGTGCACAGGCGCTAATCAGCCTGGACGATGACGAGGTGGTGGCCGACCCGGATTTTTTGGCCAAGGTTGAAGAGGACCTGGAATTTCTGGGGCGGGAGCACCCCGTATTTGGACTGGCCGGGGTTTACCGGCAGGCGGACGGCGGCGTCCTGCTCCCCGAGCCTGCCGCCCCCTGGGCCGTCGCCTGGCCCAAGATGCGGTGGCTGAACGCGGCGCTTAAGAACCTGGTGCTGGCCGGCCCCCGCCTGAAACCCACGCCCCTCGGGTTCGGCGGCAACCTGGCCCTGCCCGTCGCTCTCTTTCGCCGCCTGCCCTTCGATCCCGCCATCACCCGGGGGGAAGACACGGACTACGTCATGAACGCCCGCATGTTCGGAATTCCTTTTTTCCTGGACAACGCCCTGAGCATCATCCACCTGCCGCCGGCCAAGCCCCATCCCACCTGGCTGAGGCTCAGGCAGGACCTGGTGCGGTTTTGCTACACCCGGCTGAAATTGCGGCAGCAGGAGCCGGGGCCGGGCCGGGCGCGGGTGACCGCCGAGGATTTCAAACCCTACCCCGGGAACTTTCTTGCCGACGACCTGCCAGAGAGAGCCTTTCAGAGCCACACCCTCCTGGCCCTGGACTACCTGGCCCAAGGCGACTCCGAGGCCGCCCGGCAGACCCTGATGAACCTGGCCCTGATGGACCGGCTGGAGCAGTCAGGCGCCGGGGTCTATGAGGCATATGAGCGCACCGTCAGCCTCTGGCAGGCCCTGCAGCAATGGCTGGCACAGCCTGAGGTCGCGGCCGAGGCCCGGCAGGCCCTGTGGGGGGCGGCGTGAGCGGCTTTCCGGTCGTGATCCGGCCCCAGGAATGGGGGCGCGGGGCGCGGCTCCACGCCCTGGGGTTGATCCCCGCCGGCAGCTTTGACCCGGAGATGGTAACCCGCCTGAAACAGGCGGAAGGGGCGCCGGTGCATCTGGTCTTTCCCCTGAGGAGCGCCCGGGGAGCCGGCAACCTGCGCGCCCTGTTGCTGATGCTGCGGCCGCTTTTCGGCAGTCTCATCGATCAGGTCTGGGTCGCCTATGGGGGAGAGCGCCCGGCAGGTTTGAGGTGCCTGACCGATTTCTTTCCCCAGGTCAAGGTGTTCCCCGCGGCCCGGAGGCTGCCGCCGGACCAGCAGGACGCCCCCCATGGCAAAGGGACGGCCATGCGGGCCTTCCTGTATCACCTGGTGGTGACCGAAAACGTCACCCATCCCCGGACCGTGGTGGCGTTCATCGACGCGGACATCCGGCCCCCCTACTTTCATCCCCGCTGGGTGGTGGACCCGGTGGGGGCCATCCTCTGGTTCCACACGGTGGAGGCGGCCAAGATCGTCTATCAGCGCCCCCACGGCGGCCGGCTGAACACCATGCTCCGGTCGCTGTTGGCCTTGTGCCCCCATGCCGGGGTCCAGGCCCTCCAGAAGTTAGCCTACCTGTTGTCCGGGGAGATGGCCGGCACCTTGAAGTTCTGGAGCCGCCTGCCCTTCAAGACGGGTTTTGGCGTGGAAACGTTGACCCTCCTGTCCTTCGCCCTGGATCAGTTGGGTCTGACGCCCGGCACCCCGGACCTGGAACACCTGGTCCAGGTCTACGTGGGTCAGATGGACCACCGCCACGCCCCCCTCACCTCTACGCCCCGAAAGCTGGGGCTGGACCAGATGGCCGGGACCGTGTTTCACACCCTGATGGAGTCCCTGATGGCCGCGGACCTGCTGCGCTGGCGGCTGCCGGCGCTGGCGCCGCCGCGGCTAAGCATCCCGGTGCCCGACGGGGAAGGCGGGGAGCCGCTGACCTGGATGGAGGTCCCCCTGGCTGACGTCACCCTGCCGCCCCTGGCGACCTGTCCGGAGATTCGGGCGCGTCTCACCCCGGGAAGCGACTGATGCGGGTGGCTCAGATCGCGCCCCCCTGGATTCCGGTGCCGCCCGTGACTTACGGCGGCACGGAGTTGATGGTGGCCGCCCTCATCCGGGGGCTCACGGCCCGGGGGGTGGAGGTGTGGCTGTTCAGCGCCGGGGACTCCACCCTGGCAGTGCCCCAGTTTGGGCATTTTCATAACTCCTTCTGGCCGCCGGACAAGTTTTCCGAGAACCTCCACCTGTCCCACGCCTTCGCCCGCTTAGGGCAGCAGCCGCCTCAGGTGATTCATTCGCACCTGGAGGCCGCCGCAGGGTTCTGGGCCCTGGCCCCGGCCGCGCCCCTGGCCATCACCATTCATACGCCGCTGTTTCCCATGAAACGGGACTACCTGCTCAGTTTCCCCAAGGTGTACCTGGTGGCGGTGAGCGCCTTTCAGGCCCGGCAGTTGAAGGGGCATCCCCGCCTGCACCTGATCTCCCACGGCCTGCACCTGGCAGACTACCCCTTTCAGGCCGCCAAGGAAGATTTTCTCCTCTTCCTGGGCCGCATCTATCCCGACAAAGGCCTCCACACGGCCATCCGCCTGGCCCGGGAGACCGGGTCGCGTCTGCTGATTGCCGGGCCGGTCTTCGAGCCGGACCGGCCCTATTTTGACAGCTGTATCCGCGATCAGCTGGACGGGGAGCAGATCGTCTACCTGGGCCCCGCGGACCATGCCCGCAAGGTGGACCTGATGCAGCGGGCGCAGGCCTTGGTGCTGCCCCTGGAGGTGGACGAGACCTTCGGGCTGGCCATGCTGGAGGCCATGGCCTGCGGCACCCCGGTTTTGGCGTACGATCGGGGGGCGGTGCCCGAAGTGGTGGTTCACGGGGAAACCGGGTTCGCGGTGCACACTTACGAGGAGTTGCGGGAAAGTCTGCCGCGGCTGGCCGGATTGGACCCGCACCGCTGCCGGGACCACGTGGCGCTGAACTTCTCCCGGGACACCATGGTGGCGGCTTATCTTGAGCTATACGACCAGATGGTCCGGGGAATTTAGCAGGTTGGGGCAAAGCATTGGTGGCACAGGTTTTCAATCTGTGCGGCAAGATGCCGGCGGCGCCATAAACCGGTGGGGGCATAAATGATGAACTCGTAAGAAGTCATTTTTCCCTCCCCTGGTGGGAGGGGATTAAGGGGAGTGGTAAGATAACTGGCCGAAGATGCTAATTATTTCACCCCCACCCTAACCATCCCCCATCAAGGGGGAGGGAATTTTGGACTTTTTACGAAACCATCATAAATGGCGTACCATCCAGGCTTTACTTCCCGAACCACCCGGTTTATGCTGCAAACAGGCCTATGGTTATCTCGCGGCTGGTGCTGAAATTAGGACTGGTGAGATTTGCCACCTCATTATTGGTGGTGTTGCTGGCCAACGTCCTGAACCGGGTGCTGATCGTGGACCTGGCGGTGCCCGCGGCCCTGGTCACCTTCAGCTTTGCCTTTCAGCACGTAATGACGCCGGTGGGACTGGTTACCGGCTATTTTTCCGACACCCGTCCCATCCGGGGCCGCCACCGGTCCCCCTACATCTGGGGGGGCATGCTGCTCAGCGCGGCGGTCATGCCGTTTTTCCCGGACTGGGCCCTGGCGCTGGGAGCCCAGCCCCACAGCCGCCCCCTCCTGTACCAGGGGATGCTGCTGTTTTCCCTGTTCGGAATCGGCACCACTGCGTCCGCCACCGCCATCAACGCCCTTCTGGTGGACCGCATCCCGGAGCAGGACCGGGGCGGCGCCCTGACCATGGTGTGGATATTGACCCTGTTGGGTTTTATCGTGGGATCCTCCCTCGCCGGGGTGCTGTTCCCGGTTTTTGACCCCGACAAGATCCACCAGCTCTTTGTGGTGGTTACCCTGGTGGTGATGGCGGTCACCCTCTGGGGAGCCTGGGACATCGAGCCGCCCAACGAGGCCGCCCCCAACCATCTGCACGGCCAGATGCAGTTGTGGCCCACCTTGAAATTTCTGGCCAGCAACCGCCAGGCCCTGGCTTTTTTTGCCTTTCTGGGGACCTCGATCTTTTTCCTGGCCATTCAGACCTTCCTGTTGACCGCGTACGGCGGGGAAGTACTGGCCCTGCCGGTGGCGCAAACCAGCCGGTTCGGGGTTTACACCACCTACGGCATCTTGCTGGGCATGGTGGGGGTGCATCTTCTGATCAGGGCCCGGCAGCCTTGGGCGAACAAAATCGTCCTGGCGGCAAGCCTGGTGGTGGGCGCAACGGCCTTCGGGCTGCTGAGCCTGACCTCGTTTACGCCTGACCCGACCTGGGGCATCTATGCCCTCTGTCTCCTGGGGCTGGCCCGAGGGTTTTACAATGTGGGGCTGTCCCACCTGACCATGAGCATGGCCCACCCCACCTTCAGCGGGGTCTTCATGGGTTTGTGGAATCTGGCCAGCGGCCTGGCCCTGGCCGCGGGGGAAATGACCGGGGGATTTCTCAAAGACCGGCTCGCTTATCTTTCGGGCAGCGAGGCTGGGGCTTATGGTTGGGTGTTTTTGCTCGAAGGGGTGGGGCTGCTGGCCTGCCTCCTGTTCCTTTTACCCCTGAGCCTGGAGAAATACCGGCCTCAACTGGCGATGCTGGTGGCTGATAAACCGGTGAAACCGTATTAGGGTGGGGAAAGTGGTCACGCCGCGCCGTACGCCTAAAATTGCCATGCCGCGCCTCATTCGGGTGGTCTGGGCCATAGTGCTGTTGCCATTGCTGGGGTGCGGGCCGAGTCCGGATATTTCGCCGCCCCGGGCCATCACCTACACCTTCGACGCCCCCACCCGGGAATTGATCCGGCTCCTGGCGCAGAAGGCCAAGAGTCCCGCGTACAAAAATTTCGACCGGAACTTTAAGGGTCTCCTGGTGCCGGAAAGCCTGCTCCCTTATGAGCCCTTTGTGCTGGGACTCTCCACCGAGAGCAAGATACCCGCGGTACTGCTCCTGGATGCTCCCTGGGTGCAGCGGTACGGGGTGGCCGGATGGCTCTATGAACTGGAACGCACTAAGGTCTTTGACCGGACGGAGCTGGTACCGGCGGTGGCGGAGGCCTTCTCCGTGTCCCTGGCCCACATCACCGGCCGGGAGGGCAAGCAGCTGGTGGCCGTGCCCACTAACATCAAGGGCAACATCCTCTTCTATCGCCAGGATATCCTGAAGCGCTATAACCTGGCGCCACCCCGCACTTGGGATGAGCTCAAGGCGATCTGCCGCAAGGTCCTCCCCCTGGAAAAGTCTTTGAAATATGGCCTGCTCATCCACTCCACCAATACCCTGAATGATTTTTATCCGATTCTCTGGGGCTTCGGCGGCCAGGTCAACGATGACGCCGGCCAGTTTGTCCTGCCTCAGAAAAATAACGCCGATGCCTTTGTGGCGGCGCTCAAAGAGTTGATCGCCATGCAGGGGAGCATTATGCCGGGGCCCGGGGCGCTGAAACAATTCGACCCCGGGGGGAGCCTGCGGCAGGCTTTTTACCAGGGCCAGACCCTGTTTATGATCAACTGGAGCACTCGCATGAAAGACTTGAGTGATTTGATCGCCAAAGGCCAGGGCCAGTCCCCGGGGAGCCTCACCAACTTCAGCCAGGTTGGAGTGGCCCCCATCCCGGCGAAGGCAGGTCATCCCCACCGCTATTCCAACATCGGCTCTTTTGGCTGGGCCGTCAACCGCTTCTCCGTGACCGCCCCGGTGGTCATCGAGCATGCCAAGCAGTTTACCGGATTGGTGGCCGACGAGCAATTTCAGCTCCTGGCGGCGGAAACCATGGGGCAGGTGCCTTCACTGATCCGGGCCCTGGAGAAGGTCACCAATGAAAAAGTGTTGCAGGTGTACAATGACACCTTTGCCCAGAAGGATATGGTGATGCGCCCCCGGCCCCACAGCCGCCGGATCAACAATGTGCTGGAAAAAGCCCTGGACGCGGCCCTGTACGGCCGGCAAACCCCGGAGGCGGCCCTGGCCGGGGCGATTGCGGACCTTAAAAAAGACCAAACTTTTTGATTAGATGAACACATCCGTGACCTTCATCCGCTATTCCCTGCGGAACCGGCTGTTCGTCCTGGCCGTGGCCACCTTCTTGTTGTGCGCCGTGGTCATCCTGCTGTTTTTCCCCCTGCTCAACCTCACCCTGGACGGGCTCCAGAACCGCACCATCAATTCCATGAAAGAGGCCGCCGAAGTGGAAGCCACCACCATCGCCCGGCTTCTGGTGCTGGAATTTTCGTCGATCAAGGGGTTGTTGCAGGTGACGCCGACCTCGAACACGGAGATGGATCAGTGGATTAAAAATCTCGTGTGGGAAAAGGTCACTTTTAATGAAATCATCGAAGGGGTTGAACTGATCCAGGGGCAGCAAGACGCCCAGGGCCGGCACCTGACCTATATGTTTTATCGCCGGGAGGCTCCGGAACTGGAGCCCATGGCCGGCCCCCAAAAAATCATGAAGTCGTTTCAAGGCCTAGAACAGGACCTCATCAACAGTATCACTTCGCAGCAGCGGGTGGACAACGCCGTCCAGGGATCCGTCAATCGGGGTCCTAAAAAAGAGGGGGAGATGCTGCTGCGTTACATGCCGGTGCACGTGCTGCTGGCGGATGAGGGGGCGATCTTCTGGGGCGTGGCCAAAATCGGCATCGATACCAGCCGCATGCGCCAACTGCTCCTCCTCCAGAGCCAGGAGCAGAGCAACATCCACCGGGACATCTGGGTGGAGATCATTCTGAGCCTGCTCATCTCCGGGGTCCTGGCCATGAGCCTCATCTACTTCTGGGTGCGGCACATCACGGAGCCTTTGAGGACCCTCAGCAACGTCACTTCGGCTTTGAAGGGCGCCAAACCCGAGGAATTCGATCTCTGGCTGGAGAACCTGAAAAGGGTGGATGCCCAGGGGCAGGCCGAGGTGGTGGCGATCCAGGAGGTCCTGGAACGGCTGGGTACGGCCGTGCCCAAACTGGGGCAGCGGTTGATTGACGGGGAGGCCCATGCCTGCCTGGGGAAGGTGATGGCCAGGGGGCTTCCGGCCTTCCAGACCTGGCAGGCTCAATTGCAGGGTCTGGAGCAGGAACTGGGCGAGGGTGGGGCGACCGGGGGCCACCGCCAGACCCTGGCCTTGATGCGGGCCAGACTGGCCCCGGTGTTTGATGATCTTTCCCACCTCTGGTCTGACCCGCAAGAGGAGTGGGGTCGAATTGATGTCACCCCAGGGTTACAGCGGGCCTGGCGCCTGGCGACCTTGGGGCTGCCTACGGAGGTCACGGCGCAACCGGAGTTTGCGGCCCTACCGCCGGTCTGGGGGTCAGCGGCCAAGTTGAGCCTGGCCGTGCTCTATCTCCTGACGTTTGCGGTTGAACTGCTGCCGCCGGCCGGGGAACTGGGCATCAAGGCGGAGCCCAGCCCGGCGGGAGGGGTGCGTCTGGCGGTCTGGGTTTCCGGGAACCCGCGCTCACCATTGGAGTGCCAGGGGTGGTTAAATCCTTTCGGCGATCCGGGCAGGATCCAGGGAAGCCTGGGGCCGGCCCTGGCTGCGGCCATCGCCTCCCAGCACGGCGGCAGTCTCACGGTGGCGCCCCGGGAGCCCGGCGGCGCGGTCTTTTTCCTGGAATTACCTCCCCTCGCGGAACAACCTCATGAACCGGTTATTTAGGGTGGTCGGGGCCCTGGGCGGCCTCCTGGGGCAGGCCTGGGGCCGGTTCGGCGCCCGGGTGGCTCGCTTGCTGGGCATCTGCGCCATGTTCCATCGCCTCCTCCTGGGGGCCTTCATCGGTCCCCCCTGTGTGGGCCTCTTCTTCCGGGAACTGAGCCGGCAGGTGTATTTCACCGCGATGCGGCGGGCCTATATCCTGGTCTTCACGTCCCTGATGCTGGGCCTGTTGGTGATTGTCCATGCCACCCAGCAACTGGTCAAGCTCCAGGGGGAGGAATTCATCGGCTGGCTGCTGGTCACCATCGTGGTCCGGGAGGTGGGACCGGTGTGGGCCGCGTTCTTCGTCCTGCTCAATTCCGGCGGCGCCATCACCGTTGAGATCGGCAACATGTCCGTGAACCAGGAGATTCGGGCCTTGAAGATGATGGGCATCGATCCCTACCGTTACCTGGGGGTGCCGCGCTTCTGGGGGATCACCATCAGCCTGCTGTGCCTCTATATCCTGTGCGTGTTCAGCGCCATCATCGGGGGGTATCTCTTTGCCCAGGCGTTTGCCGAGGTCTTCTGGGCCAAATTCTGGCTGTCGTTCGTCAATGCCCTGCAGTGGATTGACCTGAGCGTGGGTTTTGCCAAGACCGCGCTCTTCGCCATGATCATTGCCACCGTGTCCGTCTATTTCGGCTTCATTACCCGTTTCCATGTGGACGAAATAGCGAGCAATACTTCCGAGGCGGGCATCTGGAGCCTGGTGCTCGTGGGGGCCACGGACATTATCCTGACCGCGGCTTATTACCTGTGAGCGGCCCCGGGTTGGGGCTACCGTAAGGCGCAACGGTATCTATGCTGAATTATGCCTTAAATCTGGATCTGGTCACCCTGCCGATAGATACCGCCTGGCCCGCGCCCCTGTCCCTGGCGCTGGCGTTCAACGAGGTCGTGCTTATCGAAGGGGCCGGCCCGGCCGTGAGCTCGCCGTTGCTGGAAGTGGCGGCCACGCTCGCCTCCCCGGTGGCTGGCAACGTCCGCCATTGGGGCCGGAACGTGGCCCTGGAGCGCCGGGAAAAGCTCTACCGCCTCCGGCGCCGCATCGCCTATATCTCCCCCCCGCAGGTGCTGCTGCATTTCCTTACCCTCGGTGAGAATATCGCCCTGGGGCCCTGTTACTACCAGGGATGCTCGGAATCGGAGGCTTTAGCGCCCCACGCCGACTTGCTGGCGCAGTTGAAACTCCAGGCCCATCTCACCCACTACCCGACCCAGGTGTCCGCCGCCATCTATGCCAGGGCGGTGTGGGCCCGGGAACTGGTAAAAGGGCCGGAGTTGATCCTGGCGGTGATCTCCGGCGATCTTGCCACCACTGCCGGGGCTGCCATGCTGGTCAACGTCCTCCGGGAGTCTCTGGCCCGGTATGGGGCCGCCGCCCTGCTGCTGGGCGAGTCCCTGGAACCCTTTTACCCTTTGGGGCACCGGCTCTTCTTGTTGGAATCGGGGCAACTCCGCAAACGGACGATCCTGGAACACCGGGCCAGGCCCCTGACGGCTTACCTGCCCCTGGCATGACCCTGGGCGCGGCAAAAGGGAATGGCAAGATTCAGATTTTTCCGAGAGCTTATAACAAGTTGCAGTCAAACGGATACTTATTAGCATTGTCGGGGCCGATAGGTTCGGCCCTCTGGCCGGGCGGACACGCAGGTCCGCCCCTGCAACAGACTAATTTGACCGCACCTTGGTATCAGAATCCATCCCGGATTTCTGTGGGTTAGCCCGGTCTAAAGCCCTCGGCTGCCGTCTTGACAAATCTCCCGGAGGGGGTATCATGGCTTAAAGTTAAGCTGAAATCCCTTTTTGAGGTCCGCAATGATCAATTATGTCGCGTACCGTAAGTTCGCCACCCTGAAGAACGGCAAGCGGGTGATGTTCCGTTTCCTCAACGATCAGGATCGGGAAGCGTTGATCCAGCTGTTCCAGGAGGCCCCGGAGGAGGATATCCGGTTTCTGAAGCAAGACGTCAAGGACCAGAAACTGGTCAACGCCTGGGTTGATAACCTCAATTACCGGAAGGTGTTGCCCCTGGTGGCGGTGGACCTGGAAACCAACCGGATCATTGCGGACGCCACCCTGCATCGGGGCAAGCATGCCGCCAAGCATATCGGCGAGATTCGCATCTTCGCGGGCCGCGGCTTTCGGAACCTGGGTTTGGGGTCGTTGATGCTCGAAGAGATCCTCAATCTGGCCTTGCAAGAAAATCTCATGTGGGTGAAGGCGGAGATTCTGGCGGATCATAAAAAGGTGATCAAGGCCTTCAGGGCCAGGGGTTTCGAACCGAAATGCACCCTGGATGATTATTTTGTCCGCAAGGACGGGGTGACCCACGACGTGGTTTTGATGATGCGCCCCGTGGTAAAGCGGGACGACGCGGAATTCTAAGGTCAATGGCGTGACCCGGAGGGCAGGGGAGAACGGCGCCGTTCTTCCGGCCCTCCTTGCATTTTCCGGAGGAGGCTGGCCATGGGCGCGGTAGCATCGGGTCTGGAAATCTTTCTCCGGGAGCCGCCGGCCTGGGCGGCGGACGCCCGGCTGGGACTCCTGAGCCATGCGCCCAGCGTCGGGCCGGACCTGGCCGGCGCCCGGGAACTGGTGGCCCGCCGCTTTCCCGGCCGGCTCCAGGTCCTGTTCAGCCCGCAACACGGCCTGTTGGGGGAAAAGCAGGACAATATGATCGCGTCCGCCGATCTTGCCGATCCCGTCCTGCACCTGCCGGTGGTGAGTCTCTATGGGCCCCGCCTAACCCCCCCGCCCGGGGCCCTGGCCAGGGTGGACGCGGTCCTGGTGGACCTCGTGGACGTGGGCGCCCGGGTGTACACCTTTGCCGCCACCCTGGCCAAGGTCATGGCCGCGGCCGCGGCGTTCGATAAGCCGGTGGTGGTTCTGGACCGCCCCAACCCCATCTCCGGGGGCGCGGTGGAGGGTAACCTGCTGCGGCCGGAGTGGGCCTCCCTGGTGGGGCCTTACCCCTTGCCCATGCGCCACGGCTTTAGCCTGGGGGAATTGGCCTGGTACTACAACGTCACCCAGGCTATCGGCTGCGACCTCACGGTGATCCCCGCGGCCGGCTGGCGGCGGGGTGATTATCATGACGCCACCGGCCTACCCTGGGTGCTGCCGTCTCCCAACCTGCCCACCCTGGATGCGGCCATGGTCTATCCCGGCCAGGTCCTCCTGGAGGGCACCAATCTCTCCGAAGGCCGGGGCACCACCCGGCCCTTCGAACTGTTCGGCGCCCCGTTTCTGGAACCCGGGCGCATCCTGACCCGCCTCAAGGACATCGACCTTCCCGGGGTGATCCTCCGGACGGCCTGTTTTGAGCCCACCTTCCATAAATGGGCCGGGGAACTGTGCCGGGGCTTTCAGCTCCACGTCACCGACCGGCGGACCTTCAAACCCTACTACACCACCCTGACCCTGCTGGCGATAATCCGGGAGATCTATCCCGAGCAGTTCGCCTGGCGCCAGCCGCCCTACGAATACGAGACGGTGCGCCTGCCCTTTGACCTCCTCACCGGCGACGACCTGATCCGCCGGGGCCTGGAAAACGGCCTGATGGTAACGGAACTGGAGGCCGCCTGGCAGGAAGACTTAAACCGGTTCATGGAGGTGCGGCGGGAGTTTTTGCTGTACCCCGATTAACCCTACCACGACAAATAAGACCATTTTCTATGTCGATGTGAGAGGTAAGAGCGCACCCCCTCGCTCTAGCTAAGGTAAATTAGTGTACAAGGGCGCGGCGAGACGAATATGGAAGAAGCCAGGCAAACCAGAATGCATAGAACCTGGTGCAGCTAATCCCCGCAGGCTGATATTGAAAAATTTTGTCAAATGTTTCCGGTGTTCTGGCTTCCCAGAGGTAATCATGTTAGATAGGCCATGGACGCTGCGGCAATGACCTGAGCCGGGTCTGCCAGTTTGTAAGACCATAAACCCCGTCAACCCATTGCCCTCGGACGACGCCATCCGGCGCGAAAACGTTTGGACCGAGATTGGCAAGGCTTTTAAATAAGGAGATGCGACCATAATGAAAAGGTCAATACTGGCTTTAGGATTATTGCTTTTTTTCTCTGTCTCCGGATGGGCTGGCTCCTCGACACCTAAGGGTTTTCTGTACAAACCCGCTCTTGGCGCCAGAGGCGACGCGGAGAAGAATTTATATGACGCCGGCCTGGACCGGGTAGACGCCCGCTTGGGTAAGGAAATCTGGCTGGGTGATCCTGGCGGCTCTCCCGGTTATAACACCCTGGCTAATGCCCTGGCCACCATTGGTTCGAATCAAGCCATCCTGCGCCTGCCAGCCGGCGCAATCACTATCGCCGACAATACCGCCATCCCGGCCAATGTTACCTTGAAGCCGGAACGGGGGGCTACCTTCTCCATCGCCGCCAACAAGACCATGACTATCAACGGCGGATTGGACGCTGGCCTCTACCCGATCTTTTCCGGCCCCGGCAAGGTGATTTTCGGTAAGGGTAAAGTGGAAGCAGTCCACCCGGAATGGTGGGGGTTTTCTGACACGGCCGTCGATACGGCAAACGCCACCGCGGTCCAGGCCGCCTTTGATGCGCTTCTCCATACCGATGTAAACTATGGCGGTACGATCAAGTTCACCCAAGGCGGCAATATCAAAGGGCCGATCAACGTCATGTCCTCCGTCACCATCACGGGGACGTCGTGCGGCTTTCCTAAATTGGTAAATACGTCGATTGATGGGGCTGACCTGTTCTATATCAAAAACACCCGAGACGCCAACCCGATACCTTTCCGGGTCAGGATACAAGATCTGAGGCTTGATGGCACCTGTAATTTTGGTGCTGGCCAATACAGCGGCAATGCTGTTCATATCTATGCCCCGTATCAGTTTTCGATGGAGCGGGTTTATATTACCAATCATGGCGGCATGGGAGTCAAAACCATAAAAGGAGAAGCCCCCTACGCCTACTATCAGAATGTTGAAATTAAAAACTGCCAAATAAACGCTAACCGCATGGGTGGAATTAAACTTGGCTCGTCACTTACTACTTTTGGCGGCAATCTGGCCAGGATAACAAGTTGCACCATTAACTCAAACGGCTATTTTGGAGTTTACTCGGACAAAATTTATCAACTCCAAATAAGAGACACGGAGTTTGCTGGTTATTATTATGGTGCTTTCATTACTGCTCATCAAGCTATACCGATTGCTCTTAATGGCGGCAGCCTATCAATCATTGAGGGTTGTTCGTTTGAAAATAATGCCGGGAACGGCGCCACCCCCACCCAATCAATTCGCACCGGCTGGGACCCGGAAGCCCAGGCATTAACTACCAATACTACGGCATCATTGATTGTCCGCAACTGCGGTTTTAGTATTCCCGGCACAGCTATTATTGATGGTGCATTAGATTGTATTCACTTACATTATGCACAAACGGTAACAATCGAAGAAAACCAGTTTGACCGAACCGCCACCAATAAGTATGAGATTAACGCAGTTAAACTCGGCACTGTTGTAGCTTATGCCCAATTGTTGTTAAAAAACAATAAACTTAACAGCTATCCTTATGATGGCATAAATCTGTTGGCCGGAAACCTGAACGGTGTGCAATATACCGTCATTGACAGCACCCCTGATGTAGTCCTGGGTCTGGCTAGCGATATCCTGCTGGCCAACGATCTCAAGGCCAAAATGAACGCTCATGCCGCGAATGCTTCGGCGCATACAACGGCTATCGACAACGTCAATTTCCCGATAGTCACTGCCGACGCCGCCGGGACAGGGCATACCGGGATGACATCGTTAATTGCTCTAACCACCAGTCTTCTGACTGCTTACGCCGCCCATGAAGCCGATGCCGCCCTGTCCTCCGGATGGGCCTTTCATAAAGGCAAAGAGACGGCAAGCCATGCGCTCCTTTCCGCAGCCGCCCCCGCCAACTACACCGAGTGCCACCAGCGTTTGATGTTCTTGTCGGATAGATATAACACTAGTTCTGGTCATGATTACGATTCCGGGGCGCACGGTGTTATAGGACAGCACCAACAGTCCGCTACGACCGTAGCCGCCAGGCTATCCAACGCTTTCCGGTTTCATGGCACTGAGGACACCAGCCCGGTTTTAACTTCTCAACGGCCTCAATACCCTCACAACGATGCTTTTCGGATTGAAACCAACGGCAGGATGAGTTGGGGGCTGGGAACCTCAT
The DNA here is from genome assembly GCA_016875015.1 of Deltaproteobacteria bacterium. GTDB lineage: Bacteria > Desulfobacterota > Desulfobaccia > Desulfobaccales > 0-14-0-80-60-11 > 0-14-0-80-60-11. The sequence continues at coordinate 2,337 of VGSJ01000044.1, read as the reverse complement.
CCACATTCACCAACCTGTATATGGACCCCAGCAATTACAACCTCAGAACCGACAAGAAATTTTGCGCTGATGGCGGGATAGGAGTCGGCAACGCCGTCGCTGGGGACGTTACCGGCACGGCTAAGACCATGATGCTTCGGGTATTTGATGCTGCCGGCAATCCCATAGGCTACTTGCAGGTCTATGCGGGGCCTTGATTAATGACGAAAAGGGGTTTGAGGGAGCGCAAAAAATGCCCAAGAAATTGATAAAAATGTTTTCCTCCGGCAACCAGGGTAGGGAAGGGGGGAAGCTTGCGTCCAGACAACTTGCGGGAAGCCCCGGCTGGAGTAAGGTTGCCCGAATGTTCATAGGATTAGCTCTTTTGGGGGGCTGTGGCGGTTCATCCGGCCAAATCCTTACTGCCCAGGCGGTGTCGGAGATGCAGGCCCGGGACTCCAAGAGGGAATTGCTGCAGCAGCAGCTCATGCTTCAGGGCGCTAAGGCTTCGCTGGTCAACTATCGAGACTATAAGGTGGGGCCGGAAGACCAGTTGGAAATCGTGATCTTTGGCCAGGACAAACTAAACCGGATATCAAGGGTCAACGGGCAGGGGGAAATCACCATGCCGCTGGTGGGCGTGGTCAAGGTGGCCGGTTTGACCCCGTCGGAGATCGAACGGCGCCTGGGAGAATTATATGACGCCCATTACCTGGTAAATCCACAAATTACCGTGACGGTCAAGGAATATCGCCATCAAAGGGTAGCTATTACCGGGGCGGTGGACAAACCGGGATCCTATGAAATAATCGGACCCCGCACCCTGCTGGAGGTGTTGCCCCTGGCCGGTGGCTTTTCGAACAAAGCCGGCGCGCTATCCGGTGATGTCGTCAATGTTATCCGGTCTCAAAACGCCCCAGACCTGACCAAAACGGCGAAGGCCGGGGTAGTTCAGCCTTTTGCCTCAAAAACCGAAACCACGGTTATCGACGTCCGCCGTCTGCTTAGTGGACAGGCGCCGGAGTTGAACATCACGGTGCGCAACGGTGATGTCATCCATGTGCCCTTTGCCGGTACTGCCTATGTCCTGGGAGGGGTTAAAAAGCCCGGGAATATTGCGGTCCGGGAAAACCTGACCGTATCCCAGGCCGTGGCGCTGGCTGGAGGGGTCGAACCCATATTGGGGACCAATAATATCACCATTATGCGTTTTGATGAACAGAGCAATCCTATCCGCATTGATACGAATCTTAATCGCATCATTGCCAGGACGGATCCCGATCTTCCCATTAAAGACAGCGACGTAGTGGTGGTCAGGGAAAGCGAATTAAAGAAAGCCGTATACGTTATCAGAACATTGTTGCCCATACCCAGTGGGTCATATTCCATGGGAGCTGCAGGTTTTTAATTGCATTACAACAATATAAAAACAATCTGGAGATTTACCGATGTCAAATCATGACCAGCATCCAATGGTAATGCCGCCAAGCGCTACTCCCTTACTATCTCCGCATCCGTCTATGAGCTATGATTCGGAGATGTTAATGGAGAATCCCTTGCGGGAATATCTTCATATTCTGGTGAAACGCAAATGGTTGATCATTGGAACCTGCCTTACTATTGTCCTGTTGGTAGGGATTTATAATTTCTTTCAGACGAGAATCTATCGTGCCAACGCGATGTTGCAGATCACCCAAGATAATCCGGCTGCCCAGGTGAGCGTAGAAGACAAGTTGAGCAGGCTCACCGACGCGGATTCCCTGGAAAAGTTTCAGACTACCCAATATAAGATCCTTAAGAGTCGGTCCCTGGCGCAACGCGTCATCCAGGCCTTGAACCTGCAGGAGGCCCCCGAATTCAAGGCAATCCGGGAAGCGAATCCTGATAAAAATGAGAATGAGATTCTCAACACCATGGTTGAGGCACTTTTGGCAGGGTTGGCCGTCACTCCAGTCAGAAATACGTTTCTAGTGGAAGTGGCATATCATTCCCCCGACAAAGCGCTGGCCCGAGACGTGGTCAATGCCATTGCCGATGAATATATGTACCTGTCCATTGACCGCCGCAATGAGTCTTTCTCCCTGGTAAGAAAATGGCTGGATAAGCAGCTGCAGGGAATGGCGGCCAAGGTGCAGGAGGCCCAAAAGAGACTTTATAAATTCGGGCAAAAGTCGGATATCTATACAATGGAGGATAAGGACAACGTCATTATCCAGAAATTCATCGATCTGACTCATCTTCGACAGCAAGAAAAAAATAGTATTGTGATAACAGCATGTTAAGTGGTTCAAAAATGTTTTCGGCACTACAAGGTTTACAGGTTGACGGAGTTGAGCCCTCAAAAGATGGGGCCCAAGA
>VGSJ01000043.1 GCA_016875015.1 Deltaproteobacteria bacterium | reverse complement strand
TTATTAGGGCTTGTCAGGCGCTTTTTAGGCATTACATTTTGGCCTTCTGAAAAATCCGCCCTCTGTTATTTCAACTACTTAGGCCTTATCAAACGGCCAAAATGGCCTCTTGCTGTCGAAGATGAGTTTAATAGGCGTTAGATTAATGCAATCAATCACTAGGGGCAGGATCTCCCGGTCCCTGACCCCGCTTCGGCCCGGCAAGAAGCAGTGGAGAAAGACCCGGCGAATATTGGTCTCGATGAACGCCACCGGCTGGTTGAAGGCAAAGGCGGCCAGGGCCCAAACATCGGGGGAGGCCGGCGGCAGTATCGCCCACCCACAAGCTGTAACCAGTTACCCTGTGGGAGACCAGCCGCCGGAGGAAAGCGGCCTTGAGTCTCAAGGGGTCCGCACCCTCTAACCTTATTAAAGGGGACTCAAAATATATTGATAATTTCTGTAACCTTCTCCGCCGCGGCAGCGACTATAACAATGAGGTTGCTTGATACACGCGCCCAATTTGTCACCCCGTTAATTTTGACTGGAAAATAAACTAATCAAGGATCAGGACCTTAAGGGAGAGAACAGGATGAGCATCAAGATTCTCATTGCCGACGATCACCAACTCACCAGAGAAGGTGTTCGGAGTATGCTGGAACGCGAAGACGACATTAACGTTTTGGGTGAGGCCGAGGATGGCCGATCTGCAGTGAGACTGGCAAGGGAGTTAAGCCCGGATGTCATATTGATGGATGTGTGTATGCCCGATATGAACGGCATCGTGGCCACGAGCTTAATCGTTTCCGAGTTTCCCAAAATAAAGGTGCTGGCGCTCTCCGGGCTCGATGATAGGAGATTTGTCTATAATATGCTGCGGGCTGGTGCGTCAGGCTACCTGATGAAGGATTGTTCTTTCAAGGAGTTGGTCCGCGCCATTCGCATGGTGATTGCGAACAAAACTTACCTCAGCCCTGGAATAATGGATGTGGTGGTGAAAGACTACCTAAGGCCTCCGGCCCATGCCGATTCGCCCTATTCCACCAATTTAACTCTCCGGGAAAAGGAAGTGTTGCAACTAGTCGCCGAAGGGCATTCTACAGCTCAAATTGCCAGCAGTCTGTATGTGAGCGTAAAGACCGTAGAATCCCATCGGCAAAACCTTATGGGAAAAATAAATGCGAGAGGCATCGCGGGACTCACCAAATATGCCATTCGGGAGGGATTGACATCTGTATGAATTAATGCATGATGAGGAGAGAAAAATAGGGTTGGCACGAAACCAGACTCTTACTTGTAAACGAGAGTTCGGAACCTTCTTGTGGCCCGTCTTTTTTAAGTGGGGTCACAATCTTATTTTTTTCCCCGTCAAGATGAACTTCACAGACAATATTCCTGACGATGCTTCAGTTATCCGTGATATCCTGAAGGGGAATGTTAACTCTTTTGAAATTTTGATGGACCGATACCAGGACCATGTGTCTCGAATTGTCAGGAATCACGTAACCTGGGATAACGCGCCGGAAGTGACCCACGACACCTTTGTCCGGGCCTATCAATCTTTGGGAACTTTTAAAGGAACCAGCTCATTTAAGCACTGGCTTGCCAAAATCGCCACAAGGTGTTGCCATGATTTCTGGCGTGGCTATTATAAAAAACGGTTGAACCTGGTTGAGCCACTCCCCGATGATTGCCGCAACTGGGTTGACCACCTTTTATCGGATCAATCTCTGGAACAGGACATGGACCGGGTGGAGGCCAGGGATTTGCTGCAGTGGGCCTTGGGGCAATTGTCGGCGGCGGAAAGGACAGTGTTGACCCTGACCCACCTCAATGAATATTCGGTGGCCGAGGCAGCCGCACTTCTGGATTGGAGCGTCACCCGCGTAAAGGTCCAATCTCACCGGGCCCGGAAGAAGCTCCGGAAGATTCTTACGGAAATTCTCCCCCAGGGGATAGCATGAAGTCCTCCAAGGAAAACCTTGATAAAATCGAAAAAGCGCTGATTGCGGCTCACCGTGAGCCAAAGGAGTTCCAATTCCCTCCGGACTGGCGGCAACAAGTGATGCAGGATATACACTCGATGGCTGGGCCCACTGCTGTATCACCTGAACCGGCGATCAAGACCATATTCCCCTGGAGCACGCGCGCCTGGGCCGCGGTGGCCCTGGCCGGCATCGTGGGGTGGTTGATCCTGGCAAATCTGGATTGGCATGATCCCTGGATTACCTTGAAACCAAACCTCACCGCCCTCGAATCCCACCCCGCGTTCTGGCTGGAAGCCGGAGATCAAGATAGTGGATTGAGGCGCGTGAAGGTGACTGTCATCCAGAAGGAAGTGGAAATAGAGGTGCTGTCCAAAAACCTTGAAACGCCGGGGGGGTTCTGGGGTACCCAAGGTGATGCGATTAAAAAAGTGGATTTTCCTTTGGAGCTCGATGCCCAAACCTTGGGGCTGCAAGAAGGTATGGCCACACTCACAGTTACGGCAAGTGACTTATCCTGGAGAAACGGGTTTAAAGGACGGATCACCACCGTTAAAAAAGAAATGGTTATTTATTATAAAAAATCCCCCTGAAATCACACGGACTCACGTGTAAAACCCGTCTAACCGTTATTTCTCGCCTTCCCCCTGCCACAATGTTCCATCTCTTTCCGGGGAGCCCGTTTGGTCGTCGCATTGGCATGGACCGTGCTTGTGGACGAGTTTGTTGAGCCTGGCGCAAAACAGGGCTGCAAAGGTTCGGCAGGACCCGGCCCCGTCAACCGCATCAGCCTGAGGAAATGAGGCATGTTCACAAGATAGGTCACACCACTGCATGGATTCTTCTCCTGCCGCCCCTTAATTTAGCCGCATCACCGGCAAAAAATCAAGCCCCCCAGGCAGCCGGGTTGCAACAACTGTTCCGCGCCCCCGATCCGGAGCTTTTCTCGAGAATTTCCCGAAAATTTTCTCTCCCAGGTTGTGTAATGGCCCCGAGCCGGGTACAATGCTGGGGAAATTAACCGGGTAGGGGCTCTGATAACCGGCTTCCAAACCACCGCCGACCGCCAAGCTTGCCATGACGATGTTGCAGCCTGACCGCCCCAATCGCTCGGTGCTCTTGCGCCTGATCAACACCGTCGGCCGCGGGCTGGGGAAAAATGGGTTCTCTTTCATGCGGCTGGATGAAAAGACCCTCCTGGACAAGGCCTGTCAACAAACCGGCCTGGACGACTTTGGGGATGACTCGTTTCGTGCAGCCTTGAGAGTCCTGCTCCGGGCCTTTGAAACCGAAGCCGAACTCAGCTTCGTTGGACGTATCTGCGTGCACGGGGACTCGGTGCGGTTGCTGAACAACCGGCTCCGGCTGGTGGCGGATCGCCGGCGCCACCCGGACATCGCCGCGGAGGTCATCCGCCGCCCGCTATTCATCACCGGACTGCCTCGCAGCGGCACGACGTTCTTGCATGCCCTGCTGGCCCAGGACCCGGCCCATCGGGCCCCTCAGGTTTGGGAAGTGATGCATCCTTCCCCCCCGCCCGAGAAGGCTTCCTACGCCTACGACCCCCGCATCACCACCACGGCCAGGCAACTGAAGTGGCTCGACCTCCTGATGCCGGATTTCGAGACGGTGCATATGATCGACGCCCGGCTGCCCCAAGAGTGTATTGCCATTACCAGCCACGACTTCCGCAGTTACACCTGGGAAACCATGTATGCGGTGCCTTCCTACCGGGCCTGGCATGATCGCCAGGATAAGCGGCCCGTATACGAGTTCCACCGTCACTTTCTGCAACATCTGCAGTGGCGCTGCCCCAGCCAAAGATGGGTGCTCAAGGCGCCCAGTCACTTGCTGGCCCTGGAGGCCCTGTTGCAGGTCTATCCTGATGCGGGTATCATCCTGACGCATCGCGACCCCCTCAAGGTCCTGGCTTCGTGCGCCAGCTTTACCGAGGTGTTGCGCCGGGGGTTCAGCGACCACATCGATAAGGCGTCGCTGGCCCAGGAAGTCGGGCAACGCTGGGTAGAAGGGGCCAGGCTGGCGGTGAATCACCGGCAGGCCCAGGGGAATTTGTCGCAACAACTGTTTGATGTCCACTATGTGGAATTGCTGCGATCCCCCATGTCCATGGTGCGGCGGATTTATACGCACTTCGACCTGGAGCTGAGCGCCCCGGCGGAGACGGCCATGGAGCGGTTCTTGCTGGCCAACCCCAAAAACAAGGGCGGCGTGCACCGCTATTCCCTGGAGGAGTTCGGGTTAAACCCCGAGGCGGAGAGACGCCGCTTTCAATTCTACCTGGATTTTTTTGGCATCGAGCCGGAAGGGTGATGACCTAACGGGCCGGCTGGACCCTTCCCGAAAATGTCCGGGATCCGGCCGCCGGCGGTGGTCGGGGGGAAGGCGGCAGCCGGGTGAGCCACCGGCGGATTTATGGCGCGTCGTGAATCAGACAAGAAAAAAGCGGCCCGGCGGCCGCTGTTCCTGGTCAGTCCGGCAGGGATGTGCTGGCCGGGAGGTTTTCTCCAACAAACTCGGTTTCGGCCAGGCCATCCACTCCTTCCTCAGACGCCCCCGGCATTTCCTCCTCCGACAGCGTGGTGATTTTGCCCTGGCGACGTTTCATTTTGTCGTCGTTCTTCTGTTTTCGGGCTATTTCTTTGGCGCGCTTTTGCCAGCCATAACGGTTTCGGGCCAAATTTCCCCTCCCTGGATCTCAAAATGCCAGAACTCCGGAAGTCCGGAGACCGCCGGAGTTCTGGCCCTCAGGCTTTGCGACCTAAAGTTTTACCACGTTTTGGGCCTGAGCCCCCTTGGGACCCTGAACCACCTCAAACTCCACTTCCTGGTCTTCCGCCAGGGAGCGGAAGCCGTCGCCCTGAATGGCGCTGTGATGCACAAAGACATCCGGACCGCTCTCCCGGGTGATAAAGCCAAAGCCCTTGGAGTCGTTGAACCATTTTACCTTGCCAGTTTCCTTCATTGCTGAAAAACCTCCTACAGATGGTACCGCGAATAACCCGCTAAAAAAGCAGGGAGCCAGCAGTCAGGCAAAAAAAATCAGCCGGGGAATTAGCATCCCCGTCCGATGGTTGTCCAGGACTTTTGGCCCTGCCTTCAGTCTGACATGCTAAACTTTTATAGATATTACCAGTAATTTGATCGATGTCAAGCTAAATCAGCAGCCGGCCCGCAAAATCCTGTGCTATCCTTTTCGCCTTGGCGGTTGCGGGCCTTCTGATGAGGCCGGGCTTGGCCATGGAGGCGCCGCCGCACACTACTCCGGCGGGCGGATGGGGCCGGAAAAACTCCACCGGCGAAGGAGTTTGCCGACCTAAAAGAAGCGGCCTACTGCGAGACCAAGATAGCCTCAAAAAATCTCGACTTGAGGCGGCCCCGGTTTTCTCGGACCCGGAATCAGGAGAAAATCAGTGATCCAGGCGGGCCGGTGGATGCAGACAGGGCGGGAAAAGCGCTTATGAACATACCAAAAATTTCCCCGGCCCTCCCCTCAAAACCCTGGTTCAGAGGTCTTAACCCATTTCTACCAGCCACTGCCGCCGCCGCCCCCGCCACCCCCGCCGGAGGACCCGCCCCCGCCGCTCCCCGAGGACGAGCCCGGGGGTGATGAAGACGAGGAAATGGCGCCGGCAAAGGAACTGCCCAGGCTGTCGGTGAAGCGGGAGGTGTGGGAGCTGTCCCAGGAACTGCCGGCATACCAGATGGGAGAGTATGGCTGGGTCTCGGTCCCAGCCCGGGCCAGCACCTCGGCGAACTGCTCGCTCCAGGCATTCTCCACATCCAGGGCCAGGGCGTAGGGCAGGTATTTTTCGAAGAGCGCCGGCGTCTTTTCCGGGGGATTGAGGAGGTTGAGGCGCTCTTGTTCAGCCACCGACAGGTAGAGCTTGAAGCCCTCCACCTGGTCCATGATCTTGCGGCCTGACAGGGTAGGGGCCTTGAGCAGGTGATAGAACAGGGCGTTGAGGAAGGCCATGGCGGCAAGGGTTGCAGCCGCGGGAATCGACACAGCCGTGCTTAAAAAGAAGACCCCGAAGATCTCCCCCGCAAAAAAGGGCAGGGCAAACAGGCTGGCGCCCAGAGCGCCCAGCAGTTTCATCAGGCCGCCGCCTCGGACCGCCTTCCACTTCTTATAGACCGCGACCGCCAGAAAGTAGCAGGCCGCCGTCCAGATGGTGAGCCACAGGGAACCAAAGCCCGCCGCAAATTTGTCCTGGGACGTCAGGACCACAAAGGCCACGCCCAGAAGGGTGATGGCAATCCCGGGCCCCAGATAGCCGGAATTGGCGACGAAGTAGATTTTTTCAAATTCCGTCTTCAGATTTTTCTTCAAGGCATCGATGGCGCCTTTGATTATGGTGTGGTTGGTGTCTGCCAATTTAACCGACTGGCCCCGGGAGAAAAGTTGGGCGGTGACGAGCTGCTCGTCCCGGGACAGGGCTCCCATGGCGGCGTCCCGGCGCACCAGGGTGTAATCGCCGCCCTCTTCTTTGATCAGCACCGCCCCTTTTACCGCCATGCCCACCACTGCGGCGGCGAAGGCCTTGTCGTCATATCCCATGCGGCTGAGGAAACGCACGCCGGCGGGCGAAAATCCGGAGGGCGGGGCGTACAGGGGGATGATGGTGCCTTTGGCCGGGTCCCGGCCCACCCGGTACCAGGCCCAGAGATAGAACGACAGGAGCACGGCCAGCCAGATGAGGCCGATGGCCGTGGCGACGTTGTCCCGGAAGAAGAAGCCCAACCGCTCCTGGCTGGAGGGCTCGTGCACCACGCCCTTGGGCCAGGACACCGCCACGGTCAGGCCCTCTTTGGGGGCCAGCCGCCGGGTGGTCTTGAACACGATGTCGTGGGCCCCGGATTGCACAGTAAAATCGTGGCCCCGGTCCCCCTGATAACCGGTGTAGGCCGCGGAGTTCAGGATTTTGGCCCCGGCCGGCAGCGCGATATAAGCTTCGGCCCGGTCGATGGCAAAGGTCCAGCCGTTGCCGGTGACGTTCCAGTAGAGTTCGTCAAAGTCCTTGAAGAACCCCAGCTCCCGGTCGACCCGGTACCGGATGGTGTAGGTGTAGACCCCGGCCTTGAGAAACACGTCTTTCTGGCCGATTTTGATCTTGACCCCGTTGGATACGTTCTCGGTATGGTAGGGCTCGGGACGGCCGTCCCGCAGGACCTCCTCCACCTTGAAGCCCACCGTGACCGTGTTGCCCAGCCGGTCCCGGTAGGTGGTGGGAAAATCCCGGATGATGCCCCGCTTGATCTCTTGCCCGTAGGCCTGCACCGAGATGTCCTCGGTGACGGTCATAGCGGCGACGGGATGGACTTTGATGAAGCTCTTGAAATTGAGGATGCGCTCGGATTGGGCCGAGACCGCACTGGCCCCGGCCAAAAGGGCCAGGACCATGAAGGCCGTGAGGGTCAGGAACAGGGCGCCGCGCTGCATGGGTGTGTATCCGTCCACTTATTAAGAGAAGCGTTAAAGAAATTTCATCTTTATTCCCTCTTCCCCAATGGGCTAACCTTGAACCGCAAGTATATTCGTGTGCGGAGTTTCGACTTTTCTCCCTCTCCCCCCGCTTTTGGGGGGAGAGGGCTGGGGTGAGGGGGGTGTAATCTTTTTTCCGCTCTGATTTAAGGAAAGGCAACCTTGGGCACGGCCCGCTCGGCGGCGTCCTCAATCTCGAAGTATTCCACCGTGGTGAAATTGAAGGCGGAGGCCATCAGGTTGCTGGGAAAAGACTGGATCAGGATGTTGAAATTCCGGGCGGTCCCGTTGTAATAGCGCCGGGCCAGCTGGACCTGGTCCTCGATGTCGGCCAGGGATTTTTGTAAGTCCATAAAATTCTGGCTGGCCTTCAAATCGGGATAATTTTCCGCCACCGCGAAAAGATTCGCCAACGCCGCGCCCATGGCCCCCTCCACCCTGGCCTTGTCGCCCACGCCCTGGGCCGCCTGGCTCTTGGTCCGGAGTTCCGTGACCTGGTCCAGGACCCCCCGCTCGTGGCCCATGTAGCCCTTGACCGTCTCGATCAGGTTGGGGATGAGGTCATTCCTCCGCTTCAACTGGACATCAATGCCGCTCCAGCCCTCGGCCACCATATTCTTGTTGGCCACCAGCTTGTTGTAAATCGTCACCGCCCCTAAAAGCAGAACCACCACCACGCCCAGGAGAATGTAAAGTGTCATGTTTTCACCTCAGTTGAACTTGGGCATTCACCGCGAGTATCGCAACGAACCCGCTCGATCTCAGAAACCGCTTGTTCAAAGGGAATTATTTCGCCACCATAGGCCTTGGCTGTATCATAGGCACGGACAGATTCCATTTCCTCTACCCAGAATGCAATAGCTTCTTTTACCCGGAGTATGAGCTCTTCCATGGTTCCTTGCCTGGGTACAGTGTAGGGCGGGCATTGCCCGCCGTCGTTTTCCGGTGGGCGGTACCCACCCTAAATTACCGTTAAAGTGGCACAGGCGTTTCGCCTGTGCGCCGCTGACACTCAAAAATCCGCAACTTTAGGCGCCCTCAATTCTTGAATAGTGAGTTCTCCAAACCACTTGCGGGGATTGCCGCAGCAAGGACCGGAACAGGGTTGCCGCACCTTGCGAAAATATCCGATGCATCCCACGTGGATAAAATCGGTAGGTTTCTACAAATTCTTAACTTCTTTATAGTAGGTATTCCAAAGGCGGCGGGCAATGCGGTTGGCCTTGGATAAGCGGGTACCTCGCATTTCAGATAGATTTCCTTTTTCACAGTTAGTTTGTGGTCTGCGGTGCGCGCCCTAAATTACTATTTTAATTGCCAAGAAAGTTTTTCCTGAAAGACCCAGAATATAAAGTCCTCCAAAATCTAAAGGCAAATTAATTACATCAGATTTCATAAATTCATTCAAGGCCTCAAGGTCTTTTTGGTTATCATATCTTGGAGCAATATGGTCATCTATTGTTATGACTAAAACATGGTTTTTACCATAGTTCTTAGGTTTGCATTTTTGTTCTGCTCTACTCTTAATTATAGCAAAAGTTTTTTTCAATGAATCATTGTGCAAAACCGCTTCAGTTTCTACATTAATTTTGTGGCCGGTCTTCTCAGTTCCGGTATATGTGAGAGGCCCAGTTAGGGAAACATGACCATGCTCAACAAAGTATTTCATCCTTAATTGATCATCATGGCCATCAATTGCCAGCGTAAATTCTATTTTTTGTTCAGAAGGCGGGGAGTGGGAATAATCCCGAATAATCGCGTCAAAATTATCATTTCCTAAATTTGGGATGCAGCCGATGTCGGATCGGCCTGCATATAAAATATTAGCAAATAATTTCAACGGGTTGATTTCATCATAGAATTCTTTAGTGAGCCCTTTCTTCAGCAGGGCATATTGGCGACCTTCTGGAGAACTGTCGAATTCTCGATTTTTTTCCTCCCACCAAAGAGAAAGTTTCTCCGGAGTTCTTTCTTTCTCTATATCCTCCTTGCTGAGTATAAATGACGGATCAATTATCATACCTTACTCACAATGCGAGGTAGGCAATACCACCTTATATTAATATATTAATTAATATGAAGCGCAAGCAATAATGAAATTAATTTACAATTAGCTAATATTTGTCATGATCCGCATTAAACTCCACAATCAACTCCACCGTCTTGTTTGCCCAAGATTCAAATATCCACACTATAACTTGAATTTTTTCCACGGAGTTCATCTTGGTCCCTTTTGTGCCTAGCCCCATATCGATACCCTTTTCCTTCTCCACGTAGAGTGACATCGTTGATAGGTAATGAGGAAGCCCGACATCCATTCTTCCAAATGACATACTCATAAACGCAGCCAGGGGATTTATGAAGTCGAGTCGGCTTGCGTTTTTCTTCAGAGCCTCATTGGCTTTGCTGTGGAGCCGCAAGATGTCGGCTACCCATTTAGCGGACACAGCTGCCCACGGGGCACCCGTATTTGTTGTTCGAATGCTTGCATACTCCATGTAATCATCGAACCTCGCGTCTCCTCCTCCTCGCCACCATTTGTCTAAAGACCTTTTAAGTTCTCCCCTTGATTGCGGTTTTGAAAGGATGTTTCGAACATGTGCAGCTACCCCTGTCAGTGCGATAGTTAGAAGACGATCCCATTCCTCCATCAAGTTCGACTCCAAAATTGGCTCGTACTGTGGGAAGTTTTTGACGAACGGGATAAGGGAAACCTTTGCGAGCGTGTTTGTTTCCCATACGAGATGGTCAAATTTCTCTTTTTTGGGACAATGCGATGCAACCCTCTTGAATGGCCAAAATATCATGTATTTACCATAAATTACGCTCAATTCTCAAAATTATAAGCCACGTAGTGTGCGCAGTACGCACCCTACATTTTACCCCTTCGCCTTCTTGGCGACCACCTCGTAGACCTGCTCCAGGGCCTTGGCGAGTTTGTCTTTGTCCGGGCCGCCGGCCTGGGCCATGTAGGTAGACGAATTAAAGCAGTTTTAAAAGGTCCTCCTTTGATAAGCCACATTGCTTCAAAATAGCCAGGAGCGTCCCACGGGAAAGCTCATCGTGCAGCGGCACTACGGTTCGGTAAGGGCCCTTCTCCAAACTTATATGGCTTCCTCTTTGGCGGACGAAGCGAAACCCGGCTTTCTTCAGGGCCTTAATCAAATCATCGCCGGATAAACCTGGGATTTTAGCCACCTACGGCCACCTCAAAGGGATACAACATCATTTCCCCGGTGCTTTCTGGGAGGTCTTCCTCTCCGAAGCTTTCCAGGTAAAGTTCGACGGCTTCCTTGAGATTGACCTGGGCTTCTTCAATCGTTTTTCCCTGGCTTACTACCCCCAACTCTACGCAATGGGCCACATACCAGTTTTCTTCTCGGGTGATTACCGCAGTGAATTTTTTGGTCATAAGGCACCTGGCAGTTATTTTAATTCACTGGTGCGCAAGGCGCACCCTACATCTACCCCTTCGCCTTTTGGGCCACGACCTCGTACACCTGTTCCAGGGCCGCCGGGAGTTTATCCTTATCCGGGCCGCCGGCCTGGGCCATGTCGGGGCGGCCGCCGCCGCTGCCGCCGACGGTGGGGGCGATGGCTTTGATGATCTCCCCGGCGGGGAAGCGTTTTACTAGATCTTTGCTCACCAGGGCGATGAGCATGGCCTTGTCGCCCGCGGCGCTGCCCAGGACCACGATGCCGCTTTTTAATTTATCCTGGAATTTGACCGCAAAATCCCTGAGGCTCTTGGGGTCCGCGGCGTCCACCTTGAGGGCCAGGACGGCGACGCCCTCCACCCGGCGCGCCTGGTCCAGGAGGTCCTTGGCCTGGGTCGAGGCCAGGCGCCCCTTGAGGGCCTCCAGGTCTTTCTCCAGCTTCTTCTGTAGGGCCAGCAGCTTTTCCAGGCGGGCCACCAGGTCCCCCCGGCCGCCTTTCACCAGACCGGCGGCCCGGTCCAGTTCCCGGGCCAGATCCTGGGTGAGTTTCACCGCTTCGACGCCGCACACCGCCTCGATGCGCCGGATGCCCGCGGCGATGGAGGTCTCGGTGGTGATTTTACACAGGCCCAAATCCCCGGTGCGCTCCACGTGGGTGCCGCCGCAGAGCTCCTGGCTGACCTCGGGGATGGCCACCACCCGCACGGCCTCGCCGTATTTTTCCTCGAACAGGGCGGTGGCCCCGGCCTCCAGGGCCTGGTCCATGGACATCCGGTCGGTGTGCACCGGCAGGTTGGCCGCCACCGCCTGGTTCAGGTCCAGTTCGATGGCCTCCAGCTCCTTCGGGGTGATGGCCTGGTAATGGATGAAGTCGAAGCGCAGGCGATCCGGGTCCACCAGGGAGCCGGACTGCTTGACGTGATCGCCCAGGCGGCGCCGCAGGACCGCCTGGAGGAGGTGGGTGGCGGTGTGGTGGGCCATGATGCGCCGGCGGCGCGGCGCGTCCACTTCGAGATGCACCGGGTCGTTCACGCGGACCACGCCGGCCTCCACCTTCCCCTGGTGCACGATGAGGTCGTTGGGGAGCTTCTGGGTATTGGACACCCGGATGCGCCAGCCGTCGCCGGAAATGAGGCCCGCGTCTCCCACCTGGCCGCCGGACTCGCCGTAGAAGGGGGTGGCCCCGGTGACCACCTCCACCTCCTCGCCGGCCTCGGCCTGGGCGTTGTGCCCGGACGCGACGATGAGGGCCAGGACGTCGCTGTCGCCTTCCAGGGTGTCGTAGCCCAGGAATTGGGTGGCCGGCCACTCCGCCAGCTCCTGGTAGACGAGGGGGAGGTCCTCCCCCGGGCCGCCTTTCCAGGACTGCCGGGAGGCCTCCCGTTGCGCCCGCATGTGCGTTTCAAAGCCTTCCAGGTCCAACGCCAGGCCCTCCTCCCGCAGGGCGTCCTGAACCAGGTCCAGGGGAAAGCCGTAAGTGTCGTAGAGCTTGAAGGCCACCTCTCCCGGCAGGATCTTCCGGCTGTGGGTCTTGAGGCAGCCCAGTTCTTCGCCCAACAGCTTCAGGCCGTGGTCCAGGGTGTCGGCGAACCGCTCTTCCTCGCCGGTTACCACCTGGGTCATGATATGGCGGGCGCTAACCAGTTCGGGATAAAACTCGCCCATGAGCTCCACCACCCGGTCGCAGACCCGGGAGAGGAACGGGGTCGGCAGGTTCAGGCGCCGCCCGAACCGGATGGCCCGGCGCATGATGCGCCGGAGCACGTAGCCCCGGCCTTCGTTGGACGGCAGCACCCCGTCGGCGATCAGAAAGGCGGTGGCCCGGGAATGATCCGCGATGACCCGGAAGGGCACGTTCTGGGTTTCGCTGGCGCCGTAGGCCTGTCCGGCCAGGGCTTCGATCCCGGCGATCACCGGCCGCAGCAGGTCGCAGTCGAAATTGCTCTTGACTCCCTGAACGACGGCGCAGAGGCGCTCCAGTCCCATGCCGGTGTCGATGCTGGGCTTGGGCAGCGGGTGGAGGACGCCGTCCGCGGTGCGGTTGAACTGCATGAAGACGTTGTTCCAAATCTCCAGATACCGGTCGCACTCGCACTTGCCGATGCCGCAGTCCGGGCCGCAGGACATGGCCTCGCCCTGGTCGATGAGGATCTCGGAGCAGGGGCCGCAGGGCCCGGTGTCGCCCATGGCCCAAAAATTGTCTTTTTCGCCCAGGCCGATGATGCGGGAAGGCGGCAGCCCGGCGATCTTCTCCCAGAGGCGGGCCGCTTCTTCGTCTTCGTGGAACACGGTGGCCCACAATTTATCCGCCGGCAGTTTATAGTGCCGGGTCAGGAGCTCCCAGGCCATCTCGATGGCGCCTTCCTTAAAATAATCGCCGAAGGAGAAGTTCCCCAGCATTTCAAAGAAGGTGTGGTGCCGGGCGGTGAAGCCCACGTTCTCCAGGTCGTTGTGCTTGCCGCCGGCCCGGACGCACTTCTGGGAACTGGCGGCCCGGGTGTAGGGCCGGGGGTCTTCTCCCAGGAACACCTTCTTAAACTGCACCATCCCGGCATTGGTGAACAGCAGGGTGGGGTCCCCGGCGGGCACCAGAGAGGAACTGGCCACCCTGGTGTGCCCCTGGGATTCGAAGAAGCGCAAAAAGGTCTCCCGGATCTCGCGGCTGGTCATGTTCTACTCCTGTGGCGAGGCTTTCGCCCCTTCGGGCGGCATGCCGTGGAAAGCCCGGATTTGTTTCTCCAGGTCGTTGGCCAGTTCCTGGTGCTCCTTGAGATAGGTCTTGGCATTTTCCCGTCCCTGGGCGATGCGCTCGGAACCGTGGCTGTACCAGGCGCCGCTCTTGGCGATGAGGCCCTGGGCCGTGGCCAGATCCAGGAGGTCGCCTTCCCGGGAGATGCCCTGGCCGTAGATGATGTCGAATTCCGCCTCTCTGAAGGGCGGGGCCAGCTTGTTTTTCACCACCTTGACCCGGGCGTGGACCCCGATAACTTCGTCGGCCAGCTTGATGGCGGCCATCTTGCGGATGTCCAGGCGCATGGAGGCGTAGAACTTCAGGGCGTTCCCTCCGGTGGTGGTCTCGGGGTTGCCGAACATCACCCCGATCTTGTGGCGGATCTGGTTGATGAAGATCACCGTGGTCATGGACTTGCTGATGGCTGAGGTGAGTTTGCGCAGGGCCTGGGACATGAGGCGGGCCTGGGAGCCCATCTGGGCGTCCCCCATATCGCCTTCGATCTCGGAGCGGGGCACCAGCGCGGCCACCGAATCCACCACCACCGCGTCGATGGCGTTGCTGCGCACCAGGATCTCGGCGATTTCCATGGCCTGCTCCCCGGAATCGGGCTGGGAGATGAGGAGGTCCTCGGTCCGGACCCCCAGCTTCCGGGCGTAGGTCACGTCCAGGGCGTGTTCGGCGTCGATGAAGGCCGCCACCCCGCCTTTGCGCTGGGCCTCGGCGATTATGTGCAGGGCCAGGGTGGTTTTCCCCGAGGATTCCGGGCCGTAGATTTCGACCACGCGCCCCCGGGGCACGCCGCCGATCCCCAGGGCCAGGTCCAGGGACAGGCAGCCGGTGGGAATCACCGCCACGTCTATTTTTTCATCGGCCCCCAGGCGCATAATGGCGCCCTTGCCGTAACTCTTTTCAATCTGACCCAACGCCTGTTCCAGGGCCTTAGTGCGGTCCGCGGTTTGGTCGGTCATAGTTATATTCCTTTTTAATTAGGTATTATTGGAATTTGTAGCCGCAGACTTTAGCCTGCGTTATTCATTAATCTTTAATTATTTTGGGAAATTTAATTACTTTGCAATCAATGTCTCGAAGATTTTTTTGGTAATTCTCGAAAACTGGGACAGAAACATCCCATATGTTCTGAAAATGCTTGTAATGTTCTGAAAGTTGAGCCTTTCTATCTTGTAAAAAACACATAGAACAAATTGCATTCAGCGGAAAAAATGCGGCGAGCCATACACCCAACCATTTAAACACTGCGCTATCTGGTATTTGCAATAAAACATATTTTTCATTCTTCATAGTTTTTATGGGTTTCATGCAGCCAGTGCGCAAACTATGAGAATGAACCCCAAAGGTTGAACTAAGATCATATAGCTTATGGATATAATTTTCAAGTTTATTAGAATCGTCGAATTTAAAATATTTTTTTATACTGTTTCTTAATTGTTGTATTATTAATTTTATTTAGCCATATATGCAATTTGGTCTCATCATTGCCAATCCTAGCAATATCTCTTGCAATTTCGCTGGCCATACGGAGAGATGCTAGAGCTATTTCAAGTTGTCTGTTTATGTTAAGAAAAAGACTTTCCATTTGGTAATCTAACATCGTCCACCACATCATTATTCTATGAGTTTCAATTGTAGTAAGGTCTGGCAAAACCACAATGCTTCTGATTAATCCAGATGAAACTAAATATGCAGTATT
The DNA here is from genome assembly GCA_016875015.1 of Deltaproteobacteria bacterium. Classification (GTDB taxonomy): domain Bacteria; phylum Desulfobacterota; class Desulfobaccia; order Desulfobaccales; family 0-14-0-80-60-11; genus 0-14-0-80-60-11. The sequence continues at coordinate 9,361 of VGSJ01000043.1, read as the reverse complement.
AATAAAGTGCCATAGTTCCTCTTGATTTTGGCGGAATTCTTGTAAATTATTAAATTTTGCTTCTACTATTCCATCAAGCATTCCGTAAAGTTCTTGGATATCCATCTGCATTTCTTCAAAGGCGCAAGATAAAGCCTGCGACTACCATGCGCCGATTATTTCCACAACGGAATCACCTCAAGCGGCGTATATTTCGACCCCTGGGCCGACAATACGCTCTCGCCTCGTTCCCAAGCTCCGGCTTGGGAACGTTTCCTGCCCCGAAGCTCCCGCTTCGCAATACAGGCCCCGTAGGGCGGGAAAGCGGAGCGCATCCCGCCGTCAAATGCTATTCCATCCGGCAGTTATTCCTCTTAGAGCGCCCAGTAGCCGGGAATTAATCCCTGGATATCACAATGGTGCGTAAAACGCACTATGACTGTTACTTGAGAATAAGCTAACGGGGGGGAAGCTACGGTTTCCCGCCCCAGGCGCTTCGGGTTTATTTCACCGGGGTTATCCCCAGGTCCTGGCAAATTTTCCTTGCGAGTGAATCCTTAATTTCGCCATGTCTCGGCACGGCTGAGCGTTTATTGAGTTGGGGATTATGCCACCAGGAATGGCGGCTCCCTTCTCTGAGCATTTTACAGCCTTGAGAGCGCAGGTAATGAAGAAACTCCCGGCGCTTCATACCGCGATTTTTTCTTCTCGAAACTCGGTGCCGGCAGCAGCAAGGGCCTCCTGCCGGTTGAACTCCAAAGCCTCCTGCAAGGTGAGTCGCAGGGTTTCCCGCAGTTCTTCCAGGCTGCGTTCCTGGCAATTCACCCCCGGCACTTCTTCAATCCAGCCAATCCACCAATCGCCTTCCTGTTTGATAACCGCGGTATATTCCTGCTTCATCTATTTTTCTCCAATGCCGCCGAGGCCCATACGCAGGCCGTCAGTTCTTCCCAGAAGGCTCTGGGGGACAGAATCCTTACCTTGCCGACTTTCTTGAGGCTTTGCAGTTCGTGATCGCCGGTGACCAGAACCTGCGCCCCGGCGGCGATGGCCGCGGCCACGATGGCCGCGTCATCCCGGTCCTGGATGGGGAGGTCCGGCAGGTCTTCAGGCTCGGCCACGATGGCATCTTGGCCGATAAGTTCAAGGTATTCGGCGATTAACTGTTCCGGTACGTCGAACTTCATACCCAAAATTCGCCGGACCTCCTGAAGAACCTTGGCACAGGTGACGAGTTCATGGGCCGCCAGCACGGCGCGAAAGACGTCGGCGCACAGCCCTCGGGTCGTAACCGCGCTGACGATGACGTTGGTGTCCAGGAGAACCCTCACGAAACTTCCCGGAACACGTCCTCATCGGCGAGATATCCCCGCGCCTCTGCGAAAGGCATAATCTTCCGGCGGAGGGCTTCGAACTGACTGACCCGGAGTTGGCGGCGCAGCGCCTCACGGGCAATCTCACTCCGATTCTTTCCCGATTGCTTCGCCGCCTTCGTCAGAAGCTTATCCAACTCCTCGTCCAGCCTTATGGTCAATGTATTAGTCTTCATGTCATACAATGTAAGACATTAACCGGTTTTGGTCAAGTCTTTTCAGGCCTAATAAAAATTAACTTGGGTTTCCGGGCGGCCTTTAATGGTGCGTAAGACGCACCCTACTTTTCCGTCCCGCCTAGTTTAATAACTTCCAACGGCGTATATTTCGACCCCTGGGGCGACAAGACGCTCTGAAACAGAATCAACTCCTTCACCTCAAACGGCGGCCAGTCCACCGGCGGCAGTTTGGCCAGCAGCCGGGCCAGTTTATCCCGGTTGGCCGGGGATTTCACCCGGCCCAGGGTGAGGTGCGGATTGAAGGCCCGGCCTTCCGGCGGATAGCCCAGGGCTGCAAAGCCTTTTTCCAGCCGGTAGAAAAGCTGCGTCAAGGGGACCACGTCCCCCCCCAGCCCCAGCCACACCACCCGGGGGGCGTTGGGGGACGGAAAGGCCCCGGCAACCGTCACCTGAAGCTGCAACGGGGCGGTTTCGGCTGCGGCTTCCCGGGCCGCGGCGGCCAGCGCCGCGATCTCGTCATCCGGGACGTTCCCGAAGAATTTCAAGGTCAGGTGAATGTTTACCGGCGCCACCCAGCGCACGTCGGCCCGGCTCCGTTTCAATTCCTCCTGGACCTGGGCTAGGCCGGCGCGGAGATCGTCGGGCAGTTCAATGGCCAGGAAGGCGCGAATCATTTTATTGCTCTCAGCTTTCAGCGGTCAGCTTTCAGCTTTTCAAGGGTGCGTCTTACGCACCACCGGCAAGCAGGACGCCCGCCCTCCTTGCTTCAGATGATCCCCCACTTCTTGGCCCGCGCTTCATAAGCTGGCGGAAAGCTGGGGGAGAAGTTCTGGTAAAAGGTGATGGGGTAGCGGGCCCCGATCTTTTTGCCGGCGTCTTTCAGCCCCACCAGGAGCCCTGCCAGGAACTTGCCGGGGAAGGCCACCACCATCTCGTCGTCCTGGGTCATGGAAAAGATGCGGTCGCCCATGCCGGGGATGGCCACCTTGAACTCACCGGTGCGGTAAGGGGCGATGAGATAGGAGCTGCATTCCACCTTGCCGCTGAATTCGCCGCTGACCCGCTCCCCCAGGCTGAAGGTGGCCGCCTGAATGAGGCGCATGAGCTGGGCCGGGTTGCCGTAAACCGCCACCACTTCCGGGTCCAGGGTGAGGCGTTCCAGGGGGCAGAGGTAGATGGCCCCAATCTCCTGGGGCCCGAAGCGGGGCAGGGATTCCACCTCTTTGAGGGCCGGGCCCAGGTCCGAGTGAAACCCCACTTCGCAGAAGAGCTGCCCCAGTTCCATGATGGGGTCGGTGGCCGGCGTGAAGCCGAACACCAACATGCCGGGGATGCAGATGAGATCGTCCTGGGTCAGACCCACGGGCCAGCCATACACCCGGGCCAGGGTGACCCCCTGGCAGATGGTCACTTTCTTGCCGAAGACCTTGGAGGGCTGCCGGGTCTTGGCCGGCAGTCCGGCAGCGTCTTTCAAGAAGGCGACCCCGAAGGGATCGGTCCTGAGGCGCAGGGCCTCTTTCAACTGGGCGGCCGCCGCTTTATAATTCATGGTTACTCCTTAGGCTGGCTGATGGAGGCAGGCTTTTTCCTGCGTCGTATGTTGTTTCATAGTAAATCCTCACCGGACAAGATGCAAGCCTGGTTCGCCTTTTCCATTGGCCCCGGCAATGGTCTGGGGTAAAATACAACCTTGACCGGTAGGGGAATTCAGGAATGTAGCGATTTTACGCATAATAAACTGGCGCGTGAGACGCGCCCTACTGCTTGTATGTCCTTCAAGAGGATAACAGATTCTTTGCCGTAACGAGAAAGGTCGATTATGCCCACGGAACCCATCCATTTCCATACCCTCACGCCGGAGGCGGTCTTTGAGAGGCTGGACACCAGCCCCCAGGGACTGAGCGACGCCGAGGCCCAGGAGCGCCTGGAGCGCTACGGCCCCAACGAACTGGCCGCGGGCAAAAAAATTTCTGCCTGGGGCATCCTGCTGCGGCAGTTTACCAACCTCCTGATCCTTATTCTTCTGGCGGCCACGGTGATCTCCTTTTTCTTGGGGGAAAGCCTGGATGCGTGGGTCATTCTGGCCATTGTGCTGGCCTGCGTGGTGCTGGGTTTTGTCCAGGAATACCGGGCGGAAAAGACCGCGGCGGCCTTGCAGAAACTGGCGGCGCCGGTGGCCACCATAGTCCGGGAAGGCAAAGAGCGGGCCATCCCCGCCCGGGAAGTGGCGCCGGGAGACGTGCTGGTGTTGCACACCGGCGACCGGGTGGCCGCGGATGCCCGCTTGCTGGAGGAGATCAATCTGAAGGCGGACGAGGCCCTCCTTACCGGGGAGTCCACCGCCTCGGGCAAGAATATGGCGCCGGTGGCCGACCCCGACATGGCCGTGGCCGACCGGAAGTGCATGGTGTTCGGGGGCACCGTGATCACCTACGGCCGGGGCCGGGCCGTGGTCACCGCCACCGGCATGGACACGGAGTTCGGCAAGATCGCCCGGATGTTGCAGGACGTAACCGAGGATAAAACCCCCCTGGAAGCCCGCATGGCCTCCATTGGCCGGGTCTTGGCCGTTGTCTGCCTGACGGTGGCCGTGGGGGCCTCACTGCTGGGCGTCTGGCGCGGCCACTCCTGGCTGGAGATGCTGATCTGGGGCATCAGCCTGCTGGTGGCCGCAGTGCCCGAGGCACTTCCGGCGGTAATCACCGGTACCCTGGCCATCGGGACCACTCGCATGGCCCGGAAAAACGCCATCGTTAAGCGCCTGTCCGCAGTGGAGACCATGGGCTGCACCACGGTGATCTGCACCGACAAGACCGGCACCCTGACGAAAAACGAGATGACGGTGCGCCAACTCTATCTGGACGGCAAGGTCATCGAGGTCAGCGGCTCAGGGTATGAACCCGCAGGATCGTTTCAGGTGGGGGAAGACGAAGTCAGCCCTGGCGACCAGCCGGTGCTGGCCTGGGCCGCGCGTATTGCCATGTTGTGCAATGACGCCGCCCTGGAAGAGAGCGACGGCAACTGGACGGTGCGGGGCGACCCCACGGAGGGGGCGCTCCTGGTGTTGGGCCGGAAGGCGGGGTTGGAACCCGAGGCGCTCCATCGAGAATTTCCCCGGCTGGCGGAGATCCCCTTTTCCTCGGACGTCAAGCGTATGAGCACCTTTCATCAGGGGCCGGATGGGGTGTTGATGTGCGTCAAGGGGGCGCCGGAACGCCTGCTGCCCCGGGCGGGGCTGATGCTGACCGCCCAGGGCGAGCGGACCATGAGCGCCCAGGATCGCGAGGCCGTCCACGACCAGGCGGCCGCAATGGCCCAGGAGGCTCTCAGGGTTATGGGACTGGCCTACCGGCGTCTGCCTGAAGTCCCAGATCTGGAGTCTGGTGAGGCTGACCCGGAACTGGTCTGGGTAGGGCTGGTGGGGATGATCGACCCGCCCCGGCCGGAGGCCCGCCAGGCCGTGAGTCAGTGCCGCCAGGCGGGCATTCGGGTCATCATGATCACCGGCGACCACCCGGTCACCGCCCAGGCCGTCACCCGGGAGGTGGGCCTGGTTTCCCAGGGCCAGGAATCCCACGCGGTCATAACGGGTCCTGAGCTCAATAAACTGAGTGATCCGGAGCTCAAAGAGGCCCTCCGGGAGGTCCGGGTGTTCGCCCGGGTGGCCCCGGAACATAAGCTCCGCCTGGTGGATATCCTCAAGGAGCAAGGAGAGGTGGTGGCCATGACCGGGGACGGGGTCAACGATGCCCCGGCCCTGAAGCGGGCGGATATCGGCGTGGCCATGGGGATCACCGGCACCGAAGTCACCAAGGAGACCGCGGTTATGATCCTGGCGGACGACAACTTTGCCACCCTGGTATCGGCAATTGAAGAAGGACGGGCTAGTTATGACAACATCAAAAAATACCTGATTTATTCCTTAAGCTGCAATATCAGTATGATTTTAGTACTCACCGGGTCTTTAATCTCGGGTATGCCCCTGGTGTTGACCGCCATTCAGATTTTATGGGTGAATCTGGTTACCGACGGCTTGCCGGGTCTGGCTTTAGGGGTGGACCCCAAAGCTCCGGACGTCATGTCCCGGCCGCCCCGCCCCTCGCAAGAGGGGGTGTTTAACCGCAGGTTCAACGAGCTGATAGGGGTCGTCTCCGTCTATCTCACACTTATCCTCCTGCCGCTGTTTTACTATTATTATTACCACGGGGGCTGGGCGATCTCTGTAAATCCGGACCTGTCGCTGCCCCGGGCCCAGACCATGGTTTTCGTCACCTTGGTGCTGGCCAAGCTGGTAAACGGCTTTAACTGCCGGTCCGAGTACCTGTCGGTGTTCAAGGTGGGGGTTTTTAAGAACCGGTTCCTGGTCCTGTCCGTGCTGGCCTCTCTGGCGATGATGGTGGCGGTGATAGAATGGGACCCGTTGTCCCGTCTCTTCCACACCACGCCGCTCCGGTGGCAGGACTGGCTGGTGGCGGCCGGCCTTAGCCTCACCCTGGTCCCCGTCGTGGAACTGACCAAGTGGCTTGTCCGCCGAAGGGGTCGGTCCCGGCAGCAAACGGCCCTGGCGGGATAATCAAAAGAACCCGGGGACCGAACAATTTGATAACGGTGGACATGCCCGACCGATTCTGGCGCTGACCCCGTAAGCATTGGTCATGCCAGCAAATTAGTGCACTTAAGGTGCACGTTGACTGAAAAAAGAAAAGGCAAGTTCAGGTTATAGCCTGTAACTTGCCTTATTTATTATTAAATTTTGGTGGAGCTGAGGGGATTTGAACCCCTGACCCCTTGAATGCCATTCAAGTGCTCTTCCAGCTGAGCTACAGCCCCACGTGCAGCTATTTAGTTAACAAAACCGTGGCGGCCTGTCAAGTCCTGACGCCGCAAAATTGTCAAGGGCATATTCAGATATCCGGTTTTCATAGCCATAAGATATCCGGTAGATTTTTATGGTCCATCATTATACGCTAAAGAGGTCTCGGGGGAGGATAGGGCCGCGCTGGCAAGGGACCGGAGCGCCTGCGGGACAGCCGGGGAAGAAGCGGAGCCCCCGGGCTTTACCTGCGATAACCCCCGGGGGGTTGGGGCTGGCTCCCGGGTTGATGGCTGTGGCTCTGGACAGGCCGGGGGCATTAAGATACAATGCGCGGGGTTGTGGGCCAGGGCCGGGGGGTCAGCCTTGCCGTTTCCTGAGCCGCCGCCATGAACGGGAGCCTTGACCAGGAATTTATGGGGTCCGCCGCCAGCCGAGCCGTGCCACGTCATCCGGGCCGGGTTGTCCTCATGGGGGCCGGGCCGCAGGGGTTGAACCCCGGAGCCGTCTCATGATTCCCATCCGCGGGGCGCGGGCCAAACACCGGTGGCCCTGGGTCACCCTGGGTCTGATCGCCGTCAATCTGGCGATCTTTCTCTATCAACTCCACATCGGACCCGATGCGTCCACGGACCTTTTTTATAAGAAGGGGGCGAAGGCCTCCGAGTTGAGCCGCCTCAATATCTTGAGCCTCAGGCAATCCGTGGGGCTGCTGCCCACCATGTTCAGCTCCCTCTTCCTCCACGCCGGGTGGGTGCATCTCATCGGCAATCTGTGGTTCCTCTGGGTCTTTGGCGAAGCCCTGGAGGATGACCTGGGACCCTTACGGTTTCTGGGGTTTTATCTGTTTTGCGGCTTTTTTGCCTGCATCTTCCACGTCCTGGCGGCCTCCAGTCTGGCCGTGCCGATGATCGGCGCCAGCGGCGCTATTGCCGGGGTGCTGGGGGGGTACCTGATCCGGCTGCCCAAGTCGTCCATCTTGACCGTCGTCTTCTGGAAGCTGCGCCCGGAGACGGTGTACATTCCCGCCGTTGTCTGGCTGGGGCTGTGGCTGGCGCTGCAGTTCTACGGCCTCAGGAACGGTGGCCCCGTGGCCTGGATGGCCCACCTGGGGGGCTTCTTTATCGGTCTGCTCACGGTCAACCTGTTTACGCCCCTGACCCCAGGTTCGGCTCCGGTTTACGGCAAAGCCGCCCCCAAAAAGAAAGCGGTCATCAAGGCCAAGAAGAAGTGAGGGGTGAGGGCAAGGTTCAAGGCTGATGAGAGATGAGATCCTTTATCGGGGCGGACTTGCGGGTCCGCCCGCATCACGGGCCGACACCAAAACCGGCCCCTAACAAAATGGCTTTCATCTCAAGGGAGACAGTATGCATTACACTGAAGGCCGGATGGGGCGGGTCTTTGTCTTGAGACTGGAGGACGGGGAGCGCCTTAACGATACCCTGGAAGCCTTTGCCCGGGACCACAATCTGGCGCACGCCCTGGCCTTTTACCTGGGCGGCTCCGCCACGGGGAGCCAGGTGGTGGTGGGCCCGGATGCCCGGCGCGTTGATGCGGTCGTGCCCCTGGTCCACCTGCTCAGCGGCTCTCAGGAGGTCCTGGCCCTGGGGACCCTGATCCCCGACGAGGCGGGGGCGCCGGTGCTCCACATGCACGCCGCCGCCGGCCGGGAAGGCCGGGCCACCGTGGGCTGCACCCGGGCCGGGGTGGACGTCTGGCTGGTGGGCGAGGTGGTGCTGCTGGAAATCCTGGGGACCGCGGCCCGGCGCCGGAAGGACCCGGAGACCGGGTTTCAACTCCTGACGGTGGGTTCCTGAAAAGCCGGTTTTTGTGCGCACTGCGCACCATCCCCCAATTTATTTTAATCGCCATGAACCTGCCTGGGAGGCAAGGATCAAACCCATGCCGGATAAAATCGCCCAGATCGGGCGGCAAGCCGCCCTGGCTGCGGGCGCGGTGATGCGCCAGAATTACCCGAAGCCCCATCAGATCACCATGAAAGGGGCCATCGACCCGGTGACCGAGACCGACTACGAGTGCCAGGAAATTATCCTGGCGATGCTCCGCCAGGCCTTCCCGGACCACGGCTTTCTGGCGGAGGAGAGGGGAGGGGAGGGGGTTGTAGGGCCGCCGCCCCCGGCTGCCCGGGAACCCGCTCTCCCCGGCCTGGCCTGGGAGGGCGACCCCTTAAGTCCAGCCTGCCGGTGGATCATCGACCCCCTGGACGGCACCGTCAACTTCGCCCACGGGTTTCCCATGTTCTGCGTGTCCATCGCGTGCGAGGCGGACGGCGCCCTCGAATACGGAGTGATCTACGACCCCTTGCGGGATGAGCTCTTCGAGGCGAGCCGGGGAGGGGGGGCCAGCCTCAACGGCCGGCCCATCCGGGTTTCCCAAACGGCGCGGCTGGACCAAGCCCTCATCGCCACGGGCTTTCCCTATGACATCAGGGCACGGGTGCCCGAGACCCTGGCCCGCCTGGGGCGCCTGCTGGGAATTGTCCAGGGGTTGCGCCGGGGCGGTTCCGCCGCCCTAGACCTGGCCTACCTCGCCTGCGGCCGCCTGGACGGCTTCTATGAGGAAAACCTCAAACCCTGGGACACCGCCGCCGGCCTCCTCATCGTCACCGAGGCGGGGGGGAAGATCACCACTTTCGACGGCCGCGATTACGACCTGGACGCCCCCAATATTCTGGCCAGTAATGGGGTTCTACATGGGAAAATATTGAACCTGCTAGTGTAAAGCCTATATTGCTAAATCAAATGGAAGATCACTAATATCGCGTAACCGTCTCCCACCGATCATTATGTATAGCATTTCATGTTGGTCAATGTTATTGATTTCATTAATTGTTTCGCATAATTCATTTAATGCAAAATGATATACACAATCATTTCTGTCCGGCTAGGCCCAAGCCAAGGTTAACTGATTATTAACATTCATATTATCCGGAACCGGGCCTGGCGGATTAAAAAGTTCCTGCAAGGAGCAGGTACGAAACAGGTTGAGCTGCAAGA